>NZ_JBEYXP010000139.1:0-1163 GCF_040704615.1 Streptomyces sp. NPDC046862 | reverse complement strand
GTCGAGCACAACATCATCTGGTTCGTCGTGCTCATCCTGATCCCGACGCCGATGGGCCTGTTCCTGGCCGTCCAGCTGGACAAGAAGATCCGCTTCACCCGCGTCTACCAGACCGCGTTCTTCCTCCCCGTCGTGGTCTCGCTCGCGGTCACCGGATTCGTCTGGCAGCTCGTCTACAACCCCGACACCGGCCTGATCAACAGCCTCATCGGGGCCAACAAGCCCGGCCACTACATCGACTGGATCGGCAACCCGCACCTGAACCTGTGGGCGGTCCTGGTGGCGGCGTCCTGGCGGCACACCGGCTACATGATGATCCTCTACCTGGCCGGCCTCAAGGGCGTGGACCCCTCCCTGCGCGAGGCCTCCGCCCTCGACGGCGCGAACGAGTGGCAGACGTTCAAGAACGTCATCTTCCCCACCCTGCGCCCCACGAACACGGTCGTCCTGGTCGTCACCATCATCGAGGCCCTGCGCGCCTTCGACCTGGTCTTCGTCTTCAACAAGGGCGCCCAGGGCACCGAGCTGCTGTCGATCCTGATCACCAACAACATCATCGGCGAGTCCAGCCGCATCGGATACGGCTCCGCGATCGCCGTCGTCCTGCTGGTCATCTCCCTCGCGGTCATCATCCCGTACCTGATCGCGACCTTCCGGAAGGAGCGGCGCGCATGAGCACGGCCCTCATCGCCAAGAAGCGCACCCCGGTCCGCCCCGCCCGGATCCTGCTGCACACCTTCCTCATCGGCACCTCGCTGGCCTGGCTCGCCCCGCTGCTCTGGGCGGTCTACGCGGCCCTGCGCCCGTACGCGGAGACCAGCAACAAGGGCTACGTCTCCTGGCCGGACAAGCTGAGCCTCGACAACTTCACCAACGCGTTCGAGCAGTCGGACATGATGCACTACTTCGTCAACACGCTGATCATCGCGGTCCCGGCCGTGCTGCTCACGCTGCTGCTGGCGTCGATGGTCGCGTTCTACGTCAGCCGCTTCGACTTCCGGCTGAACATCTTCCTGCTGCTGGTGTTCACCGCGGGCAACCTGCTGCCGCAGCAGGTCATCATCACCCCCCTGTACCGCCTCTACCTGCTCATCGACCTGCCCGGCATCACCACCAGCGGCAAGCTGTACGACTCCGCACTCGGACTGGTCCTCATCCACGTG
>NZ_JBEYXP010000138.1:0-1174 GCF_040704615.1 Streptomyces sp. NPDC046862 | reverse complement strand
GGGGAGCGGATGGTTCTGCCCCCGGACCAGCTCGGCCGTCATCGCCTTCGTCCCCCCTGTGTCACTGTGTGCGCTGTGCGTCGGCCTGCTTACAGAACCGCCGCCCCGCCGTGTCCGTCGCCGTGGCCGACAGGGCTCAGCGTTCCGCGTCGAGCCGCTCCAGGTCCTCGTCGTCGTCCAGGTCGGATTCGGGGACGACGTCGTCGTCCAGGTCGTCGTCGGTGTCCTCTTCGAAGCTGGTGCTGGCGTCGAAGCGGCAGATGACCCGGTCCTCGGCGGGCTGCTCGAAGGGTGCCTCCAGCCATTCGCCGGGCTCGGGCTGTGTGTCCAGGGCCGTCACCCACAGTGTGGAGTCGCCCTCCTCCAGCCCGAACTCCTTGTGCCGTGAGGCGATCTCGTCGGCCTCGAACTCGCCGAACACGATGTCCAGGGCGTGGGCTGTGCCGAGGGAGTCGTCGGAACCACCGGCTCCGTTCCGGTCCTCCTCCACGGCTTCCACGCGCTGCGCCTGTGCCAGCAGCCGCTGGGGTTCCACCACGGTGTAGTCCCTGCGGATCAGTACGCTGATGGCGTCCGGCTCCGGTCCCGCGTAGGACGGCACCGTGCCGGGGATCTCGAAGGGCGTGACCTCGTCGTAGCGGTCGTAGAGCAGTTCGTCGTACTCCTCGGCGGCCGCGGCCAGCTCATTGAACGCCTCGTAGACGGCCGGGTCGTCCTCACCCGTCCTCTGCTCGACCGCGGCCAGGTGGCGGTCGAGCGCGGTCTTGACCGCCTCGGCGGCGGCGCGTACCTCGGCAGCGGTGGGCTGCGCAGCATCAGACATAGTGCAGACGCTATCCGTACAGGGCCTCTGCCCGCACAATAGATGCGATGCCGGAATACGAATTTGTCGACGTGTACGTACCGCGCGGGGTCTCCCGCAAGGAAGCCACACGTCTGCTGACGGACCATGCCGAGTACGGTCACTGGGAGCTGGATCGCCTCAGCCTGCTGCGCGACGGCAGCCGCAGGGTGCGGTTGCGTCGGCGGATCATCCGCCAGGTGCGCGCCACGTGGTGAGGACGGGCGACTGAATCGGAGCGGGCCCCCCCGCGGCGGGGGCCGCGCCGGTTGGGCGCACCACAGGGGGCGGGCGACGCGGTCGCCCGCGCCGTGCGGGAGATCAGGGCGCCGC
>NZ_JBEYXP010000137.1:0-1191 GCF_040704615.1 Streptomyces sp. NPDC046862 | reverse complement strand
CTAGTGAGCCGGTTTTGAGTTCTCCCGCCACCACTTGAGTCGTGTTCTGTTTCGGATCGCGGCTTGGGCGGTGACGGGGCTGGTGGTTTGCGGTCTGCTGTGGGGATGGGCGACAGCAGGCTTGCGCCGCTGGTGTTATCCGATACCGAGCGGCGGACGTTGCAGGGATGGGCCCGGCGCCGGACGACTGCGCAGGGCCTGGCGTTACGGGCACGGATCGTGCTGGCCTGCGCGGACGGCGGCAGTAACACCGCGGTGGCTGCGCGGATGGGCATCAACCGGGGCACGGTGACCAAGTGGCGGGCGAGATTCCTGCGCAACAGGCTGGACGGGCTCAGCGACGAGCCACGCCCGGGGGTGCCGCGCACCATCACCGATGCCCAGGTGGAGGAGGTGGTGGTGCGCACGCTGGAAGAGACTCCCCAGGGCGCGACGCACTGGTCGAAGCGGGAGCTGGCCAGGGTCGTGGGGATCTCGCCGGCGAGCGTGCTGCGGATCTGGCACGCCTTCGGGCTGCAGCCATGGCGGACCGAGACCTTCAAAATCTCTCCGGACCCGCTTCTGATCGACAAGATCCGCGATGTCGTCGGCCTCTACCTCGCCCCGCCGGCCAACGCTGCGGTGTTCGCGGTGGACGAGAAGCCGCAGATCCAGGCACTGGAACGGACCGCGCCGGTGCTGCCGATGCTGCCCGGAGTGCCTGAGCGGCGCAGCTTCGACTACATCCGTCACGGCACCGTCGACCTGTTCGCCGCTCTGAACACCGCGACGGGCAAAGTGATTACGAAGCTGTCCGCGCAGCACCGGGCCGTGGACTTCCGCGACTTCCTCGACGAGATCGACCGCCAGACCGAGCCCAGCCTGGCGGTCCACGTGATCTGCGACAACCTCTCCGCCCACAAGGCGCCGGTAGTGCACAGGTGGCTGCTCGCGCATCCTCGCTTCCGCCTGCACTTCACTCCCACGTACTCGTCGTGGATCAACCAGGTCGAGCGATGGTTCGCCGAACTGGAACGGCGCTGCCTGGAGCGGGGAGTGTTCTGCTCCCTCGACGACCTCAAGGCCGCACTTGAGGACTGGATCAAGGTCTGGAACGACCAGGCCAGGCCCTTCAAGTGGGCCAAGACGGCCGACCAGATCCTCGACCGAATCTGCCGTTACTGCTCACGCATCTCCGAACCAGGTCACTAG
>NZ_JBEYXP010000136.1:0-1219 GCF_040704615.1 Streptomyces sp. NPDC046862 | reverse complement strand
GAACATCGCCCGCTTGAGCTGCCGGTTGCCGCCGCGGGGTGCATGTTCGCCGTGGATCGAGGTCCCCGACGACTTGGTCGTGGGGGCGAGGCCGGCGTAGGAGGCGAGGTGAGCGGCGGTGGGGAAGCTGGTGCCGTCGCCGACGGTGACCAGCAAGGTGGCGACGGTCCTGACCGCGACCCCCGGAATCGAGGTCAGGACCGCGGAAAGAGGGTGAGCCTCCAGCAGCTGTCCGATCTGCGCTTCCAGGGCTCGTCGCTGTTCGTGGACGGCAGCGAGCGAGCGGGCCAGGGACGGGATCACGACGTCGAGGGTGCCGGTGCCCGGGACCACGACGGTCTGCTCGTCGAGGGCGTCGAAGACCTCGTCGATGAGCCGGGCGGCCATGCGCGGAGCTCTGGGCCGGATCACCTCAACGAGCCTGCGGCGACCGGCCTTTCGCAGGCTGGCCGGGGATCCGTAGCGTTCCAGCAGCCAGGTCACCGCGGGGTGGTCCAGGCGCGGACCGAGGACGCGTTCCAGGCTGGGGTGGAACTGGGTGAGCAGGCCGCGTATCCGGTTGGAGGTGCGGGTCGCCTCGGCCGCGAGGTCCTGGTCGAAGCCCACCAGCACTGTCAGCCCGGCAGTGATCTAGTCGGTCAGTTCCAGCGAGCGCAGGGTGTGCGGCATCGTGCGGGCGGCGTCCGCGATCACCGCGGCGTCCTTCGCGTCGGTCTTCGCCTCGCCCGGGTAGAGGTCGGCGATCCGCCGCATCGCGAGTCCGGGCAGGCAGGCGACCTTGCAGCCGGCGTCCCGGGCGACGGTCAGGGGCAGGGCCCCGATCGAGGCGGGCTGGTCCACGATCACCAGCACGGTGCCGAACTTCGCGGCCGGCTTCTCGAAGACGGCCTGCAGTTTCGGCTCGCTGTTGGGCAGCTGTTTGTCGAGGACCTTCTTCCCGGCCGGGGTGAGGCCGTGCCCGTGGTGGGCGCTCTTGCCGACGTCCAGGCCGAGGAAGACGCCCACGTCGTTGATGTCGTCCAACCCATCCTCCTGAACGGGGTTCGTGTGGTGCCGGCCAGGGTGTTGGCGTCGTATGCGCGCATCCACGTTATGCAGACCTGCCGCCCGCAAGCGGCCGGGCATTGCGCCTGGCCAGGCGGTAGTCGGACCTCTCATCAGCGCATCCAACGGCGCCTCCCGGGCCCGGTGACACCACCCCCAGGTCATCCGTTCGACA
>NZ_JBEYXP010000135.1:0-1222 GCF_040704615.1 Streptomyces sp. NPDC046862 | reverse complement strand
GCCTCGTGTCAGTGGTGTGTGACGGTGTACTGGATGGCAGCGCGGGGGTTTTCCCAGAAGATCTGCTCGATCTGCTGCTCGGTGAGCCCGATGGATTCCATGTTCTTGCGCTGCCGGTCCGGCCCGCTCATGCCCGCGGCCACCTTGCCGTCGTCACGCCGCCACAACAGCGAACCGTCGTCCGCGAGCGGCTCCTGAGCCATGGAGGCGGTCTCCGTGTGATCGGTCAGCGCGATCATCTTGTCCGCGCCCAGGTACTCCACCGTCTGGCGGACCACTTCCAGGTCGACGTGATAGCCGTCGAAGTTGATACACGGAAAGAGCTTGCCCTCCGCGGCGGCCTGGATCATCTCGGCCGGCACCGGGCCCAGCAGGCCCGCCAGCATCTCACCGCTCCACGGCCGGCCGATCACCTCGGGCAGCTCCTCGGCACGCAGCGCCAGCTCCTCAGCCGTGCGGTAGGCGTGCCGGAAGTTGCGCGGCATGTCGTTGTACAGGTGGTCGGTGAGGATGAGGTACGGCGAGGACTCGTACCGCCCGTGCAGGAAGTCGATGACACCGCGCATCCGCCGCGCACTGCGCTCGGGAGCGTCACGGTGGAAGTGACCCAGCGCGACACGGCAGCCGTTGTCATAGAAGGAGACCAGCAGGTCCGCGAAGGTGAAACCGGCGGCTATCTCATCCTCCAGCTCCATCGCGTCGGGAGCCATCACGATGTAGCGCAGCCCGTGCCGGCCCAGCTCGGCAAGCCGCTGCCACTCCGCGCGCGTCGGTGTCCACACCCCGGCCCGCGGAATACCTCCCTCGGGGCCGAGCATGGGGCCCTCCACCGCGAACCCGCGTATCCGGGTGTTCGGCACATCGGCCCGGTAGGTGTCATATGCCCGCACCAGCGCCTCGAACGCCGCCAGCGCCGGGCGGCGCAGATACACCGTAGGCACGATCTCCAGCCCACGCTCCTCGGACAACGCCTCCAGTCTCGGCAGATCGGCCGCGCTCATCTCCGAGAAGTCGACCTGACCCAGACCATGGAAGTGGTAGAGGAACGACTGCGACACGTCAGAGGCCTCCCAAGTTGCTTGCGACGGCAGTGGATACAAGAAGCCGGTCGGCCCACGAAAGCCCCCGAGCGCCGTCACCATAACAAAACCAAACTCCACCGCTCCTGAACAGCCCGCAGCAACGGACCATCAAACTCTCAAGCACACAAGGCAGTTACTCC
>NZ_JBEYXP010000134.1:0-1247 GCF_040704615.1 Streptomyces sp. NPDC046862 | reverse complement strand
AGGCTGGAAGCCCCGCGAGAGGGCCGGCCTCTCGCCGTAGTCATGGCCTCGATGGACGCCATGAGCGGCCGCGAGTTCGAGGAGAACGGCGCCGAACTACTGCGCCGGGGTCTGTCAAGCGAATGGCTCTGGTCCGTAGTCGGCGGTGACGTTGAGTATCCGTCCGTGATCATGATCTGGTGATGGATGCCAACTCCCTTATGGCCACGGTGTTTTTCTGGCTCTCAGTGCTGGTCGTCGAGGACGTGGCGGACGGGGTGACTCGGTGGTGATCATGGCTCGCACCCCGGATGTGGCGGTGCCGTGTCCTGTCTGCGGAACGCCGGCGGCTAAGGTGCACGGGTACCACAGCCGAACAGTGACGGACGTGTCGGTCGACGGCCGCCAAGTCGTCGTCCACCTGCGCGTACGGCTGCTGGTCTGCCCGGTCCCGGACTGCCGACGGCAGGCCAGCCGCGAGCAGAATCCCGAACTGCTGGAGCGCCGTCATCGCCGCACGGTGCGGCTGGCCGCCACATATCCCAGGTGGCGCGGGAGTCATGCGGCCGGGCGGCCGCTCGCCTCACCGCGCTATCTGCGGCGCCTGCCGCTGCCGCAGCAGGCGATCCCGTGGGTGATCGGCGTGGACGACTTCTCCCTGTGCCGCCAGCGCCGATACACCACGACCACATGGACGCCGAGACCGGTGACCGCCCTGGGGTCCTGGCTGCGGTGTCGTGGTCGTGCCGGGACGGAACGGCCAACTACGCCCAGGCCGTCCGTCGTGCCCCGCCCAACGCGATGCAGGTCAGCGACCGATGGCACCTCTGGCGCAACCTGTGCGACAGAGTCCTGCTTGAGGTCCGCGCGCACGCCGGCTGCTGGGTCACCATCAACCCGCCCCGCCCCGGCGGAGTACGCGAGCAGCACCCGCGAACGCTGGAACAAAATCCACGGCCTCCGCGGACGGCGCCAGGCCGACCCTGCAGTCCCTCACCCAACCGCTATGGGCGATCCGCGAGCTGGTTCGTTACCCAACCAGGGGCGCGCCGAAGGCGACCGCTCCATCACCACCCCGGTCACGCCAGCCGCCTCCTACTCAGCCCCCGTTATCTTCTTCGCGGTCCTGCAAGGGGACCGCTGGCCTCCGGGCCCGGCATGACTGTTCCTCCCTGTCGAACGGATGACCTGGGGGTGGTGTCACCGGGCCCGGGAGGCGCCGTTGGATGCGCTGATGAGAGGTCCGACTACCGCCTGGCCAGGCGCAA
>NZ_JBEYXP010000133.1:0-1250 GCF_040704615.1 Streptomyces sp. NPDC046862 | reverse complement strand
GAAGGGGTGGTTGGTGGGGGTGAGGCCGGGTGGGGTGTTGGTGGGGGGTGGGGTGAGCCAGTAGTGCTGGTGTTGGAAGGGGTAGTGGGGGAGGTTGGTGTGGTGGGTGTGGGTGTGGGTGAAGTGGTGGGGCCAGTTGACGTGGACGCCGCGCACGAATGCCTGAGCCACCGACGACAGCAGCTGACCAAGGTCGCCCTGGTCCCGGCGGAGCGATCCCCCGACGACGGCGTCGGCGCCGGTCTCGTCGACGGTCTCCTGGAGACCCACGGTCAGCACCGGGTGCGGGCTCATCTCCAGGAACGCGTCGTAACGCTCGCCGAGCAGCTTTCGTACCGAGTCCTCCAGCCGCACCGTCTCACGCACGTTGCGGAACCAGTAGTCGGCGTCGGCGGCGCTCTCCGGGAGCCAGTCGCCGGTGACGGTGGACAGCAGCGGCACCTCGGCCGGACGCGGGGCGATCCCCGCGAGCGACTCGGCGAGCCGGCCCCGCACCTCGTCCACCTGGGCCGAGTGGGAGGCGTAGTCCACCGGGATGATCCGTGCCTTGACGCCACCCCTGGTCAAGTCCTCGTGCAGTTCGCGGAGCGCGTCCGCCTCACCGGACACCACCGTGGACCTCGGGCCGTTGACGGCCGCCACGGAGAGCCGGCCCGACCAGGGGTCCAACCGGTCGCGGACCTCGTCCTGCGGCAGCGGTACGGACATCATCCCGCCCCGCCCCGCCAGGCGCAGCAGGGCTCGGCTCCGCAGCGCCACGATGCGGGCGGCATCGTCGAGCGACAGGATCCCGGCGACGCACGCCGCGGCGATCTCACCCTGTGAGTGCCCCACAACGGCGGCGGGTTCGACACCGTACGACCGCCATACGGCAGCCAGGGACACCATCATGGCGAAGAGCGCCGGCTGGACGACGTCCACCCGGTCCAGGGACGCGGCATCGGGAGCGCCGCTCACCACGCCCAGCAGTTCCCAGTCCACGTGCGGCGACAAGGCACGGGCGCAGTCCTGCATCGCCGCCGCGAACTCCGGCGAGGAGTCGAGGAGTTCGCGTGCCATGCCCTGCCACTGCGACCCCTGGCCCGGGAAGACGAACACCGGTTTGCGCGGCTTCGCCGGCTCGGGCGCGGTGGTGAGGTGGGGGTGGGCCATGTGGGTGGTGAGGTGGTCGAGTGGGGTGTGGGGTGTGTCGTGGGTGGGGGTGAGGATGACGGCTCGGTGGGGGTGGTGGGTGCGGGTGGCGAGGGTGT
>NZ_JBEYXP010000132.1:0-1348 GCF_040704615.1 Streptomyces sp. NPDC046862 | reverse complement strand
TCATCCGACACGATCCATGGCCGCGACTGATGTTTCCCCACGACCAGACCAACGACACCCCAAGCCGAAAGTCACATGATCAACAGCTTCTGTTACTGACCTTGAATGCGTGATGTCGTCATGGTGGCTGGCGTCGGAGGCCGGTTCCGGTGAGGCAGCCGTCGAGGACGTCGTGGCGGTACTGGAGCTGGCGGAGGCCGCGTCGGACGGCAGTGATCAGGTCGTCGGGGTCGGCGAAGGCACGGTTGGCCATGGTGGTGCGTCGTAGGACGGACCAGATGCCCTCGACCGGGTTGAGGTCGGGTGCGTAGGGCGGCAGTTGGAAGACGGTGAGCCAGTCGCGGTCGGCGATATAGCGGCGCATACCGGCGGTGAGGTGGGTGTTGAGGTTGTCCCAGACCAGCACGATCGGGCCGCCGAGCTGCTGGTGGGCGGTCTGGATCAGGTCGCAGTAGTCCTTCCAGGAGAAGCTTTTGCGCCCGTCGGGCCGGGCGTCCGGGCAGGGCCGGTAGATCAGCCGCGAGTATTCGCCGGTCTTGTAGCAGGCCAGGGCGGCCACCGATAAGCGGCGGCGTGAGCGGCCCCGCACGCGGACCACAGGGGTGTGGCCGCGGCGGGACCAGGTGCGGGTGGTCGGCGGCGTCATCGAGAATACGGCTTCGTCCTCGAAGACGAGCTATGCGTCGAGCGCCGCCACGGCCCCTCCACCTGGGGCCAGGTCTCCTTCATCCAGCCGGCCACCGCCGCCTCGTCTCGCTCGATGGCACGGCGGGCGGGCACCTGACAGGTCCAGCCATGCCGTCTGAGCAGCGCGGCGACGCCCTGGACTGTGTAGCTCTTGTGGAACCGCCGCCCGATCAGGGTCTTGATCCGCGACAGCGTCCAGGTCTGGTCCGGCCAGCCATGCGCGACCGGGCCCTTGAGCAGCTCCCGCTCGAGGGCGGCGAAGAGTTCGTCGCTGAGCAGTGGCAGCGACGCCGGCCCCTTCGAGGCCAGGGCTTTCGGCCCGTCCTGCGACCAAGCTTTGCGCCACCGCTGTACCGACCGGACGCCGACCCGCAGGTCGTGAGCGATGACCGCGTTCTCGTCACCCTGCTGGAACCGCTCGGCCGCCTCCAACCGCAACTTCTCGCGGAAGGCCCGCCGTTCGTCGGTCAGCCCGCCCCCTTGCGCATACCTCATGCACCTGGCGTACCGCAGGGATCATGGACCGTCAGCCCTACCGACACCACGCTTTGAAGGTCAGTAGGACCTCTAAGAGAGCATCTGATCTGAGTAGTTGGTAGTTAGGGATGATTTTGTGACGGCTGGTGTGGGCGGTCGTTAGGCAAGGTGTGAGTGCTCGTCG
>NZ_JBEYXP010000131.1:0-1999 GCF_040704615.1 Streptomyces sp. NPDC046862 | reverse complement strand
TCGACGCCGCCCTCCACCCCCTCCTCCACACCACCCTCAACAACCCCAAACCCACCCACACCCCCCTCCCCTTCACCTTCACCGACATCAGCCTGCTCGCCGACCCCCCTGGGTCGGGCGAGGTACACGCGCACATCAGGGTCACCGGCCAGGACACCGACAGCGTGCGGGGACAGGTCGTCCTGACGGACGCCGGGGGAACGCCGTTCGCGCGGGTCGGCGGTGTCCATCTGCGGGCCTCGCGGGTCGCCGACTCCGCGCTGCACACCGTGGACTGGACGGAGCCCGGCGCGGAGCGGGGTGAGCCGGACGCGACGCGATGGGCGCTCGTGGAGACGGGCACGGCCCACCCGCCCCTGAACCGCGCCCACACCGTTCACCCTGATCTGGCCTCCCTGCCGACCGCCGAGCCGATCACCGTCGTGTTGCCGCTCGTCCCCTCACCGGACGCTCCCCATCGGGCACTCGACGCCGTCCGGACATGGGTCTCAGCTCCGCATCACGTCGACAGCCGACTCGTCGTCCTCACCGGCGCCCCGAGCCGCGACGCGGACGACGAGCTGTTCTGGGCGGCTGCTCGCGGGCTCCTGCTCTCGGCCGTGACCGAGCATCCGGGGCGGTTCGTGGTCGCCGACCTGGACGCGGACCCACGGTCCTGGCAGGCGCTGCCCGATGCGGTCGCCTGCGGTGAACCGCATTTCAGGCTGCGGTCGGGTCGCGTGTCGGTGCCCCGGTTGAAGCCCGTGCCCCGAGGCGGTGAGACCACGTCTGCGGGTTCCTCCGTGTTCGATCCCGAGGGCACAGTCCTGGTGACCGGTGGTACGGGTCGCCTCGGCAGTCTGGTCGCCCGGCATCTCGTCGCGCGCCACGGCGTACGGCACCTGCTGCTGCTCAGCCGTCAAGGGGCCGCGGCGCCGGGGGCGCGCGGGCTGAGGGCGCAGTTGGAGGCAGGGGGAGCCCGGGTGACGCTCGCGGCCTGCGACGCCGCGGACCGGCAGGCGCTGGCCGCCGTGCTGGAGGACGTACCGGACGATCACCCGCTGACGGGCGTGGTGCACACGGCCGGTGTGCTGGACGACGGTGTGGTGGAACAGTTGACGCCGGAGCGGCTGGACCGAGTGTTGCGGCCCAAGGCCGAGGCGGCACGCACGCTGCATCGGTTGACCCGGGACCTGGATCTGCGGGCGTTCGTCCTGTACTCGTCGGTGTCGGGGCTGGTCGGGGCCGCCGGCCAGGGCAACTATGCCGCCGCGAACGCCTACTTGGACGCCCTCGCCGAGCGTCGCCGTGCGCTGGGCCTGCCCGCGACGTCCCTGGCGTGGGGGCTGTGGGGCGGTGAAGGCGGTATGGCCGGGACGCTGGGTGCGCAGGACGTGGCACGGTTCGCGCAGCAGGGTGTCGCGCCGCTGGACCCGGACGAGGCACTCGCCCTGTTCGATGCCGCGCTGGGCCGTGACGAGCCCCTGCTGTCGCCGCTCCGACTGGACCGTGCCGCCCTCCGGGCGCGGGTGGAGGCCGGTGATCCGGTGCCCTGGTTGCTCCGGGACATGGCGGGCCAGGCGGCCCCCGCCCGCTCGGCGGCCGCCGGAGACGGCTCCTCCGCTCTGGTCGAGCGGCTGGCGGGCGGTTCCCCGGCGCAGCGCAAGCGAATCCTCACCGACCTGGTGCGCACGCAGGCCGCGTCGGTGCTGGGCTTCGCCGACCGCGGCGGAATCGCGACCGATCGGACGTTCAAGGAGCTGGGCTTCGACTCGCTGACCTCGGTGGAACTGCGCAATCGGCTCAACTCGGCGACGGGGCTGCGGCTCCCGGCTCCGGTGGTCTTCGACCAACCGACGCCCGAGTCACTGGCGGATCACCTCTCCGGCCTGCTCCGGCCGCAGGAGCCCCCGCACGTACCCATTCCGGTCCGGGCTTCGGCCTCCGACTCCGGGGTGGAGGAAGACCTCGTCGCGGTGGTGGGTATCGGCTGCCGCTTCCCCGGCGGCGTCACCACCCC
>NZ_JBEYXP010000130.1:0-2001 GCF_040704615.1 Streptomyces sp. NPDC046862 | reverse complement strand
TGTCCGATCCCGGGTGATGCTTGACAGTTCGATCCCAGCTGATGGTTGACGGGGGCCGTGATCGGCTTTTCTGTGCACGTCGTTGCGGCGTGTGGCGGGAGGCCGGGATTGGCTCTGGTGGAGTTGTCGGTTGTCGAGCAGAGATACCGGGCTGTGCTGGCAGTGTTGGCGGGCGCGACGGTGACCGAGGTCGCCGCATCGCTCGGGGTGTCGCGGCAGACGGTGAGCGGGTGGAAGTCCCGGTATGAGGCCTCGGGTCTGGCGGGGTTGGCGGACCGTTCTCGCAGGCCGGTCTCGTGTCCGCATCAGGCCTCTGTCGAGGTGGAGGCGGCTGTGTGTGAGCTGCGGCGCAGGCATCCTCGGTGGGGTCCGCGGCGGATCGCTCATGTGCTGGAGCGTTCTGGGGCGGTGGATCCGGTGCCGTCGCGGATGACGGTGTATCGGATCTTGGTGCGGCATGGGCTTGTGGAGCCGGGTGTGCGCCGTCGTAAGCGGTCGGACTACAAGCGCTGGCAGCGTGATCGGCCGATGCAGTTGTGGCAGATGGACATCGTCGGCGGAGTCATGCTGGTCGACCCGGTCACCGGTGAGCTGACCGAGGCGAAGATCGTGACCGGGGTGGACGATCACTCCCGGTACTGCGTGATCGCGTCGGTCGTGGCCCGGGCGACGGGGCGGGCGGTGTGTGCGGCCTTCGTCGGTGCTTTGCGGTCGTTCGGGGTGCCGGAGGAGGTGCTCACTGACAACGGCAAGCAGTTCACCGACCGGTTCGGGCACGGTGGTGAGGTGCTGTTCGACCGGATCTGCCGGGAGAACGGGATCGCTCACCGGCTGACCCAGCCGGCCTCGCCGACCACGACGGGCAAGGTCGAGCGGTTCCATCAGACGCTGCGGCGTGAACTCCTTGATGACTGCGGCCCGTTCGAGAGTGTTGAGGTGGCTCAGCGGGCGCTGGATGCGTGGGTTCAGGAGTACAACTCCTTCCGTCCGCATCAGGCGCTTGAGATGCAGAGCCCGGCGGACCGGTTCACGCCCGTTCCGGAGCATGAGCGGGAGGTGCTGACCCTGAAGGTGCCCGGGGTCCTCTCGCTCGTCCCGCAGCAGCGGACGGCTCCTGTGGTGGTGCCTGCTGCCGTGGAGGCGGCTGAGCCGGTCGCGGCTGTTCCTGAGCTGCCGGATCAGGGGGTGGGTGACCTGGTGCCGGTCGAGCATGGCGGGCCGGTGGAGTTCGAGCGGGTGGTGCCTGCGTGTGGGAATCTGCAGGTCGCGGGCAAGCAGTTCTGGCTGGGCCCGGCCCGCTCGGGTCTGACGGTGACGTTCTGGGCCGACACGCAGGTGATCCACCTGTTGATCGCCGGGGCGCGGATCAAGACGGTGCGGTCGCATCTGTCGGTGGCGGATCTGGCACAGCTGGCGGCTCGGGGTGGGCGTGCGGCGGGTCCGTCTCCGCTGCCGGTGGGTGAGGGGGCCGCGTTCGAGGTGGACCGGCTGGTCAACAACAACGGGCTGGTGGGGCTGGCCGGGCGCCAGGTGCTGGCGGCGGAGATCCTGGGCGGGCAGCAGGTGAGCATCCGCATCGACGAGGCCACGTTGTCGTTCTTCGACCCGTCCTCGCGGGAACTGCTGAGGGTGCGGCCCAACCCGCTCAGCCCTGACGAGATCAAGCGTCTGCGTGGTCTGCGGCCTGCGGGGCCGCCGCCCCGGCCGCGGGTGGAGCCGATCCGTGTCCAGCGGCGGGTCAGCGCGGTGGGCACGGTCATGGTCTGCCGGCAGAGCGTCTCCCTCGGCCGCCCGTACGCGGGCCGGACCATCACCGTGCACGTGGCGGAGTCGACTCTTACGGTCGAGCTGGACGGCCAGGTCCGTGTCATCCAGCGCACCACGGACATCCCCGTCCGCAACGTGAAGGCGAACAAGCCCCACGAGGTTTCCGATGTTGTCTAGGCCCACCGTCAAGCATCAGCTGGGACCAGAACGTCAAACATCACCTGGGACTAGACA
>NZ_JBEYXP010000129.1:0-2025 GCF_040704615.1 Streptomyces sp. NPDC046862 | reverse complement strand
CGGCGCAGGCGTAGGGAGTTGCCGACGACGAAGACGGAGGAGAAGGCCATGGCGGCTCCGGCGATCATGGGGTTGAGGAGTCCGGTGGCGGCGAGGGGGAGGGCGGCGACGTTGTAGGCGAAGGCCCAGAACAGGTTGGAGCGGATGGTGCTCAGAGTGCGGCGGGCCAGGCGGATGGCGTCGGCGGCGGCGTTCAGGTCGCCGCGGACGAGGGTGAGGTCGCCGGCCTCGATGGCGGCGTCGGTGCCGGTGCCCATGGCCAGGCCGAGGTCGGCCTGGGCGAGGGCGGCGGCGTCGTTGACGCCGTCACCGACCATCGCGACCGAACGGCCTTGTTTCTGCAGCCGTTGGACGACGTCGACCTTGTCCTGCGGGAGTACTTCGGCGATGACGTCGCCGGGGTTGATGCCGACTTCTTGGGCGACGGAGGCGGCGACGGCCTGGTTGTCGCCGGTGAGCAGGATCGGGGTCAGGCCCAGTGCGCGCAGCCGCTTGATGGCTTCGGGGCTGGTGTCCTTGACGGCGTCGGCGACTTCCAGGACCGCTCGTGCCTGGCCGTCCCAGGCGACGGTGATGGCGGTGCGGCCGGCGGCCTCGGCTTCGGCTTTGGCCCGTTCCAGGTCCACGGGCAGGCTGATGGCCCACTCGGCCAGCAGCCGCTGGCGGCCGACGAGGACGGCGTGGCCCTCGACGATGCCCTGCACTCCGAGGCCGGGCACGTTGGCGAAGTCCTCGGGGGTGGGCAGTGATCCCAGCTTGGCCAGGGCCGCATCCGCGACGGCGCGGGCGATGGGGTGTTCGGAGGCGTGCTCCAGCGCCCCGGCCAGCCGCAGCACTTCACTCTCGTCGGTGCCGTCACCCTCGCCGGTGCCGTCACCTTCGTGGGTGGTGTGGGTGGTGTGGATGGTGCGCAGGGTCATGCGGCCGGTGGTGACGGTGCCGGTCTTGTCCAGGACGATGGTGTCGACCTTGCGGGTGGATTCCAGGACTTCGGGGCCTTTGATGAGGATGCCGAGCTGGGCGCCGCGTCCGGTGCCGACCATGAGAGCGGTGGGGGTGGCCAGGCCCAGCGCGCAGGGGCAGGCGATGATCAGGACGGCGACGGCGGCGGTGAAGGCGGCCGTCAGGCCTGCGCCGTTGCCGAGCCAGAACCCCAGCGTGCCCAGGGCCAAGGCGATCACGATGGGCACGAACACGGCGGAGATCCTGTCGGCCAGGCGCTGGGCGGCGGCCTTGCCGTTCTGCGCGTCCTCGACCAGCTTCGCCATCCGGGCCAGCTGGGTGTCGGCGCCGATCCGGGTGGCCTGGACGACGAGGCGGCCCCCCGCGTTGATCGTCGCTCCGGTGACGTTGTCACCGATACCGACCTCGACGGGCACGGACTCGCCGGTCAGCATCGAGGCGTCCACCGCCGAGGTGCCCTCCACCACCATGCCGTCGGTGGCGATCTTCTCCCCCGGACGCACCAGGAAGCGGTCACCGACCGTCAGCTCGGTGGTGGGGATGGTGTGTTCGCTGCCGTCGGCGCGCAGCACGGTGACGTCCTTCGCGCCCAGTTCCAGCAGTGCCTTCAGCGCGGCGCCGGCGGTGCGTTTGGAGCGGGCCTCGAAGTAGCGTCCGGCCAGGATGAACGCGGTGACCCCGGCGGCGGCTTCGAGGTAGATGTTGCCGGCGCCGTCGCTGCGGGCGATGGTCAGCTCGAAGGGGTGGGTCATGCCCGGCTCGCCCGCGGTGCCGAGGAACAGCGCCCACAGCGACCACAGGAACGCGGCGGTGGTGCCCACCGAGATGAGGGTGTCCATGGTGGCGGCGCCGTGCCGGGCGTTGGTGAACGCCGCCCGGTGGAAGGGCCAGGCCGCATACGTCACCACCGGCGCGGCCAGCGTCAGCGACAGCCACTGCCAGTACTCGAACTGCCAGGCCGGAACCATGGCCATCGCGATCACCGGCACCGCCAGGCCCACCGCGGTGACCAACCGCTGCCGCAACGGCCGCAGCTCATCCACCGCCTCCCCGCCCGTCCCC
>NZ_JBEYXP010000128.1:0-2352 GCF_040704615.1 Streptomyces sp. NPDC046862 | reverse complement strand
TGGCCATCGCGATCACCGGCACCGCCAGGCCCACCGCGGTGACCAACCGCTGCCGCAACGGCCGCAGCTCATCCACCGCCTCCCCGCCCGTCCCCCCACCGGGCCCGGACTCACTGCGTGCCGGCACCGGCTCCCGCGCGCTGTAACCGGTCGCCTCGACCGTCGCGATCAGATCCCTGACCGCGACATCCTCACGGAAGGAGACCTTCGCCTTCTCCGTGGCGTAGTTGACGGTGGCCTCGACCCCGTCCATACGGTTGAGCTTCTTCTCGATCCGGGCCGCGCAGGAGGCGCAGGTCATACCCCCGATGGCGAGTTCGACTTCCCCGGTACCGGGCGTGGTGGTGGTCATGGCTGCTCCTCGTACGGGCCGGATGGCCGGGACCCGGGACCGTCCGGGCCCCGGCGATGCGGGAAATGCGTGGCGCGCGGGTCAGGCCCGGCCGGTCAGCTCGTAGCCGGCCTCGTCGACGACCTCGGCGATCGCCGTGTCGTCCGGCTCGGTGACGCTCGTGACGGTGACCCGGCCGGTGTCGAGGTCGACGTCCACACCGGTCACGCCGTCCAGCTCGCCGATGACCTTGGTGAGCGTGGCCTTGCAGTGGCCGCAGGTCATACCGGAGACGGCGTACGCGGTGGTGACGCTCTCCGTGGCCGTGGCCGTGGCCGCGCCGGTGGTGCCGGTCGAGCAGGTGCCATCGGTGGAGCAGCAGGACGACGACATGGGTTCCTCCTGGTGGTGTGCCGCTGATCGAAGTCAATACGGGGCGGGGGTATCCGCGCCTAGTCCCTGTATACCCCTAGGGGGTATCAAAGGCAAGTCGCTTCGATGGCTTGACTTTATACCCCCTAGGGGTATTTTGAAGTGCATCTGAAGTGCATCGAGGCCTCGCATCACGGCAGGAGAGGCCCTGTCCCCGAAGGAGACGGCCATGAACACCGGGCTGAAGATCACCGCGTTCGCCGCCGCGCTCGCCGCCACGTTCGGCACCGCCTACGGCGTGGGCAAGGGCGTGGACCCCGTCGTCACGGACGACGCGCCCGCCGCCCACAGCGAGGGGCACAGCGCCACATCACCCGAACAGGAGGGAGGCGGAGACCACACGGGGCACGAGACGACCCCGGCCGGCGGACTGCAGATCTCGGAAGGCGGCTACACCCTCGACCTGAAGACGCCGCGTGTCACCGCCGGGCAGCGCACCGACCTGCGCTTCGTCATTCGGGACGACGCCGGCCGGGCGGTCACCTCCTACCAGCGCGAACACGACAAGGAACTCCACCTGATCCTGGCCTCACGCGACCTGGTCACCTACCGCCACCTCCACCCCACCAGGGCCGCCGACGGCACCTGGTCCACACCCGTCGACCTGCCCCGGGCGGGCGGCTACCGGGTCTTCGCCGACTTCACCCCGGCGAAGAAGGGCGCCGAGAACCTCACACTCGGCGCCGATCTCGCGACCTCGGGCCCCTACGAGCCGCAGGACCTGCCCGCCCCGAACCCCACGGCCAGGGTCGACGGCTATGAGGTCGCACTGGACGGGGACTTGCGCCCCGCCGAGGCGGGCGAACTCAAGCTGAACGTCTCCAAGAACGGCAAGCCCGTCACCGACCTCCAGCCCTACCTCGGCGCGTACGGCCACCTCGTCGCCCTGCGCTCCGGCGACCTCGCCTACCTCCACGTCCACCCGAACGGCGAACCCGGCGACGGCACGACCGAACCCGGCCCCGGCATCTCGTTCACGGCCACCGCGCCCAGCAGCGGCACGTACCGTCTCTTCCTCGACTTCAAGCACGAGGGGAAGGTCCGCACCGCGGCGTTCACGGTCCGGGCCGGAACATCCGGAACGCGGACGACCACGGAGACGAGCGACCAGACGTCTCCGGAGACGAGCGCGGAAGAACCGTCGGCTGATCACAGCCACTGACGAGGCCCGTGGGACGTCCCGCCGAGACCGCTACGTACGGTGACGCTTCAACGCGCGACGTGCCGGGCTCCGGCATACGTTGGGCGGGCAAACGACCTCACCCCCCACAGGAGGAGTCATGGCCGGCAAAGGCGGCGCGGACAAGATGAAGGGCAAGGCCAAGGAGATGACCGGGAAGGTCATGGGCGACCGCGAGAAGCAGGTCGAGGGCGAAATCGACCAGGCGCGCGGCGAGGCCAAGAGGACGGCCGAGAAGGCCCGCGAGCGCATGCAGGAGTCCGAGCGCTCCAGCAAGCGCGACCGCACCTGAGTGCCGCGTGGTGAGGGGGTTCCCGTGATCACGGGAACCCCCTCACCCCGTGCCCGGGTGGACCACGGGGTTGGGAGCGGGGGGGGGGGGCGGGGGGGGCGCGGGGTGCCCCCCCCC
>NZ_JBEYXP010000127.1:0-2472 GCF_040704615.1 Streptomyces sp. NPDC046862 | reverse complement strand
CAGGCTGATGTCGGTGAAGGTGAAGGGGAGGGGGGTGTGGGTGGGTTTGGGGTTGTTGAGGGTGGTGTGGAGGAGGGGGTGGAGGGCGGCGTCGAGGAGGGCGGGGTGGAGGTGGAAGTTGTGGGTGGTGGTGGGTGGGGTGAGGTGGGCGTGGTAGTGGCCGTTGTGGTGGGTGAGGTGGGTGAGGCGTTGGAAGGTGGGGCCGTAGTGGTATCCGGCGGCGGTGTATGTGTCGTAGAGGGTTTGGGTGTTGAGGGGTTGGGCGTCGGGGTGGGGGTGGGTGTGGGGGTGGGTGTTTGGGGTGGTGGTGGGTGGTTGGGGGGTGAGGGTGGCGGTGGCGTGGGTGGTCCAGGGTTGGTGGGTGTGGGTGGGGCGGGTGTGGATGGTGAGGGTGTGTCGGTGGGTGTGGTCGGGTGGGGTGAGGTGGAGTTGGAGGTCGAGGGGGGTGTGGAGGGTGATGGGGGTGGTGAGGGTGAGTTCTTCGATGTGGAGGGGGTGGGGGGTGTGGTGTGCTGCGTGGAGGGTGAGGTCGAGTAGTGCGGTGGCGGGGAGGAGGGGGGTGGTGTGGATTTGGTGGTCGGTGAGCCAGGGGTGTTGGTGGGGGTCGATGGTTCCGGTGTGGAGGGTGGCTCCGGTGTCGGGGAGGGTGGTGGTGGCGGTGAGGAAGGGGTGGTTGGTGGGGGTGAGGCCGGGTGGGGTGTTGGTGGGGGGTGGGGTGAGCCAGTAGTGCTGGTGTTGGAAGGGGTAGTGGGGGAGGTGGGTGTGGGTGTGGGTGTGGGTGAAGTGGTGGGGCCAGTTGACGTGGACGCCGCGCACGAATGCCTGAGCCACCGACGACAGCAATGCCATCGACTCGGGCTGGTCCTCCCGCAGGGCCGGCACGGGCAGCAGGGAGCCCGGATCTTCGAGGCAGTCGGGCACCAGACCGGAGAGCGGCCCCCGAGGCCCCAGCTCCAGCAGCGTCCCCACACCCCGTAGCTCCACCGCCCGCACCCCGTCGGCGAACCGCACACCCTCCCGGGCGTGCCGTACCCAGTACGCGGCACTGCACAGCAGGTCGTCCGTGACCGTCTCACCGGTGACCGTCGACACCAGGGGGATGGTCGGGGCACCGTAGGAAAGGCTCCGCGCCACCTCCGCGAACCGTGCCAGCGCGGGTTCCATCAGAGGTGAGTGAAAGGCATGGCTCACCCGCAGCCGGGTCGTCCGGCGCCCGCGCGCCTCCCAGTGCGCGCCGAGTTCCCGTACCGCGGACTCCGCACCCGAGATCACCACGGAAGCGGGGCCGTTGACGGCGCCGATGCCCACCTCTCCGGTGAGCAGCGGCGTGACCTCGTCCTCGGACGCCTCCAGGGCCATCATCGCCCCGCCCTCGGGCAGGGCACCCATCAGCCGGCCCCGCGCGGCGACCAGCGTGCAGGCGTCGGACAGGGAGAACACCCCGGCCACATGCGCCATGGCCAGTTCCCCCACCGAGTGGCCGATGAGCACGTCAGGGCGCATGCCCCAGGACTCCACCAACCGGAAGAGGGCGACCTCCAGCGTGAACAGCGCGGGCTGGGCGTACTCCGTACGGTCCAGCAGTGTCTCGTCAGCGCCCCACATCACGGTGCGCAGCGGCCGGTCGAGACGGCGGTCCAGTTCCTCGCAGACGGCGTCCAGCGTGTCGGCGAAGACCGGATACCTCTCGTACAACTCCCGTCCGGCACCTGCGTGCTGTGCGCCCTGGCCCGGGAACAGGATGCCGAGCTTTCCGCGGTTCCTCGGCAAGTCCCGGGGAGGGGTGATGAGCAGTGGGTGAGGTTCGTCGGTGGTGAGGTGGTCGAGTGGGGTGTGGGGTGTGTCGTGGGTGGGGGTGAGGATGACGGCTCGGTGGGGGTGGTGGGTGCGGGTGGCGAGGGTGTGGGCGGTGTCGGTGGGGTGGGGTGTGTGGGTGGTGAGGTGTGAGCGGAGTTGTTGGGCGTGGGTGCGCAGGGCGGTCGGGGTTTTGGCGGTGAGGATGTAGGGGGTGATGGGCAGGGTGGTGGGTGTGGGTGTGGGTGGGGCTGTGGGTGGTTCTTCGAGGATCAGGTGGGCGTTGGTGCCGCTGATTCCGAACGACGAGATCGCCGCCCGGCGAGGGCGGTCCGGATCACGGGGCCAGGGGCTTGCCTCGGTCAGGAGGCTCAGACCGCTCGACACCCAGTCCACATGGTCCGTCGGCTCCTCGGCGTGCAGCGTCTTGGGCAGCACGCCGTGCCGCAGGGCCTCGATCATCTTGATGACCCCGGCGACTCCGGCGGCGGCCTGGGCGTGACCGATGTTCGACTTGATCGACCCCAGTCGGGCGGGCCGGTCCGCGGGCCGCCCCTTGCCGTACGTCGCCGTGAGAGCCCGGACCTCGATGGGGTCGCCGAGTGGGGTGGCTGTGCCGTGGGCTTCGATGGCGTCGATGTCGTGGGGGTGGAGGTGGGCGGTGGTGAGTGCTTGGTG
>NZ_JBEYXP010000126.1:0-2904 GCF_040704615.1 Streptomyces sp. NPDC046862 | reverse complement strand
GGCGGGCCCGTTCGGGGCGCTCAGTCCGTTGGACGCGCCGTCCTGGTTGGCCGCCGAACCTCGGACCACCGCCAGCACCGGATGGCCGTTGCGCCCCGCGTCCGACAGCCTCTCCACGACGAGGAAGGCGACGCCCTCGGACCAGCCGGTGCCGTCGGCGGCGTCCGCGAAGGCCTTGCAGCGGCCGTCACCGGCCAGGCCGCCCTGTCGGGCGAACTCGTCGAAGGCACCCGGCGTGGGCATGACGGCGACGCCGCCGACCAGCGCGAGGTCGCACTCCCCTCCGCTCAGCGCCTGCCCTGCGAGATGCAGGGAGACGAGAGAGGAGGAGCAGGCAGTGTCGACCGTCAGCGCCGGTCCCTCCAGACCGAGGACGTACGCGATCCGCCCGGACATCACGCTGCCGCTGTTGCCCGTGAGCAGGTAGCCTCCGGCGTTGGCAGCGTCGCCGAGAACGGCGCCGTATCCGGTCGGGGTGCCGCCGACGAAGACGCCCGTGCGGCTGCCGGGCAGCGACGAGGGGTCGATGCCGGCCCGTTCCAGGGCTTCCCACGAGGTCTCCAGCAGCAGCCGCTGCTGCGGGTCCATCGCCAGCGCCTCACGCGGAGAGATGCCGAAGAACGCGGCGTCGAAGCCGCCGACATCCGTGAGGAACCCGCCCTGTTGATTCCCGGAGACTCCCCAGGCGTCCCAGCCCCGGTCGTCCGGCGCCCCGGAGATCTCGTCGCGGCCCTCGGCGACCAGCCGCCACAGATCCTCGGGCGAGCGTACGTCGCCGGGGAAGCGGCAGGCCATCCCGACGATCACCAGCGGGTCGTCACGGTCGACGTGTCGCACTACGAGCGGCTGAGTGCCCGGGTCGGTGTCGCCGTGCAGTTCCCGGTGGAGGTGTGCGGCGAGGGCGGTGGGGGTGGGGTGGTCGAAGACGAGGGTGGCGGGCAGGCGCAGGCCGGTGGCCGCGTTCAGTCGGTCGCGCAGCTCGGTCGCCGTCAGCGAGTCGAAGCCGAGGTCCTTGAACGGCTGGTCGGCCACGACCTCGGTCACGTCGGAGTGTCCGAGCACGGCAGCGGAACGCTCCCGTACCAAGTCCAGCAGCGCGGCGTGCCGTTCTCCCTCGGTGAGGCCGGTGAGTCGGCGGCGCAGGGCGTCGCCGGGCGAGGACGTGGCGTCGGCCGGCCCGGCGTCGGCGTCCGCTGAGGCCCCGTCGTCATCGTCCCTCAGGGCTCGGGCCGCCTCCGGGATCTCCTCGATCAGCGGGCGGTGGCGGACCCCCGCGTAGACGGGTGTGAAGCGCGACCAGTCGGTGTCGGTGACGGTGAGCTGGGTCTCGCCGTGCTCGACCGCCTCCCGCATGACGGAGAGTGCGAGCGCCGGGTCCATCAGCGCCAGGCCCATCCGGGCGAGGGACTGCTCGTCGAGATCGGCCGCCATGCCCTCGGAACGCCAGATGCCCCAGGCGAGCGAGGTGGCGGGCAGCCCGCGGGCGCGACGGTCTTGGGCGAGGCCGTCGAGGTGGGCGTTGGCGGCGGCGTAGGCGCCCTGCGAGCCACCGCCCCAGGATGCGGCCCCCGAGGAGAACAGGACGAAGGCGTCCAGGTCCAGGTGAGCGGTGAGTTCGTCCAGGTTCCGGGCGCCCGCCGCCTTGCCGGAGACGACCTCGTCAAGTTCCTCCGAGGTGAGGTCGCGCACCTTGGTGTAGCGCACGATGCCCGCGGCGTGCACGACAGCGCTCAGCGGCGTCTCCTCCGGTATGCCCGCCAGGACGGAGGCCAGCGCGTCCCGGTCGGCCACGTCGCAGGCAGCGAAGGTGACGTCCGCGCCGAGGGCACGCACCTCCTCCGCGAGCGCGGCGGCACCCGGCGCGGCGGCACCGCGACGGCTCGTCAGCACCAGGTGCTCCGCACCCTCGGCCACCAGCCACCGCGCCACGTGCGCACCGACCCCGCCCGTACCACCGGTCACCAGCACCGTGCCGCGCGGCTTCCACTCCCGGACCGGGCCGCGTCCGGCGAGCGGCGCCCTCACCAGCCGCCGGGCGAACACACCCGTCCCTCGCACGGCGAGCTGGTCCTCGCCACCGGACGCGGCCGTGAGCACGGCGGCGACCAACGCGCCCGTACCGTCCTGCCATTCGGCGGGGAGATCGATGAGGCCGCCCCACCACTTCGGCTCCTCCAGGCTCACCACCTGGCCGAGCCCCCACAACTCGGTCGCCTCCGGCCGCACCGTGTCGCCGGGCACGACCGCCACCGCGTTCCGGGTCAGCCACCACAGCGGTGCCTTCGAACCGGCGGCCCGCAGATCCTGTACGAGGGACACGGCCTCCACGGTCGACCGCGGCACCGCCACGATGCCCGCGAAGTCCCCGGCGACCGGCCGCTCCGCGATCTCCACGTCGGCGCCCGCCGCCCGCAGCGCCTCCGCCACCTCGGTGCCGATGCCCTCGGCCGGAGCAACGAGGAGCCATCGGCCGGCGGGCCGCTCGGTCTCCGCCGGGGCACAGGGACGCCAGGTGGTCCGGTAGCGCCAGTCGTCCACCACACGTCCGTGGCCGGCGCCGACGGCGGTCTGGGGCCAGTAGCGGCGGCGCTGGAAGGCATACGTCGGCAACTCCACCCGCCGCGCACCCGTCCCGGCGAACACCGCCCCCCAGTCCACCATCACGCCGTTCACATGCGCCCGCGCAAAAGCCGACAGCAACGCGACCGGTTCAACCCGCTCCCGCCGCAACCCCGCCACCACCATCAGCTCCGGCGCCACCTCCTGCACCATCGACACCACAGCACCATCCGGACCCAGCTCAACAACCGTGCCGACGTCCTGTGCTCGCACGGCACGCACACCATCGGCGAATCGGACGGTCGCCCGGACATGCCGCACCCAGTACTCCGGAGTGCACAGCTC
>NZ_JBEYXP010000125.1:0-3373 GCF_040704615.1 Streptomyces sp. NPDC046862 | reverse complement strand
ATGAGTTCGCGGCGGTGCTCGCCCGATGTCTCGATCAGGGCGTTGAACATCGGGACGACGGTTCTGCCGAGGATGTGGGTGATGCGTTGGTCGATGCGGTCGTCGAGCGAGGTGGCGTCGGTGTGGACGGAGTTGTCCACAGGCTGTGTGCGTGCCAGGTACTCCATGTCGAGCAGGTATGTGCGCACCTGGCGGGCCACGTCGCTGTCGCGGAGGAGCATGGCGGCGTTCAGGACGGCTCGGCGGGGCCAGAGGGCGAGGCTGGAGCGGGGTTGTGGATAACTAGTGGGATAGGAACTCAAGTTGAGTTCCTTAAATTCTCGCAGCTCAGGCCCGCGAAGGACCCGCATTCCGTTCGCTGCCAGCTCCTGCCTGTGGCGGCTGAGCAGGTTGTTGATGACTGTCTCGGCGACTTCGAAGTAGGCGGCAACCATCGCCGTCGTGACATGCATGCCGTCCGGCAGCAACGAAAGTGCCTTCACTTTGTCGAGCACGTCCGTCCGGTCCACCACGCTCTCGCGCAGGGCCTTCGACTCCAGTAGAGCCGCTTCGTTGAACACGGGCCCATCCCTTCTGCTCGTCTACGTGCGTAGAGGCTTTCGGTGACGGGGCGAAGACGTGATTCCCCACCCCATCCCTCCAACGAGCATGGAGTGGGCGAAGATACGGGCGGATCTCGTACTGAATGTCGGGTCGGTCGCGTGCCCGGTGGCAACAAAAGGGTCCTCGGCACCGCGCGCAGGCGGTGTCGAGGACGGCGGTCGATGGGTGGTCTCCCAAGGCCGGGGCCGTGTTGCGGGTGGACCGGTCTGGGGCAGGCGATATCTGCGGTCCTGACGCCGTGGCGTAAGGACCGGGCTGTGCACGATCCGGGCAAGGTCCTGCTGGATGTCGCGCTCGCGGTGGCACTCGGCGGGGACTGTCTGGCCGACGTCGGGATGCTGCGGGCCGAGTCGGCCCTCTTCGAGCCGGTGACCTGCGCCCCGACCGCCTCCCGGCCTATCGACACACTCGTCGCGGGCGGGAAGCGGGCCTTGGTAGCTGCCCGCACAACGCCGGCCGAAGTGCGCCAATACGTCTGGAAGTTGGCCGCTGACACTGCCCCGGATGTCGGTGGGCAGGTGACCGTGGACCTAGACGGGGTGCTCGTCCCCGAGCACTCCGACAGGCAGGACGCCGCCGCGACTTGGAAGAAGACCTACGGTCACCACCCGCTGTCGGGGTTTGTCGACCACAGCCGGGGCGGGGGCCGGTGAATCGGTCGTGGGGATGCTGCGGCCCGGGAACGCCGGTTCCAACATCGCCGCCGACCACATCAAGGTCGCGAAGCTGGCCCCTGGCCCAGCTGCTGAAGAAGTACCGGCGCGGACGCAAGACGCTGATTCGTTGCGACTCGGGCCCGTTGCATCCATGAGTTCGTGGCTTGGCTCGCAACACGCGGGCGGTGGCTGTCGTATTCGGTCGGGATGACCATCATCGACGCCATCCACCAAGCCGTCCTGCAGATCCCTGCATCGGCGTGGACGCCGGCTGTCGAGCCGGACGGCGAGGTCCGCGACGGCGCGTGGGTCGCCGAGATCGACGCCGGCAGCGACTGCCTGACCGGCTGGCCGAAGGGGATACGGCTGGTCGTCAGCGAAGAACGCTCGCCCCCGGGCGCCCAGTTGCGGTTCACCGACAACGACGGGATGCGGCTGACCTGCTTCGCCGCCGCCTGCGACTACGGCTGTTCTCCGCAGCCGCCCAGCTCATTACTACAGGCCGATGCCGCATCCTCCGCCTCGCGGCCCATTGGCCCTGTCCAACGTGATCACCACCGCGCTCCCCGGCTCGATACCCCCCGAGCCCTGGCTGACCAGCAGCATCACGTCCCTGCGAATAGCACACCCTGGAGCCGTGGAACCCGGCGCCCACCCTGCGCGGCGGCCGGGCCACCAGTAACCGCAAGCAGAAAACAACGCTCTGAACGAGCAGAAAGGGCCGTCAGTAAGCTGACGGCCTCACGCGAGATCGAGGCTAGCATGACGGAAGCCCGAAGCCGCAACTATTACTACCCATTGAAAGAATGCGCTGCGCACTATGGCCCATGTCAAAACAGGGCGAGGCTGGATGCCCGGCGGTCTTCTTCCGTGCACCCAGCGTGAGCGGCCATTACCAGCGAATCTTGACCGAATCAACAGTGAGCACCGAGCCGCCGCTGAAGTCGGTAAGCTTGAAGTAAAACGTGCCGCTGCCCGGACGAGTCCAAGAAGAAGTTCCGCAGTAATTAGTGCGAGTTCCGTAGCTCGTGTCAGAACCTGCGTCAGATCTGTACAGAGTCAGTTTGGCCGAGTTGAACTGGCTGTCCGTTTCACAGTCCTTAAACGTGACGGTCGTTGCCACAGCGTCCCGATTACTGTCGTGCCAGTTACTAGACGTCTTCCCCACCCTCCAGCCAGCAATGTAGGAGTCTCGGCCGTCTTCGGCATGGGCGGGGAGCGTACCCAGGCCCAAGATCACCGTGGTTCCGGCGGCAATTACTGCCGCCTTACGTATCATTCTCATTCGCTTCTCCTTGCACGGTTTTGCAGTACTTGACGGACTTGCCGACATTCCGAACTGCGTAAATGAGGGCAGCGCTCACTGTTTCTCAAGTTGATCTCCAGGAGCGATGGGAATGTTAACCTTCGACGCCTTTCGTGCAACACCCTGTGCGTGGCACTTGGCTGGAAACCTGCCGCCTATAGTGCTAGAAGAACGAACGCAAACCAACCCATGATCAGGACATTCGTGCGCTTGAAGGCCGTGCAAAAGCATGAGAAAGGGGAACCGGACTGTCTTATTCCCTATTATTGGAAGCTCAAGCAAAGCTCAAACTCAAGATCAGATCGAGGGGGCCGTTTGCATGCGGGTTGGTAGGACATTCGGTTCTGGCATGTAGTCGGTGGTGATGCTAGGCGTCCGTCAGTGCGGTAGAGAGAATCCTGCGCGTCCGTGCATCTGTCTCGTGATCCTCTTGGTCCAGGTGTTGACGACTTCGGTTGAGCCATTGTGGTAAGCCATGGTGAGGCAGACGTCCGCTACGGCTCGGTCGATTTCGAGGCCGTCGGTAAGCTGCACAGGCAGGGCAGGTCGACGGCGCGGGCGGTGGTGATCCACTCGGTGAGTTTGACGTCGTTGCTCTCGGATGGTTTCAGCAGGGCGGCGAAGCCGCGTGCGAGATCGTCGAGCGCTGTCACCGCCGGGCAGGCCCGCGCGATCTTCTCCAACAAGGTCGTTTCCTTCGGGCGTAGATTCTCGGGGGGTGCCTCTATGTCTTTCGTCAAGCGAGGCGTGGGGTTCTGGGTTCGTAGAAGGTGCCGTCGCGGAGCATCGCGAACAGCACGTTGATCCG
>NZ_JBEYXP010000124.1:0-3533 GCF_040704615.1 Streptomyces sp. NPDC046862 | reverse complement strand
AGACTCTCTCGTGGCTTTCCTCCGGGCGCTTCCCTTCGGTGTTTCCGACTCTATCAGATCTTTTTCCGATCCGATTTCCTCGGTGCTTTCCAGGTCATGCGCTTTCGCGCTTCCCTTTCCGGCGGTTCCGACTTTATCAGAAGGTTTGGGCCGGACTGACCGGCGTCCATTTCTGAATCATCGGGAGGGGCTTCGTCGAAATCGATGCGTCGAAGTTTCGAGAAGCAGACAGACACTCACCGTCGCCACCGGGGAGACTTCCCCTCTAGGCAACTGTTCGAATCTACCTCCCCGCGCGACCCGTGTCAACGGCTCTTGCGGAGCGATGTCGAGGTTAACAGTTCGCCGGGGGTGCTTGCACATCGGGCAACGGGCCCGTGGCCGGCCAGGCTCACGAGCTCTCGTCAGGCGGCCGTCGGGACGGCGGCGCTCCGTTCGGGTTCTGCGAGGTCACCCGTGTCTCCGGCCCTGGCCGAGCGCCCGCCCAGGACGTAGACGTAGGCGAGGAAGGCCAGTTCCGCGGCGATCCCGATGCCTATGCGGGCCCAGGTGGGGAGACCGGAAGGGGTGACGAAGCCTTCGATGGCGCCGGACACGAACAGGACGAGAGCCAGGCCTATCGCCATGCCCAGGGCTGCGCGGCCCTCCTCGGCGAGGGCGGTGCGGCGGGTGCGCGGACCCGGGTCTATGAGGGTCCAGCCGAGGCGTAGGCCTGTTCCGGCGGCGACGAAGACGGCGGTCAGTTCCAGGAGGCCGTGCGGGAGGATGAGCCCGAGGAAGACGTCGAGACGGCCGACCGACGACATCAGACCTATGCCGACGCCCAGGTTCAGCATGTTCAGAAAGAGGATCCAGAGCACCGGCAGGCCGAGGAAGATGCCCAGGACGAGGCACATGGCGGCCGCCTGGGCGTTGTTCGTCCACACCTGGGCCGCGAAGGACGTGGCGGGGTGGCTGGAGTAGTACGTCTCGTACTCGCCTCCGGGGCGGGTGAGCTCACGCAGTTGGTCGGGAGCCGCGATGGAGGACTGGATCTCAGGGTGCGTTCCGATCCACCACCCCAGGAGGGCCGCTACCACGGTGGACAGGAGCGCTGTGGGTACCCACCAGTGACGGGAGCGGTACACCGCGGCGGGGAAACCGTGGGCAAGGAAGCGGGCGACATCGCGCCAGGAGGCGCGCCGGGTGCCCGTCACGGCGCTGCGCGCGCGTGCCACGAGCTGGCTGAGACGCCCGGTGAGCTGGGGGTCAGGTGCGCTGGACTGGATCACGGAGAGGTGCGTGGCGGTGCGCTGGTAGAGGGAGACGAGTTCGTCGACCTCGGCACCGCTGAGGCGTCGCTGGTTCCGGAGCAGTGCGTCGAGACGGTCCCACTCGGCGCGGTGGGCGGACACGAAGACGTCGAGGTCCATCCGGTTCGCTGCTCCTCGTCCTGTCGTACTGCCTGCCGTACTGCGTGTCAGCTTGTCGTACTGCGGCGCGATGTGCCCTCAGCTTGGCAGACTGTCGGTTCTCGGGGCAGGTCAGGGGAAGGAACGGGCGGATGAGTGAGCTAGTGACGGGCGAGGCGGTGGCGCTGGAGTTGCGCCCCGCGAAGCTGCCGAGCCGGGCGTTGGCCGTGTTGCTCGACCTGATCGTCGCTTTCATCTGCTACATCGCCGTGACCATGGCGCTGGTCCTCTCGACCGCGAGTCTGGACGAGGCGGCGCAGACGGCGATATCGATCGCGGTCTTCTTGCTGGTGCTGGTGGGCGGGCCGATCGCCGTGGAGACGCTCAGTCACGGGCGTTCTCTGGGGAAGCTGGCGTTCGGGCTGCGGGTGGTGCGGGACGACGGTGGGCCGATCCGGTTCCGGCACGCGTTGGTGCGTGGCGCGGTCGGTGTGGTCGAGATTCTGATGATGCTGGGGGTCATCGCTTGTATCGCCTCGCTCGTGTCGGCGCGCGGACGACGGCTCGGTGACGTGTTCGCGGGGACGCTGGTCGTACGGGAGAGGGTGCCGGCCGGGCGCGCGTCGTTCATGCCTCCGCCGCCGCACTGGCTGGCGGGGAGGTTCTCGGAGCTCGATCTCTCCGCGGTTCCGGACGGGCTGTGGCTGGCCGTGCGCCAGTACCTGACGCGGATGCAACAGCTTGATCCCCAGGTCGGACAGGCGATGGCGGAACGGCTCGCCTCCGATCTCGTCGCGGCCACAGGGTCTCCGGCGCCGCCGGGTGTTCCCGCGGCCGCTTACCTCGCGGCGGTGGTGCAGGAGCGGCAGGTGCGGGAGGCCCAGCGGGCGTTCGGCAGCGGCGCGGCGGTCGGCATGGGCCCGTTCGGTCACGTGCCGGGACCGCCTGCCGGAGTCCCTGGCTGGGGCGGGCAGGGCGGTGTTCCGGGCGGGCAGGGACCGGCGATGACACTGCAACCGGGCACGCAGCCGCCGGCCCAGCCCGCCGCGGGCGGATCCCCTGCACCGCTCCCGAATCCCCTGCCCCATTCACCAGCGCCGTTGCCGCAGTCACCGCCTCAGCCCGCTCAGCCCGATCAGCCCGCGCCGTCCCAGGACGCGGCAACCGGGCAGTCCGACCGTCCGGCCACTGGATTCGCGCCGCCTGCGTGAGGTGAGGCACCGGGCGCGGAGCTGACCGCGCCCTCCCGCGTCAGCTGAACACCGACGGCGGTGACTCAAGGTGCTCCAGCTCGATTCCGGGTGCCGCCAGGACCACGTCGCCGGCGATGTGGACGGTGTGCTGTTCCCCCGTGTCCAGGGCTGTGACCTGGTATTCGTCCACGGTCAGGGGGCCGTTGTCAGTGGCGTGTGCTTCTCTTGCGATCAAGGCCCAGGACTGGTCGACGGTGCGCGGGGCGAGGACCGGGTCCGTGAAGGCGACGAGGCGTACGCGGGTTGCGGACGCGGAGGGGGTGAGGCGCAGGAGACGAGTGGTGGCGACGAGGAAAGCGGGGGATGTGCCGGTGAAGGCGTGGGCGCGGACATTGCCTTCGGTGGCCTGGGCACCGGTGGGGTCGGTGCGGACCCAGGTGACGCCGTCGAGTGCGGCGCCGCGGACCTGCCAGCTCGCGGCGTGGAGTTCGAGGCGGATGGGGCGGCCGAGTTCGTCGAGGGTGAGGTCGACGGAGCCGGCGTGGTCGCCGGAGGGGGTGGTGACTTGGGAGACATAGCGCCAACCGGAGGGGCCGGGCGCGCACTGGAAGTGTTCTTCGGCGAGGAGGGAGTGATCGTGCGGATCGTGGATCGAATAGCGGCCGCGGGGCATGGGGGTCCTGGAGCTTGACGGGCTGCTGGTCCGGGCGTCCTGGCAGGCGCCGGCCGGAGAACGGGCAGGCCCCCGGCACGGGGGTGCGGGGGCCTGCCTGGGACCTGCTGCTCTTGGTGAGCGCGTCAGTGCACGGACGCGCTCGACAGCAGTGGCGACTCGTTGGCCGCAGGGGGTCCGGTCAGTAGCGGTAGTGGTCCGGCTTGTACGGGCCCTCGACCTCGACCCCGATGTACGAGGCCTGCTCCGGACGCAGCGTCGTGAGCTTCACGCCGA
>NZ_JBEYXP010000123.1:0-4006 GCF_040704615.1 Streptomyces sp. NPDC046862 | reverse complement strand
GTTCGACTTCAACGACCCCAGATACAGAGGCCGTTCAGGCTCACGCGCCTGCCCGTACGTCGCGAGCAGCGCCTGCGCCTCGATCGGATCACCCAACCGGGTCCCCGTACCATGCGCCTCCACCGCGTCCACGTCGCCCGGTGACAGACCCGCGCTCGCCAGGGCCTGCCGGATCACACGCTGCTGGGCGGGCCCGTTCGGGGCGCTCAGTCCGTTGGACGCGCCGTCCTGGTTGGCCGCCGAACCTCGGACCACCGCCAGCACCGGATGGCCGTTGCGCCGCGCGTCCGACAGCCTCTCCAGGAGGACCACGGCGGCGCCCTCGCCCCAGCCGATGCCGTCGGCGGCGTTCGCGAAGGCCTTGCAGCGGCCGTCCACGGCGAGGCCGCGCTGGCGGGCGAAGACCACGAACCCGGCCGGGGTGGCGAGGATGCCGGAGCCGCCGGCCAGCGCGAGGGAGCAGTCGCCCTGGCGCAGCGACTGGGCCGCGAGGTGCAGGGCGACCAGGGAGGACGAGCAGGCCGTGTCGACGGTGACCGCCGGGCCCTGGAGCCCGAGGGCGTAGGAGACGCGGCCGGACATCACGCTGCCGGTGCCGCCGGTCAGGGCGTACCCCTGGTCCTCGGTGGAGTCGAGGAGCATGGCGCCGTAGCCCGTCGGCAGGCCGCCGACGAAGACGCCGGTGCGGCTGCCGCGCAGCGACGAGGGGTCGATACGGGCCCGTTCGACGGCCTCCCAGGAGGTCTCCAGCAGGAGCCGCTGTTGCGGGTCCATCGCCAGCGCCTCACGCGGAGAGATGCCGAAGAGGGCCGGGTCGAAGTCGCCCGCGTCGTACAGGAAGGCACCTTCCTGGGTGTAGGTCTTGCCAGGCTTGTCGGGGTCGGGGTCGTAGAGGTCGTCCAGGTTCCAGCCCCGGTCGGTGGGGAGCCCCCCGACGGCGTCGCCGCCGTCGGCGACCAGCCGCCACAGGCCTTCCGGTGAGTCGGCGCCGCCGGGGAGGCGGCAGGCCATGCCGATGACGGCGAGGGGTTCGCGCCACTTGTCCTCGGACTCGCGGAGCCGCTCGCGGGTCTGCTGCAACTCCGCCGTGACCCGCCGCAGGTAGGTACGGAGCTTGTCCTCGGTCATGGTCGACTCCAGTTCGGATCTGGTGAGGCGCCCGGGGGGGGACGCGGAGTACCCGGAGGTGACGCCGGCACCGGAAGGCCGGGCGACGCGGGGTTCGGGCGGCGCGCGGGGTCAGGTGCCTCGCGGGGTCAGGCGACGCCCAGGTCGCGGTCGATGAGGTCGAAGATCTCGTCGTCGGAGGCCGAGTCCAGCGAGTCCGGTGCCCCGGCGGAGGTCTCGGGGTCTGCGGCGCTCAGCCCGGCGGCCAGGTCGTGCAGCCGTCGGGCGATGTCGGCGCGGGTGTCAGTGTCCATGTCAGGCGCTGACAGCGCCTGGGCGAGGGCCTGTTCCATGCGGTCGAGCTCCCGTTGGACGCGCAGGGCGTCCATGACGGCTTCGGGGGTTCCGGACAGCAGTTCGCCGCGCAGGAGGGTGGCGAGGGTGGTGGGGGTGGGATGGTCGAAGACGAGGGTGGCGGGCAGGCGCAGGCCGGTGGCCTTGTTCAGCCGGTTGCGCAGTTCGGTCGCCGTCAGCGAGTCGAAGCCGAGGTCCTTGAACGGCCGGTCGGGGGTGAGTGAGTCCGTGGACGCGTGGCCGAGGACGGCCGCGGCGTGCTCGCGGACCAGGGCCAGCAGGGTGTCCTGCCGTTCGGTGTCGGTCAGCCCGGTCAGGCTCTCCCGCAGCCGGATCACGGCTGCGCCGTCTGCCCCGTATCCGTCGCCGTCCCCGTTCCCATCGCCGGTGTCGTCCTCTCCGCGCAGGGCGCGGGCGGCCTCCGGGATCTCCTCGATCAGCGGGCGGCGGCGTGCGGACGTGTACACGGGCGCGAAGCGCCGCCAGTCCATGTCGCTGACGACGAGGACGGTCTCGTCGTGGTCGACGGCCTCGCGCATGACACCGATGGCCAGTTCGGGCTGCATCTGCCGGACGCCCATCCGCTCCATCTGACCGGCGACGGCGTCGGATCCTGAGCCCTGGAGCATACCGCCGCCGGCCCAGCCGCCCCAGGCGAGCGAGGTGGCGGGCAGACCGCGGGCACGGCGCTGGAGGGCCAGGCCGTCGAGGAACGCGTTCGCGGCCGCGTACGTGCCGTTGCCCGCGCTGCCCCACACAGCCGCGCCGGAGGAGAACAGCACGAACGCGTCCAGGTCCAGGCTCTCCGTCAGCTCGTCCAGGTGACGGGCGCCCTCCACCTTGGCCACCGTGCCGGCCACGAGTTCCTCCGGTTCGATGGACAGGACGTCGGCGAAGGTCGCCACCCCGGCGGCGTGCACGACGGCGGTCAGCGGGGTCTCCTCGGGTATGTCCGCCAGCACGGCGGCGAGTGCTTCCCGGTCGGCCGTGTCGCAGGCCGCGAACGTCACTCCCGCCCCCAGCGCCCGCAGTTCCCGGTCCAGTTCGGCGGCGCCGGGGGCCTGCGCGCCACGCCGGCTGGTGAGCACCAGGTGCGTGGCCCCCTCGGCCGCCAGCCAGCGGGCGACATGGGTGCCGATGCCGCCTGTTCCGCCGGTCACCAGGACCGTCCCCCGCGGCTTCCACGGCCGTTCGGGATCGCGCCCGGTCGGCGCGGCCCGTACGAGCCGCCGCACGAAGACACCCGACGCGCGCACGGCGACCTGGTCCTCCGCACCCCCGCCGTTGGCGAGGAGCGCCGCCAGCCATCGGCCGGTGTCGTCCGTCCACCGGGTGGGCAGGTCGACGAGGCCGCCCCACCAGTCCGGGTGTTCCAGGCCCACGACCTGGCCGAACGCCCACAGTTGCGCCTCCTCCGGCCGGACAGCGTCGTCGGCCGTGACGGCGGCGGCTCCCCTCGTCAGCCACCACAGGGGCGCGGTCACACCGGCGGCCCGCAGGTCCTTCAGCAGGGCGACGGCGCCGCCGAGGGACCCGGGTGAGGCGATGACGCCCGCGTAGTCACCGGCGGCCCGCAGATCGGCCTCCACTTCGGCACCGGCGGCGCGCAGTGCCTCGGCCACGGCGTCGACGGTCCCGTCCTGGGGTGTCAGAACGAGCCAACGGCCGGACAGCGGCGTGTCGTCGGCGAGCGCGCCACGGCGCCAGACGACGCGGTAACGCCAGTTGTCCACGGCTCGCCCGCCGGCTCCGGTGGCCGGGATGGTCTCGGGCCAGTAGCGCTGGTGCTGGAAGGCGTAGGTCGGCAGGTCCACGGTGCGGGCACCGGTGCCGGCGGGCCACTGCTTCCAGTCGACGGCGGCACCCTGTACGTACGCCTCCCCCAGAGAGAGCAGCAGCCGCTCCGGACCGCCCTCCCCTCGGCGCAGGGAGCCAGTGACGGCGATCTCGCGCCCGGCCGCCTCGGCCGTGTCCTGCACCGCGCCGGTGAGGACGGGGTGCGGGCTGATCTCGACGAAGACGCGGTGTCCGCTCCCCACGAGGCCGGTGACGGTGGGTTCGAGCCGGACGGTGGAACGCAGGTTGCGGTACCAGTACTCGGCGTCCAGCCCCGTGGTGTCGAACCGCTCGGCAGTGACCGTGGAGTGGAAGGGGACAGTGGCGGTGGTGGGCGCCAAGTCACTCAGTACGGCCAGGAGTTCGCCGTGGATACGCTCCACCTGCGCCGAGTGGGATGCGTAGTCCACGTCGATACGTTTGGCACGCACCCCGCGCCCGGTCGCCTCCGCGATCGCCTCGTCCAGATCCTCGGGCGCGCCGGCCACGACCACCGACGACGGCCCGTTGACGGCGGCCACGTCCACCCGGCCGTCCGCCAGTGGTGCCAGGCTCCGCACGTCGTCCACCGGCAGTTGTACGGACGCCATCCCGCCGTAGCCGGACAGCGCCACGATCGCCTTCGACCGCAGCGCCACCACCTTCGCGCCGTCCGCGAGCGACAGCGCGCCCGCGACCACCGCGGCGGCGATCTCGCCCTGGGAGTGCC
>NZ_JBEYXP010000122.1:0-4090 GCF_040704615.1 Streptomyces sp. NPDC046862 | reverse complement strand
GGAAACCCCCGACCGCGGGGGTCTGGGGGCGCAGCCCCCAGGACAGGATGGGATGGGTGGGGGCGGCGGGGGCGAAACCCTGTTACGCCGGGCGCAGCCACACCGTGGCCAGCGGTGGAAGCGTCAGCCGCAGGCTGTCGCCATCGGACCGCACCGGCCGCAGGCCGGCCACATCGCTGCCCCCGTACCCCGCGGCATCGGTGTTGAGCACCTCCTCCCACGCCCCACCCCCCTCAGGCACCCACAGCCCGTACTCGCTCCGCACCACGGGCGAGAAGTTGGACACCGAAAGCAGCGGCGCCCCATCAGCCGCGAACCGCAGGAACGCGAACACGTTGTCCTCGGCGGCATCCACCGTCACCCACCGGAACCCGCCGGGATCGCTGTCCCGCTGCCACAGGGCCGGCGTGGCCCGGTACACGGAGTTGAGGTCGCGCACGAGGTCCCGTACACCCCTGTGGTCCGCCTCCGCTCCGTACGCCGGGTCCAGCAGCCACCAGTCCGGCCCGTGGTCCACCGACCACTCCGCTCCCTGGGCGAACTCCTGACCCATGAAGAGGAGCTGCTTGCCCGGGTGGGCCCACATGAACCCCAGATAGGCCCGGTGATTGGCCCGCCGCTGCCACCAGTCACCCGGCATCTTCGACACCAGGGCCTGCTTGCCGTGCACGACCTCGTCGTGGGAGATCGGCAGCACGTAGTTCTCGCTGTAGGCGTACACCATCGCGAACGTCATCTCGTTGTGGTGGTACTTGCGGTGCACCGGCTCCTTGGACATGTAGCCCAGCGAGTCGTGCATCCAGCCCATGTTCCACTTCAGCCCGAACCCCAGCCCGCCCCACTCCGTCGGCTGCGTCACCCCGCCCCAGTCGGTCGACTCCTCCGCGATCGTCACCACGCCCGGCACCCGCCGGTACAGCGTGGCGTTCATCTCCTGCAGGAACCGCACCGCGTCGAGGTCCTCCCGCCCGCCGTACGCGTTCGGCGCCCACTGCCCGTCCTCGCGCGAGTAGTCGAGGTACAGCATCGAGGCGACGGCGTCGACGCGCAGGCCGTCGATGTGGAACTCCTCGCACCAGTACACGGCGTTGGCCACCAGGAAGTTCCGCACCTCCGTCCGCCCGAGGTCGAACTCGAACGTGCCCCAGTCCGGGTGATCCGCACGACGGCTGTCGCCGGGCTCGTACATCGGGTACCCGTCGAACCGGGCCAGCGCCCAGTCGTCCCGCGGGAAGTGCGCGGGCACCCAGTCCATGATCACGCCGATACCTGCCTGGTGGAGCCGGTCGACGAGGTGCTTGAAGTCGTCGGGGGTGCCGAGCCGGGCCGTGGGCGCGTAGAAGCCGGTGACCTGGTAGCCCCACGAACCGCCGAACGGGTGCTCGGCGACCGGCATGAGCTCCACGTGCGTGAAGCCCATCTCCTTCACGTACGGCGGAAGGTGCTCGGCGAGTTCCCGGTACGTCAGGCCGGGCCGCCAGGACGGCAGGTGGACCTCGTACACGGAGAACGGCGCCTCGTGCACGGGCGTGTCGGCGCGGTGCGCCAGCCACTCCTGGTCGCCCCACTGGTGATGGGACGCCGTCACGACGGACGCCGTGGCCGGCGGGGCCTCGGTATGCCGGGCCATCGGGTCGACCTTGAGGAAGCGGGCTCCCCACCGGGTCGTGATCTCGAACTTGTACCGCTCGCCCTCTCCGATACCGGGCAGGAACAGCTCCCACACCCCCGACGAGCCGAGTGACCGCATGGGGAACGCCGTGCCGTCCCAGTACGAGAAGTCCCCGGCGACCCTGACCCCCTGCGCGTTGGGCGCCCACACCGTGAAGCGGGTGCCGGTCACGCCCTGGTGCTCCATCGGCTCGGCGCCCAGCGCCTTCCACAGCTGCTCGTGCCGCCCCTCACTGATGAGGTGCAGATCGAACTCACCGAGCGCGGGCAGGAAGCGGTAGGGGTCCTGCACCTCGTACTCGGCGTCGTCGTACGACACCACGAGCGTGTACTCGGGGACCGCGTCCAGCGGCAGGACGCCGGAGAACAGTCCGTCACCCTCGCTGCCGAGGGGTGTGCGACGCCCGTCGACCACGACGCTCACCCCGCGCGCGAACGGGCGCAGCACCCGGAACGTCACACCGTCGGGACCGGGGTGCGCGCCGAGCAGCGCGTGCGGGTCGTGGTGCGCACCCGACAGCAGACGCGCCCGGTCGGCCTCCTCCAGAGGAGCCGCCCCACCGGGCCCCCGGCGCCCGGGGTCGGATCTGCCCGTGGTCGCCCGGCGGACGGCGGAGCTGTGCTTGCCGGAGGGCCTCCGGCTGTCATGCCCGGATCTGCCACCCGGCCGCAGGGCTTCGGCCGGTACCGGTGGGGAGTGCTGGGAGCGAGAGGGGTCACGCAGGGCCACGATGTCAGCCTCCTCGGGTGGCGAGCCGGCGGATCGCCGCCATCGGTACGGGGAGCCAGTCGGGGCGGTGCCGGGCCTCGTAGACGACCTCGTACACCGCTCTGTCCGTTTCGTAGGCGCGCAGCAGCTGGGGCTCCGCCCGCGGGTCCCAGCCCGCCCCGTCCGCGTAGCCCGCGCAGTAGGCCTCCCGGCAGCGGTCCGCCCACTCCGGGTGCCACGGCCGCCGCGTCCGGGCCGCGTAGTCGAAGGAGCGCAGCATCCCGGCGACATCGCGTACCGGCGACTGGGCGCTGCGGCGCTCGGCCAGGGGACGGGACGGTTCGCCCTCGAAGTCGATGACGAACCACTCACGGTCCGCCCGCAGCACCTGCCCGAGGTGCAGGTCGCCGTGGATCCGCTGCACGGTACGGCCGGCGGCGCACGTGCCGAACGTGTCGAAGGCCGTCCGCAGCCCGGGAACGTACGGCTGGAGGGCCGGCACACAGTGCGCGGCCGCACCCAGCCGCTCGGCCATGGCGTCCGCGACGGGTCCGTTCTCGCTTCGTGCGTCGGTGGGGAAGGAGGTGGCCAGCGCCAGATGCACCTCGGCCGTGGCCTGCCCCAACTCGTACGACTCCGCCGTGAAGTCCCGGCCCTCGGCGAGCGCGCGCAGGGCCAGGGTCCAGCCGTCCGACGCACCGGGCAGGAAGGGCTGGAGCACGCCGAGGGTGGCGTCCGGCCGGGTGGTGCGGATCCACGCCACGGGCGCGGGCACGCGGGTGCAGCCCTGCCGGGCCAGCGCCGACGGCACCTCCAGATCCGGGTTGACGCCCGCCTGGATACGCCGGAACACCTTCAGGATGAACGCGTCGCCGTAGACGATCGAGGAGTTGGACTGCTCGGCGTCCAGCAGACGCGGGGCGAGCGCGGCAGGCAGGGGCACCGACGGATCCCTCTCGAAGACGAGCGGGCCCGCCGTCCCCGGGTGCCGCAGCCGCTCCAGCAGCAGCGCCGCCGACCGCGGATCGTGGAAGGCGTCGTACACGGCCAGACCCGCCAGCGGACCGTCCTGCGCCCGTCCGATGAAGGCACCGGCGAGCCGGGGCGGCAGGTGCTCCCGTACGCCCAGCAGCAGCTGGTAGCAGTCACCGGGCGGGGAGGTGCCACCAGGTGTGCGCCGTCCAGCGTGCTCGGCGTGGACCAGCAGATGCAGACAGCCCGGATACAGCTCCGTCATCGACAGCAGCGTCACGTCGGTGACGGGCCGGTCCTTCCCCGCGAACCACCGCTGCCGGGGCAGCCACTCCCGCAGCATGCCGCTGAGCGAGGCCATCGGGTGGATGCCGCCCAGGCTCCTTGGGCGGAGTGGAACGGTCTCGGTCTTCGCCATGATGACGCGTCCTTTCGCGGGCTCGCTCAAAGTTCTCGGCGGGCGCGGGGAGCGACTCGGGAGAGCCGGAACCAGTAGAAGCCGTGGCCCGCGAGGGTGAGCAGGTACGGCAGTTCCCCGATGGCGGGGAAGCGGACTTGGCCGATGAGTTCGACGGGGTGGCGGCCGTTGAAGGCGCGCAGGTCGAGTTCGGTGGGCTGGGCGAAGCGGGAGAAGTTGTGCACGCACAGCACCAGGTCGTCCCCTTCCTCCTCCGTCGGAGGAGCCTCGCGCAGGAAGGCGAGGACGGCGGGGTTGCTGGAGGCGAGTTCGGTGTAGGA
>NZ_JBEYXP010000121.1:3316-4687 GCF_040704615.1 Streptomyces sp. NPDC046862 | reverse complement strand
GTCCTACTCTCCCACAGGGTCCCCCCTGCAGTACCATCGGCGCTGTAAGGCTTAGCTTCCGGGTTCGGAATGTAACCGGGCGTTTCCCTCACGCTATGACCACCGAAACACTATGAAACTATCCAGCCGCACCACACCGTGACCTGGCATGGGGCTGTTCGTGGTTTCAGAACCAACACAGTGGACGCGAGCAACTGAGGACAAGCCCTCGGCCTATTAGTACCAGTCACCTCCACCCGTTACCGGGCTTCCAGACCTGGCCTATCAACCCAGTCGTCTACTGGGAGCCTTACCCTCTCAAGGAGGTGGGAATACTCATCTCGAAGCAGGCTTCCCGCTTAGATGCTTTCAGCGGTTATCCCTCCCGAACGTAGCCAACCAGCCATGCCCTTGGCAGAACAACTGGCACACCAGAGGTTCGTCCGTCCCGGTCCTCTCGTACTAGGGACAGCCCTTCTCAATATTCCTACGCGCACAGCGGATAGGGACCGAACTGTCTCACGACGTTCTAAACCCAGCTCGCGTACCGCTTTAATGGGCGAACAGCCCAACCCTTGGGACCGACTCCAGCCCCAGGATGCGACGAGCCGACATCGAGGTGCCAAACCATCCCGTCGATATGGACTCTTGGGGAAGATCAGCCTGTTATCCCCGGGGTACCTTTTATCCGTTGAGCGACGGCGCTTCCACAAGCCACCGCCGGATCACTAGTCCCGACTTTCGTCCCTGCTCGACCCGTCGGTCTCACAGTCAAGCTCCCTTGTGCACTTACACTCAACACCTGATTGCCAACCAGGCTGAGGGAACCTTTGGGCGCCTCCGTTACTCTTTAGGAGGCAACCGCCCCAGTTAAACTACCCATCAGACACTGTCCCTGATCCGGATCACGGACCCAGGTTAGACATCCAGCACGACCAGACTGGTATTTCAACGACGACTCCCCCTGAACTGGCGTCCAGAGTTCAAAGTCTCCCAGCTATCCTACACAAGCCGAACCGAACACCAATATCAAACTGTAGTAAAGGTCCCGGGGTCTTTCCGTCCTGCTGCGCGAAACGAGCATCTTTACTCGTAGTGCAATTTCACCGGGCCTATGGTTGAGACAGTCGAGAAGTCGTTACGCCATTCGTGCAGGTCGGAACTTACCCGACAAGGAATTTCGCTACCTTAGGATGGTTATAGTTACCACCGCCGTTTACTGGCGCTTAAGTTCTCAGCTTCGCCACCCCGAAGAGTGACTAACCGGTCCCCTTAACGTTCCAGCACCGGGCAGGCGTCAGTCCGTATACATCGCCTTACGGCTTCGCACGGACCTGTGTTTTTAGTAAACAGTCGCTTCTCGCTGGTCTCTGCGGCCACCCCCAGCTCACT
>NZ_JBEYXP010000121.1:1710-3219 GCF_040704615.1 Streptomyces sp. NPDC046862 | reverse complement strand
GGAAATGGCCCCCCTTCTCCCGAAGTTACGGGGGCATTTTGCCGAGTTCCTTAACCATAGTTCACCCGAACGCCTCGGTATTCTCTACCAGACCACCTGAGTCGGTTTAGGGTACGGGCCGCCATGAAACTCGCTAGAGGCTTTTCTCGACAGCATAGGATCATCCACTTCACCACAATCGGCTCGGCATCAGGTCTCAGCCACAAGGTGTGCGGATTTACCTACACACCGGCCTACACCCTTACCCCGGGACAACCACCGCCCGGGATGGACTACCTTCCTGCGTCACCCCATCACTCACCTACTAACCGCTTGGTTCGGCGGCTCCACCACTTTCCTTTCCCCGAAGGGTCCGGAACGGCTTCACGGCCTTAGCATCACGATGCTCGATGTTTGACGCTTCACAGCGGGTACCGGAATATCAACCGGTTATCCATCGACTACGCCTGTCGGCCTCGCCTTAGGTCCCGACTTACCCTGGGCAGATCAGCTTGACCCAGGAACCCTTAGTCAATCGGCGCACACGTTTCCCACGTGTGAATCGCTACTCATGCCTGCATTCTCACTCGTGAACCGTCCACAACTACCTTCCGGTGCTGCTTCACCCGGCACACGACGCTCCCCTACCCATCACAGCGGGCGTTGGCCCTCATGCTGCAATGACACGACTTCGGCGGTACGCTTGAGCCCCGCTACATTGTCGGCGCGGAATCACTTGACCAGTGAGCTATTACGCACTCTTTCAAGGGTGGCTGCTTCTAAGCCAACCTCCTGGTTGTCTCTGCGACTCCACATCCTTTCCCACTTAGCGTACGCTTAGGGGCCTTAGTCGATGCTCTGGGCTGTTTCCCTCTCGACCATGGAGCTTATCCCCCACAGTCTCACTGCCGCGCTCTCACTTACCGGCATTCGGAGTTTGGCTAAGGTCAGTAACCCGGTAGGGCCCATCGCCTATCCAGTGCTCTACCTCCGGCAAGAAACACACGACGCTGCACCTAAATGCATTTCGGGGAGAACCAGCTATCACGGAGTTTGATTGGCCTTTCACCCCTAACCACAGGTCATCCCCCAGGTTTTCAACCCTGGTGGGTTCGGTCCTCCACGAAGTCTTACCTCCGCTTCAACCTGCCCATGGCTAGATCACTCCGCTTCGGGTCTTGAGCATGCTACTAAAACGCCCTGTTCGGACTCGCTTTCGCTACGGCTTCCCCACACGGGTTAACCTCGCAACACACCGCAAACTCGCAGGCTCATTCTTCAAAAGGCACGCAGTCACGAGAGCAAGGACAAGTCCTCACTCCGACGCTCCCACGGCTTGTAGGCACACGGTTTCAGGTACTATTTCACTCCCCTCCCGGGGTACTTTTCACCATTCCCTCACGGTACTATCCGCTATCGGTCACCAGGGAATATTTAGGCTTAGCGGGTGGTCCCGCCAGATTCACACGGGATTTCTCGGGCCCCGTGCTACTTGGGTGTCTCTCAAACGAGCCGCTGATGTTTCGGCAC
>NZ_JBEYXP010000120.1:0-5190 GCF_040704615.1 Streptomyces sp. NPDC046862 | reverse complement strand
GACATCCGCATCACCGAGGCCGCGAGCGGCACGGTCGCCCTGCGCGCCGAGAAGGGCGACATCTCCATCGGCGCCGCCCGCGGAGTCTCAGCAGCGCTGGACGCCGGCACCACCTACGGCCGGATCCACAACACGCTCAAGAACACCGACGGCGCCGACGCCGGCCTCACCATCCACGCGACCACTGCCTACGGCGACATCACCGCCCGCAGCCTGTAGACGCCCGCATCCTCTGAAGGAGCACCTCTCGTGACCAACCTGGCCATCGCGGCGAACGGGCTGCGCAAGTCCTACGGCGACAAGGTCGTGCTCGACGGCGTCGACCTGGCCGTTCCCGAAGGGACGATCTTCTCCCTGCTCGGCCCGAACGGTGCCGGCAAGACCACCGCCGTCAAGATCCTGTCCACCCTCATCTCCCCCGACCCCGCCTCGGGCGGGATCCGTGTCGGAGGCCACGACCTCGCCGCCGACCCGCAGGCGGTCCGCGCCGCGATCGGCGTCACCGGACAGTTCTCCGCCGTCGACGGCCTGATCACCGGCGAGGAGAACATGCTCCTCATGGCGGACCTGCACCACCTGTCCAAGCGCGAGGGGCGGCAGGTCGCCGCCGAGCTGCTGGAGCGCTTCGATCTCACGGAGGCCGCCAAGAAGCCCGCCTCCACCTACTCCGGCGGCATGAAGCGCCGCCTCGACATCGCCATGACCCTGGTCGGCGACCCGCGGATCATCTTCCTCGACGAACCGACCACCGGCCTCGACCCGCGCTCCCGGCACAACATGTGGCAGATCATCCGCGAACTCGTCACGGGCGGCGTCACCGTCTTCCTCACCACCCAGTACCTGGAGGAGGCCGACGAGCTCGCCGACCGCATCGCCGTGCTCAACGACGGCAGGATCGCCGCAGAGGGCACCGCCGACGAGCTGAAGCGGATCGTCCCCGGCGGACACGTCCGGCTCCGCTTCACCGAGCCGGCCGCGTACCGGAGTGCCGCCTCCGCCCTGCGCGAGGCGTCCCGGGACGACGAGTCCCTCGCGCTCCAGATCCCCGGCGACGGCAGCCAGCGCGAGCTGCGCTCCCTCCTCGACCGGCTGGACTCGGCCGGTATCGAGGCCGACGAGCTGACCGTGCACACCCCCGACCTCGACGACGTCTTCTTCGCCCTGACCGGCGGCGCCGACATCCCCGACCAGCGCACCCAGCCCAACCAGCGCACCCAGCCCAACCGGCCCAACCAGCCCAAGGAGACCGCCAGATGAGTGCCCCTCTCGCTCCCGCCCGCCCGGCCCGCCTCTCCCTCGCCGTGCGCGACTCGTCCACGATGCTGCGCCGCAACCTGCTGCACGCCCGGCGCTATCCGTCCCTCACCCTGAACCTGCTGCTCACGCCGATCATGCTGTTGCTGCTCTTCGTCTACGTCTTCGGCGACACCATGAGCGCGGGCATCGGCGGCGGCGGCGCGGACCGTTCCGAGTACATCGCGTATCTCGTCCCGGGCCTGCTGCTGATGACCATCGGCAGCACCACGATCGGCACCGCGGTCTCCGTCTCCAACGACATGACCGAGGGCATCATCGCCCGCTTCCGCACGATGGCCATCCACCGCGGTTCCGTGCTCATCGGGCACGTCATCGGCAGCGTGCTGCAGTCGGTCATCAGCGTGGTCCTCGTCGGCGCCGTCGGTGTGGCCATCGGCTTCCGCTCCACCGATGCCACCGCCCTGGAGTGGCTCGCGGCGTTCGGGCTGCTCGTGCTCTTCGCCCTGGCGCTCACCTGGATCGCGGTCGGCATGGGACTGATCAGCCCCAACGCCGAGGCCGCCAGCAACAACGCGATGCCGCTGATCTTCCTGCCGCTGATCTCCAGCGCCTTCGTCCCGGTCGACGCGATGCCGGGCTGGTTCCAGCCGATCGCCGAGTACCAGCCGTTCACGCCCGCGATCGAGACCCTGCGCGGTCTGCTCCTCGGCACCGGGATCGGCCACAACGGGTGGCTCGCCGTCGCCTGGTGCCTGGGCCTCGCGGTGCTGGGTTACTTCTGGTCGACCTCGAAGTTCAACGAGGACCCGAAGTAACCGCCGTTGTGATCCGCACCACAGCAGGCATAGGAAAGCGACGCCTGACGCGTCGTAGGAGATGCGGGGGAACTGATGGGCGCGGGCGGGACCGGGGGAACGTGTCCCGCCCGCGCCGATGTGCACTGAGCCGTGAGTACGGGGGGAACCCCGGCTCTGTGCGACGGCCGATGACCAGTCGGCTCACTGAGTACTGCGCTCCGGCGTCCGAAAACGTCACACCCCACCGAAAAAAAATCTTCCGTCCCGCAAAACCGCAGGTCAGCCGGCTCACCAGTACACGACGACCTTGTCCCCGTTGCGCACCTGCGCGAACAGCTGCGCGATCTTCGCCTCGTCGCGCACGTTGACGCATCCGTGGGACGCCCCGTAGTAGCCGCGGGCCGCGAAGTCCGACGAGTAGTGGACCGCCTGACCGCCGCTGAAGAACATCGCGTACGGCATGGGGGTGTCGTAGAGCGTCGACACGTGGTGGCGGGACTTGAAGTAGACGGTGAAGACGCCCTCGCGGGTCGGCGTGTACTGCGAGCCGAACCGCACGTCGACCGTCGTCAGCGTCCGGCCGCCGACCATCCAGCGCAGCGTGCGGCTGGTCTTGCTGATGCACAGCACCCGGCCCGTCATGCACCGCGGGTCCGGCGCCGCGGCCGGCTGCCCGCCGTAGGCGTACAGCTCCCACTTGCTCGGCTCACGCGTCATCTTCAGCAGCCGGGCCCAGGTCACGCTGTCGGTCTCACCGGTCGGGGGCAGCCCTCGCTTGCCCTGGAAACCCCTGACCGCCTGAACGGTCAGGTCGTCGTACTCACCGGTGGGCCCGTCGTACAGCCAGGCGACCTGCCGCAACCGGGCCTGCACCTCGCGTATGTCCCGGCCCTTGTCGCCCCGGGACCACAGAGTCCGGGGCGGGGGAGCGGGAGTGGCGGGAGGAGTGGAAGAGGTGGAAGGGGCGGTGGTACCTGGCTTGTCCCCGTCCTGCGTGTCCCCGGCCGGCTTCTCCCCGCCCTGCTTGCCGTTCGGTGTGGCCGTGACGTCGATGCGTATCGGCCGGCTCTGGCCGCTGTTCACGTCCACCGCCTGGGCCGTGCATCCGCCGACCGTGACGAGCGCCGCGAGCGCGGCAACCGATCTCCGCATGCCCCTGATACGCATACCGGCCCCCCGTTGTCTCACCGTGCCCCGAGATCCGACTCATGTCCGGCTCATGTCCGGTTGTGTCACCTGAGATGTTCCCCGGGAGCGACCGGTTGCGAACCCGGCCGCATTGTGGGGAACGGAGTAGGGGGCGGACCCTTGTGAGCAAGGTCCCAGCGTGGGCCCCTCCACCGGTCGCACGGCCGCCGCTACAGTCCGTCAGCGAGGGTCGTTCGTACTAGCGAGTAACCAAGCAACGCGGAGGCACACACCATGGCGCGCGAGTCGGAGTCGAGGCTGCCCATCGAGCCGGTGTACGGTCCGGACGACCTCCAGGGCTGGGATCCGTCGGAGAAGCTGGGTGAGCCGGGGGCGTACCCGTTCACGCGGGGCGTGTACCCCTCGATGTACACGGGCCGTCCGTGGACGATGCGCCAGTACGCCGGGTTCGGTACGGCCACGGAGTCCAACGCCCGCTACCAGCAGCTGATCGCCAACGGCACCATGGGCCTGTCGGTCGCCTTCGACCTGCCCACCCAGATGGGCCACGACTCCGACGCACCCATCGCGCACGGCGAGGTGGGCAAGGTGGGGGTGGCGATCGACTCCGTCGACGACATGCGGGTGCTGTTCGGCGGGATCCCGCTGGACAAGGTGTCCACGTCGATGACGATCAACGCCCCGGCCGCGCTGCTGCTGCTCCTGTACCAACTGGTGGCCGAGGAGCAGGGCGTCGGCGCCGACAAGCTGACCGGCACGATCCAGAACGACGTGCTCAAGGAGTACATCGCCCGCGGCACGTACATCTTCCCGCCCAAGCCGTCGCTGCGGCTGATCGCGGACATCTTCAAGTACTGCCGGGCCGAGATCCCCAAGTGGAACACGATCTCGATCTCCGGCTACCACATGGCGGAGGCGGGCGCCTCCCCGGCGCAGGAGATCGCCTTCACGCTGGCCGACGGCATCGAGTACGTGCGTACGGCGGTGGCGGCGGGCATGGACGTCGACGACTTCGCGCCCCGGCTCTCCTTCTTCTTCGTGGCCCGGACGACGATCCTGGAGGAGGTGGCCAAGTTCCGTGCCGCCCGCCGGATCTGGGCGCGGGTGATGCGGGACGAGTTCGGCGCGAAGAACCCCAAGTCGTTGATGCTGCGCTTCCACACCCAGACCGCCGGCGTGCAGCTGACCGCCCAGCAGCCGGAGGTCAACCTGGTCCGGGTCGCCGTCCAGGGCCTGGCGGCGGTGCTCGGCGGCACGCAGTCGCTGCACACCAACTCCTTCGACGAGGCCATCGCGCTGCCGACCGACAAGAGCGCGCGCCTCGCTCTGCGCACCCAGCAGGTCCTCGCCTACGAGACGGACGTGACAGCGACCGTCGACCCCTTCGCCGGTTCCTACGTCATCGAGAAGATGACCGACGACGTCGAGGCCGCGGCCGTGGAACTGATGGCGAAGGTCGAGGATCTCGGCGGCGCGGTCAACGCGATCGAGCGGGGCTTCCAGAAGAACGAGATCGAGCGCAGCGCCTACCGCATCGCCCAGGAGACCGACTCCGGCGAGCGCGTGGTCGTCGGCGTCAACCGCTTCCAGCTGGACGAGGAGGAGCCGTACGAGCCGCTGCGCGTCGACCCCGCCATCGAGGCCCAGCAGGCCGAGCGGCTGGCCAAGCTCCGCGCCGGGCGCGACCAGCAGGCGGTGGACGTCGCTCTGGCCGACCTGAAGAAGGCCGCCGAAGGCACGGACAACGTCCTGTACCCGATGAAGGAGGCCCTGCGGGCTCGGGCGACGGTCGGCGAGGTGTGCAACGCGCTGCGGGAGGTGTGGGGGAACTACGTGCCGACGGACGCGTTCTGAGCGCACTGGGCTGCGCGCCCAGACCCCCGCTGTCGGCCTGACGGCCTCGTCCTCAAACAGCGGAGGGGCTGAGTTTTTCAGCCCCTCCGGCGTTTGAGGAGCGGGGTCCGGGGCGGAGCCCCGGGGAGGGCAC
>NZ_JBEYXP010000119.1:0-7006 GCF_040704615.1 Streptomyces sp. NPDC046862 | reverse complement strand
CCACACATATCCATCAGCTGGCCTGACGGTTGGTCAATTCTTGTGAACTCGCGTCGATAAAGCGGGAGTTGCCGCACATGTGGTGCCGGACCGCAATGTTTCGGGACAGAGATCGAGGACTGAGAGCGGTTACTCATGTCGCGTACGCTGTCATTCATCGCACGAGTATCCGAAGTCGGCTTTCGGGGGTGAGTGAACCTCACCGACCCGCCCGGCTCTCAGGGATGTGTGGAAAGAGAAGATGATCACAACGTTCCGTCACCACCGAAGGGCGGCAGGATGAGGGGTCATGCCCTTGATACGGCGCTGGCAGAGGGCGAGGAAGGCGCCCCTGTGCTTCGGGAACTGACCCAAGTCGTGCTCGACGCCTTGACCGAGGGTGCCCGCGAGCGAGGCGGCCCGCTGCCGTGTGGCGGCCCCGAGGCTGTCGCCGCGCAGGTCCGAAGGGATGGGTCGCTCGCTCTGCCGGAGCGCGGCACGGGAGCAGTCGAAGCGCTGAGTTCGCTGGTGGGCGCCATGGCCCGGGGTGCCGCCGACCCGGCGGATCCGCACTGCGTGGGCCATCTGCACTGCCCGCCGCTGGCCGTCGCGGCTGCCGCGGAGCTGGCCTCCGCGGCCCTCAACCCGTCGATGGACTCCTGGGACCAGGCCCCCGCCGCTACGGTGATCGAGGAGGATGTCACCGACGCGCTGGCCGGCCTCGTCTATCCGCGGGCTCCCCGCCCGGACGCGCTGATCACCAGCGGCGGCACCGAGTCCAACCTCGTCGCGCTGCTGCTCGCCCGTGAGCGGGCCCGGGCCGCGGGCGCCGACACCCTGCAGGTGGTATACGGGGCCAACGCGCATCACAGTGTGCACCGAGCGGCTTGGACCTTGGGACTGCCGGAGCCGATGGTGGTCGAGTGCGGTGCCGGGCGCCTGGAGCCCGCCGCTCTCGACGAGGCGCTGACCGCGTACACGGGAGCCGCCCCTGTCCTCGTGGTGACGACGGCCGGTACGACCGACGAGGGAGTGATCGATCCGCTGCCCGAGCTGGCGGAGGTCGCCGCCAGGCACGGTGCCGAGATGCACGTCGACGCGGCGTACGGCGGGATGCTGCTGTTCAGCGATCGCCATACTCGGCAGCTGGCCTGCCTCGATTCGGCCGTCTCGGTCACGCTCGACATGCACAAGCTCGGCTGGCAGCCGGTCGCCGCCGGAATCCTGGCGGTCCAGGACACGCGGATGCTGGAACACCTCGCGTTCGAAGCGTCGTACCTCAACGCGGGTGACGACACGCAAGCCGGGCTGCCCGATCTGCTCCACCGCTCGATCCGCACGACCCGTCGCCCCGACGTCCTGAAGATCGCGGTCTCACTGCGGGCGCTCGGCCGTGCCGGACTCGGGGATCTCGTCGACCGGTGCGTCAGTGTCGCCGAGGAGTTCGCGGAGGCGGTGACCCACCATCCGGACCTCCGGCTGCGTCCCGGCGAGGTCGGCATCAGCACCGTGCTGTTCCGGCCGGTCGCGGCGGACGAGCTGCCATCACGCGAAGGCGACGAACTCGTCGCGGCCGTGCGGCGCAAGCTCCTCACCGACGGGCAAGCGGTGCTGGGCCGGGCCTGGGCCGTGGACGAGTCGGGCGATCACCGCCTCTGGCTCAAAGCCACGTTACTGAACCCTCAAGCCGGCCCCACCGACCTGGCACGCGTGCTGAAGCTCGTCGCCGACGCCGCGACCACAACGCGCACCACCCCTCGTACCCGTGGAGAAGACCGATGAGCAAGCACTCCGAGGAAGAGCCTCTCGACCTCGTCGGGGTGGGTATCGGTCCATTCAACCTGTCCCTCGCCGCCCTCGCCGACGGTCTTCCCGGACTGCGGACCGCCTTCCTGGAACAGAGCACCGCCTTCCGCTGGCACGCCGGGATGATGATCGAGGGGGCGACCCTCCAGGTGCCCTTCCTGGCCGATCTGGTCAGCCTTGTCGATCCGACCAGCCGCTGGTCCTTCCTCAACTACATGCGCCACCGGGAGCGGCTGTTCCCCTTCTACTTCGCCGAACGGTTCCACATACAGCGGATCGAGTACGACGCCTACTGCCGCTGGGTCAGCGAACAGTTGCCCGCGTGCCGTTTTGGGCACGTGGTGAACACGGTGCGCTGGGACACCGCACGCCGCGCATTCGACGTGGACTTCACCCGGGTGGGCGCGGACGGAGAGGCGCAGGGAGTGGGTCAGCTCTCCGCCCGACACCTCGTCCTTGGCGTCGGCACCGCGCCCCACGTCCCCGAGCACCTGCGGCCGCTCGTCGACGACGAGACGGAGCCGGTCTGGCACTCGGCGGAGTACCTGGCCCACCGTGACGAACTGCTGTCCGCAGACCACGTCACCGTGGTCGGCTCCGGTCAGTCGGGAGCGGAAGTCTTTCTCGACCTGCTCCGCCGCCGGCCCGTAGGCCGCGAGGGACTGGCCTGGATCGCGCGTACTCCCGCGTTCGCGCCGATGGAGTACAGCAAGCTGGGCCTTGAGCAGTTCACCCCCGACTACACCCGCTACTTCCAGGGCCTCGCCGAGCCGGTACGGGACCGGCTGCTGCCGCAGCAGTGGCAGCTGTACAAGGGCGTGAGCGCCGAGACGCTCGGTGACATACAGGACGAGCTCTACCGGCGCTCACTCGACGACACCTGGCCCGATGTCATGCTGACCCCTGGTATCGACCTGCGCTCCGTCGGGCGCTCGGGCGGTCGGCTCGAACTCAAGTTCTCGCACCTCCAGCAGGCCTCCCACGGCACCCTCGCCACGGACGGTCTGGTTCTGGCCACCGGCTACACCGAGCGCTCCGTCACGACGCTGACTGAGTCGATGGCGCCGCACATACGCAAGGACGCCGGAGGGCGGCCACAGATCGACGAGGCGTACCGGCTCGTACTCGGCGAGCCGGTCGAAGGCTCTGTCTTCGTGCAGAACGCGGAACGCCACAGTCACGGCGTGGGCGCACCCGACCTGGGTCTCGCCGCATGGCGCAGCGCCGTCATCCTCAACGCGCTGACCGGCGACCAGGCCTACCCGCTGCCCAGCCGGACGGCCTTCACCACCTTCGGTATCGACGGGACCTGGCACGCGCCGGGTGGGGCCATGGTGTCTTCCGGGGTGTCGTCCGGGGCCGTACCCGGCTAGGGGTGTTCAGGCGATGGGATTGCGAAGGGTACCGGCGAGTTGCACGCTGCTCGCCGGATCCGTCAGATTGACCATCTGCTTGTTGTTCAGCAGCTGCAGCCGGTTGTGGCAGGACAGCGGGAACTCCGGAGCGAACATGTCGTACTTCTCGAACGTCTCCCGCAATTCCGGTTTCGACGCCTGGTAGTCGGAGACACACTCGGCGACGAGCTGCCAGAAGTCCTCCTCCCGCAGCACGCCCTCGGTATCGAGGATCGCGGAGATGAAGCGGAAGAAACCGTCGAAGACATCGGTGAAGATCGGCAGGATCTTGTGTTCCTCCGGCAGGTCCACCCTGATCCGTTCGACCGCCGGCGGCAGGACCGTCTCCTGGTCCATCACGATGATCTCCTCGGCGATGTCCTTGAAGATCGTCCGCGAGACCGCTCCGTGCTCGTCGAGGACGAGAATCACGTTCTCCCCGTGCGGCATGAAGGCCAGCGCGTACGCGTAGTAGCAGTGCAGCATCGGCGTGAGGTAGGCACGCAGATAGCGGCGCAGCCACGCCTCGGGGTGCAGGCCCGACCCGGCGATCAGCGCGCCCACGACCGACTGCCCCTTACGGTCGACGTGGAGCAGCGAGGCCATGGTGGCGACGCGCTCGCCCTCGCCGAGGGACGGTACCGGGCTCTCGCGCCAGAGCGCCGCGAGCATCTTGCGGTAGGGGGAGGTGCGGTCGGTGGCCGCCTCGAACTCCAGGTGCCGGTAGCCGGTGGTCGCCAGCTCGCGGATGATCGAGAAGCCGGTCGAGCGGAGCAGGTCGTCCTTGGCGATCAGCTCCGCGAGCCAGTCGTTGATGGCGGGTGTGGCCTCCATGTACGCGGCCGAGAGGCCCCGCATGAAGCCCATGTTGACCACGGAGAGGGCCGTCTTCACATAGTGCCTGGCCGGCCGGGTGGCGTTGAAGAAGGTGCGGATGGATTGCTGGGCAAGGTACTGGTCGTCGCCCTCGCCCAGAAAGACCAGGTGCTCGCGGGCTATCTCGGCGGCGAACGTGACGGACAGCTTGTTCCGCCACTGCCAGGGATGGACGGGCATGAACAGGTAGTCGTCCGTGTCCAGCCCCCGTCGCCGCAGCGTGTCCCGGAAGCGGCGGAGGGTGCTCTCCCCGAGTTCGTCGCGCATCAGCGTTTCGTAGTCGACGCCGACGCCGGCGGTGAAGGACGCTCGGTCGCGGCGGGCCGCGAGCCAGACAAGCCTGACCGGGGCGGCGACTTCGGGGGCGTAGGAGAGGTATTCGTCCCCGCCGAAGCCGAGACGGCCGTTGTTGGCGATGAAGCAGGGATGCCCCTCGGTCATGCCGGTCTCGATGGTCTGGAAGTCGGCCCGGGCCAGCTGGGCCGCGGTCAGGGCGGGCCGGGACGCCTTGTAGCAGCTGCTCGCCAGGGTGGAGGAGATCTCTTCGAGGTAGACCGGGAGGACTTGCTCGGACAGGTTCAGGGTGCCGCGCAGCTCGACGAAGAACGTCAGCGGATCCAGCGGCTGGTCCGCACCGTCGGCCGTGCGACGCCGACATATCGTGGCGGCGTCGACCTGCCAGTGGTTCAGGGCGAGGACGCGCGCCTCGAAGTCGTAGGCGATGCTTCCGTCGTCGCTGACGATCCGGTAGCGGCCGTCACCGAGGCTCTGCGGGGAGAGCAGCCGTTCATGGGTGAACTCGGATATCGCTTTGCGGACGACCGAGCGGCCGGCCGTGGCCCAGGCATCCGGCGTCAGATGGGCGGTGGGGACCGCGAGGTTCATGTCCGTGTCCCCGGGTTTCTTGCCGACTGAGTTCATGCTCGTGCTCCTCGCGCCGCTGCGAACTGTGCTCGTGTACAAAAGCTCAACAGCGCCCGTTTCTCCGGCTTGTCGATCTCCCGCTCCGGCACGAAGCCAACAGCCGCGTTGAGCGCCTGCACGGCCGTGTTGCGCACATCGGGCTCGACGACGACTCGCTCGACCGCCGGGTCGGCGAGCAGGAACTCCATCACCGTGCGTATCACCGCCCGGGTGAACCCAGGGATGCGGGTGTCGGACGGGGCGGTCAGGAAGTGCATGCCGACATCGCCGGGCCGCGCCTCGTAGAGACCCTTGAGTTCGACCCGGCTCGGGTCGTACCTCTCCGCGAGGAACGCCGGTTTCCCCCGGTGCAGGCCGATGAAGGCTTCGTGGTGCGCCGAGGAAGCGATCGCCGAGTACTCCCGTACGACGTCCTCGAGGGCGGCCTCCTGCATCATCCAGAACACCGCCTTCGGGTGGGTCACCCAGCGGTGCAGTAGCGAGCCGTCGGCCACGGGGGCGAGGGCCCGCAGGGAGAACTCTCCGAGTGCCCGGTCGGTGGCCGAGAAGATGACGTCCGGGGTGTGCTCAGTCATACGACGATGCCTTCGGGTGCGGCGAACTCCTGGAAGGCGATGCGCTTTTCGAGAGGGTAGTACTCGGAGCCCAACAGCTCGCTGATGATGTAGGAGTTCCGGTACGAGCCCATCCCGAGGTCCGGGCTGGTGATGCTGTGCGTGTGCACGCCGGCGTTCTGGAGGAAGATCTCCCCTCCGGTGATGTCGATGGAGTAGTTGCGGGCCACGTCGAAGCGGCCACGGGAGTCCCGGTTGATCCGGTCGCGTACGGGATCGAGGAAGGGCGGGGACACGTACGCGTAGCCGGTGGCCAGCACCAGGCCCTCGGTCCTGACGGTGAAGTGCTTGTCCTGCTCCTCTTGGTGAAGGCCGAGGGTGTACACGGCCTCGTCCGCATCGTGAGCAGCGGTGTTCAGACTCGTGTTGGTGAACAGCCGGGTGGGGAGGGGGCCCCTGGCGCTCCTCTGGTAGAGGAGGTCGAAGATGGCGTTGATGAGCTCGGCGTCGATCCCCTTGAAGAGTCCCTTCTGAGCGGACTCCAATGCGTAGCGTTTGTGCTCGGGAAGGGCCCGGAAATAGTCGATGTACTCGGGCGAGGTCATTTCCAGCGTGAGCTTCGTGTACTCAAGTGGAAAGAACCGCGGGGAACGGGTGACCCAGTTGAGCCGGTAGCCGTGGACGTCGATCTCGGAAAGCAGGTCGTAGTAGATCTCGGCCGCGCTCTGGCCGCTTCCCACGAGCGTGATGGAACTCTTCCGCTGGAGTTCCGCCTTCACCTGCACGTACTGGGAGCTGTGGCTGAAGTCACCGCCGAGGCCTAGGCAGGCTTGGGGTATGTACGGCGGTGTGCCGGTACCCAGGACCAGACGGCGGGCCCGGTAGACCTCCCCCTGAGCGGTGCTGAGGGTGTAGTGGCCGTCCGCGTGAACGACGTTCGTGACCTTCGTGTTGAAGCGGACGTTGGTCAGTCTCGCAGCAGCCCACCGGCAGTATTCGTTGTACTCGGTACGCAGCGGATAGAAGTTCTCGCGTATGTAGAACGAGTACAGACGGCCGGTCTGCTTCAGGTAGTTGAGGAAAGAGTACGGCGAGGTGGGATCGGCGAGGCTGACCAGGTCGGCCATGAACGGGGTCTGGAGGTGAACGCCGTCCAGGAGCATGCCCGGGTGCCACGAGAAGTCGGGTTTGGCATCCAGGAAGAGCGCGCTCAGCTCGTCGATCGGCTCAAGCAGACACGCCAGTCCCAGATTGAAGGGACCCAGGCCGATGCCGACGACATCGAAGACTTCATCGGGGGAGGTCAGTGTTCTCTCCTTCCAGCGGGCGCTCAAGGCTACAACCAGCCCACCTGACGTCACATCAGGCTGACATGCCCTCAAAGCAGCTCGCCCAGCACGGTGTTCAGTCACATGCCGGGGTGGGGCCGGTTTGGCGTGTTGGTTGAGCGAGAGCGGGGGGTGTTGTGGATCC
>NZ_JBEYXP010000118.1:0-10093 GCF_040704615.1 Streptomyces sp. NPDC046862 | reverse complement strand
ACCCACTCGCTTTTCCCTCTTCCGCCCGTGTGCCCGGGTGGGGTGGCCCCGCCCCGCCCCGGGGCTGGTCTGGGTTGGGGGGGGGGGGGGGGGCGGGGCCCCCCCCCCCCCACCCCGTCACCCCCCACCCGTCACGACTCACAACCGCTTCGCACTCCGCAGCGTCTTCGCGTAGTACCCGTTCCCATCCAGCCGGGACACCCCACCCACGTCACCGATCGTCGGCCCGTTGACCTCCTCACGGCTGGACACGAAGATCAGGTGCCCCTCGGTGTCGTAGCCGAGGACCATGCCGACGTGGTCCAGCCGCTGCGCGGTCCGCTGGTCGAGCTTGAAGAAGACGAGGTCCCCGGGCTGGAGCTGGTCGATCCCGGTCGGCCGGTCCTTCGCCGTGATCCCGGTCAGCGGCAGCACGTCGACACCCTGCTTGGAGCGAGCCATACCGTTGGCGGTACGCGGCAGCCCGTCACCCGCCTGGTCCGACGACATCAGCGGGTAGCGGGCGCGGTAGCCCCAGATCATGCGCATGAACCCGGAGCAGTCCAGGGACCTGGCCCGCATCGCCTCCGGCGTCCCGGTCACCCCGTCCCGGAACGGGTACGGCACCTGGAGGAAGTCGAAGAAGTCGGACTGCTCCAGGCGCAGGTCACCGCCCTCGGCCCCCGTCGTGTTCAGGGGACCGAAGTTGGCGTCACCGGCGTACCGGGTGCCCTGCGCGTCCTTCTTGTCCTTGGCGCCCGCGACGTACTGGAACGCGAACGCGAAGAGGTCGTCCTTCTTGCTGCCCTCGAACTCGGCGTACCAGTCCTTGAACCACTTCTCCTTCTCCGCGCCCTTCTTCCACTTCTCGGGCATGAGCCGCACCCAGTCCGTCGTCGAGACCTTGGAGCTGGTGGAGGAGGGTTCGGCGAAGGTGCGGGACGGCCCGGTCAGCGTCGCGGTGCGCGCCCCGTCGGTGAGCACCGCCTTGACCTGGCCGTCGGAGCCGCGCAGCACGGAGCGGGCCGGGTTCTCCAGCCGCGACCACGTCTGCTCGCCCTTGTCCGCGCCCTTGGAGTCGTTGGACTTGCCGGAGCCGTCCAGCACGCCGACGTTGGTGATCTCCGTGACGCCCTGCTCGTCCTGCTTGCGGAGCTCCACGGTGAGGTAGCCGGACGTCCCCACGAGCGCGAGTACCACGAGCCCGGAGACGACCGGCCGCGATTTCTTCTTGCCTGCCATGCGAACTCTCCCCGTTTCTCAGACTGTGGGCATGATGCCGAGCAGCAGCCCGGCGGCGACAACGATGTAGGCCATGAGCGAGACGGCGCCGGTCGCCAGCAGCGTGGCCCCCTTGGGCTGACGCACCATCTGGTAGGCGACCAGACCGGGCACGATGAAGCCGAGGGTCTGGTTGCCGTACAGCAGCGGGAACTCGATCGAGAGCACGATCATCACCGTGGCCTGGAGCAGCACGCCCAGCAGGACCACCGCGGCGAACAGCCGCTTGCCGTAGAGGATCACCAGTCGCTGCATGACCTTGGTGCCCGCGTAGGTGAGGGCGGTGACGCCGACCACCATGGCCGCCCGCTGGAGGTCCTCGATGAGCGTGAGGGCGATCCATCCCGGCGTGATCATTCCGCCCGGGGACAGGTTGGTGGTCAGGTAGCACAGCAGCGAGAAGAACAGGCCGATGGCGATGCCGAGGGCGGCCATCTCGGGAGTCAGGGCGGCGGTGGTCAACGGGTTCTCCGGGCGCGGGTGCGGGTCGTGGTGCAGGGCGGTCGGCGGCGGCATAAGCGTGCGGGGCGTCGTCCCCGCCCGCGGAGGTCAGGGGTGCGGATGCTGACCACCTCCGTCGGCCGCCGGGTACGGGTGGCCGCCGTAGGAGTCGTCGCCGTACTGCCCGTCGCCGTACTGCCCCTCGCCGTACTGCCACGTCTCCTGGCCCGGGGCGGCGTACTGTCCCTGCTCCTGGACCGGGACGGCGTACTGTCCCTGCTCCTGGGCGTACGGTCCCTGGTGCTGGACAGCGGGCTCGGCCCACGACGGGCGACGCTGCTGAGCGGGGATGCGGACCACCGGTATCTCCTGGGTCTGCGAGGCCTGGTAGCGCTCCTCGTAGGCCACGGGGTACGAGGCGTACGGGTCCAGACGCGCGGGCTGAGCCGGCAGCGCGGGCTCCTCGGGCCGCTCCGCGTCCTCGGGTGCGGAGTCGTCCGCCGGGAGTTCGGCGAGGTACTCCAGGAGTTCCTCGCCCTGGCCGTGGATGTTGCCGATGGCGACGAGGGAGGAGTCGGCCGCCATGCGCTCCAGCAGGGCCGGCATGAACTCCTCGGCCGACCGCCGCTCACCGCCGAGGTCGATCGCGCGGTCGCGCCACTCGGCCGGGATGGCGTCGATGGCGCTCTTGGCGGGGTGCCCGATGACGAACACGTTGTCCGGCTGCAGGTCGGGGATGATCTCGCCCATCTGGCCGTTGCGCTCGACGCGGTCGGGACGGCAGTTGATCACGACGTTCAGGGGCCGGTGGATGGCGCCGAGGTCGAGCAGCTGGTTGATGTTCATCAGCGTCGACTCGGGATCGTTGGCCGCGAAGACATTGGCGAAGGCGAGCTTCTTGCCCTCGGGCGTGACGTAGCGCTCCACGGAGAGGACACCGGGGTCCGGCGGGGCGTCGTACATGCCCTGGAGGGCGACCTGCCGTTCCACGCCGAGCAGTTCGGCGACGACCAGCGCGATCGCGACGTTCTCCTTGAAGGTGAACCAGCTGAAGCCGCGCAGCTCCTCGTCGGTGACCGTCTCCGGGTCCGCGTAGACGAGCTTGCAGTTACGGGCGTCGGCCTCCTCCTGGAGGATGTGGAAGCGCTCCTTCTCCGCGGTGACGCAGATGCCGTCCTCGGGCATCGAGCGGCACAGCGAACGGGCCACGTCGTCGAGGGTGGGGCCCATCTCGGCGAGGTGGTCCTCGCGGACGTTGCACAGCACGCCGATCGTGGAGCGGATCAGCTTGCTCTGGTTGACCTCCTGCAGGGCCGGCATGACGGCCATGCACTCGATGACGAGGGCGTCGGGACGGTAGGTGGCGGCCCGGCGGACGATGCCGATCTGCTCCACCACGTTCGCGATCCCGAACTTCCGGTAGACCGGCTCCTCGGTGGCGTCGGGGTGGATGAACCGCGCGGCCGTTCCCGTCGTCTTGGCCACGGTCACCAGGTCCCCGCCGCGCAGGGCCCCGGCGCACAGCCGGGTGATGGAGGACTTGCCGCGGATGCCGTTGACCAGCACCCGTGAGGGAATGCTGTGCAGGCCGGCGTAGTGCCGGCGCTGCTCCACGATGCCCGCCACGAGCAGCATCAGGCTGCCTATGAGCAGCACGAAGTAGAGATAGAGCACGGCTGGGTCACCTTCCCCGGACGACGGGCTGGGGCTCCGCGAGCCGGCGTGCCTGGTTCTGCTTACGGACCTGGAGTTGCTGACGGAGCAGTTCGAAGCTGCGCACGACGGCACCGACCTCGTCCTGGTAGCGCGGGTACTGCACGGTCTTGAGGTCGCCCTCGGCCAGCTTCTCGGCGCCGGTGGCGAGGGCCCGCAGCGGCCGGGCCACGACCAGGAACACCCAGCCGAGGCAGACGACGATCAGGGCGAGACCGAGCAGTCCGGCGAGGATGCTGCGGTCCTCCAGCTGGTAGGGCGCGGTCTGGAAGGCCTTGGCGTTCTGCCAGCTGACCACGGTCCAGCCGATGTCGGCGGCGACACCGCCGCCGGAGAAGGGTGCCGCCGCCGCGACGGTGACCGAGCGCCCCTCGCGGATCAGCAGGCCGTTCTCGACGGGACCGGCACCGACCCGGACCGTACCGGCCCGGACGACATCGGTGAGCGCGTCCCGCGGCAGCTTCTCGAAGGCCAGGAAGCCGTCGCTGGCGGCGATGGTCTCCACCTTGGAGTCCACCACGCGGACCTCGCCGAGACCGGGCCGCTTCAGCAGCGAGTTGAGGAACTCGACCCTCACCTCACCGACGACGGTCTCGCCCTTCTTGTCCAGGACGGGGGCCCCGACCTGGACGACCGGCTTCTTCCCGCCCTTGCCCGCGACCCGGACCAGCGGAAGGTCCTTCTCACCGCTGAAGTCGGCGCGCGGCTCCTCACCCGCGCGGGCGAGGACCTCGCCGTCCTCGGAGAGGAGGTACAGCGACTGGTAGCGGGTGTGCTCGCGCAGGGCCGCCTCCAGCACCTTGCCGGTGGCGGCGTCGTCGTCGCCCTTGATCAGCCGGGACATGGAGACCATGTCCGCCTGGGCCTCGTTGAGCGCGCGGCGCACCCGGTCGGCGACCAGGTCCGTGCGGTCGCGCTGGTCGCTGACCATGGAGGCCGGGACGCTGACGGAGGAGTCCGTACGGTTCAGCAGGAGGCCGACCGGCACGCACCACAGCAGCAGCAGGACGGCGGTCAGCGCGAGCGGCCCGCGCACCCCGAACCGCGTCTTCGCGCGCCGGCGCTCGCCGGGCTCGTCCCCGGTGCCGCCGAGCTGCACGCGCACGTGCTCCAGCGCGTGTCCGACCCGCGCGGCCTCGCCCCAGCGGGGCACGGCCACCGGCCGGGTCAGGTCACCGCGGGCCAGCCGGCGGGACTCCAGGAACAGCCGGAGCAGCGGCCGCTGCACGGTCATCCAGAGCAGGGTCACCGCGAGCAGGCCGAGCACCACGAGGGCGCCGGCCGCCAGCAGCCCGTACAGCTCCCGGCCCGGGGCGACGGCCTGTTGCTGGACCACGGGGAGCATGGCCACCACCGTGAGCCCGAGCCCGGCGCCGACGCTCTGCTTGTCCTCGGGGTCGGCGGAGGCGAGGGAAGCGTATCCGGCCGTGGCGATACGGCCGTTGTAGGCGTCGCCGACCAGGGTTCCGCTGACGCCGGGGTAGCCGCGGGAGCCGGGTTCCCTGGCGCTGACGGGGTTCTCCTCGGTCTCGTGGGCCGACTGGCCGGCGAGATCGCTCATCTGCTTCTGGAGGAAGCCCAGCTCCTTGCGCTCCTGGTCCGAGTTGAGCGCCTCGGACTGCTCGAAGCCGGCCGTGGCGAGGACCTCCCCGCCGGTGGCGACGACCGCCATGGAGCGGAACTGCCCGAGGTTGATGGCGGGCACGGACATGCTGTTGGACGCGACCAGCAGCTGCTGCGGCCGGTCCTTCCAGCTGAGGACCGCCATGGTCATCAGCCGTACGTCACCGGTCTCCAGCCGGACCATGCGGGGCTTGAGCGCCTTGTCCCCGGTGAGGGCGGCCTTGTCCAGCCAGGCCAGAGGAATCGTTTCACCCCTGGCGGCCAGCACCTTGCCGCTCTCCAGGTCCAGGATCGTGGTGCCCGTCCACTTCTGGTACGTCTTGCCGAGGTCGGACAGGATGGATTCCGGCTGCACCGGCGAGCCCTGGTTCAGCGCCTCGGCGGTGCGGTTCAGGTCGGTGACCCGCTCGTCGATCGACGCGCGTAGGGCGATGGCGCCGTCCTCCGCGAAGTGCTGCTGCGCGGTCAGCACCGCCTTGGGCACGACCTGCTCACCGGCGGGGCCGAGCACCTTGGCGGTGAGTCCGGCGAGGGCGAGCACCAGCACGCAGAGCAGCGCGATCGGCGGGCGGATGCCGCCGAGCAGCGGCATGTCCGCCCGTCTGCGGCTTCGTCGCCGCCCGCCCTTCACGGGGCGCGCGGCACGCGTGGATGTCACCGGTGGTCTCCTTAGACCTCTACGGATGACGGCTGCTGCCGGACACCGCCAAACGCGGGGGCATGACAAGCCGTCATTTAAAAGACTGATAAGGAGCGCCGAGGTTGCGTCTCTCGCCCCGGAATGCGCTGTGGCGCTAGTCACGCTCCAGCGCGAGCTCCTTCAGTCCGTCGCCACCCGGAGCCCCGCGGTTGTACAGGAAGCCGCTCGTGCGCTCCTGGGCCAGCCGGTAGCGGGCGAGCCGCTCCTCGGAGAGGCCGTCCGGGGACTTGAGCGCCTGGCGCACGTCCACCACCCGGTGGTCCTCGACCGCTCCGGCGGGCGCCTTCTCACCGGCCTCCAGCTCCGGCGGGATGTCCACCAGCGTGGGGACGTAGCGGGCCGACACGTCCCAGTCGCCGTCGGTCGTCTCACGGAACTCGAACCAGCCGATCGCGCCCTCCTCGGTGAGCCCGGTGGGCGAGGAGTGGCGGGCTATCTGGTTGCCGAGGCTGTAGGCGAACCAGGTGCCGTTCACCTTCTGGATCGGCTGCACGACGTGGGAGTGGTGCCCGATCACGAGGTCGACGCCCGTCTCCTCGGTGATCCGCTTCGCCAGCTCCAGCTGCGGGATGCTCGGTTCGTTGTAGTGCTCAAGGCCCCAGTGCAGCGAGAGGATCACCACCTCGGCGCCCTTCTCCCGGGCCCGCTTCTCGGCCTTCTTGATCGCGTCCGTGTCGATCTGGTTGAAGGCCCACTTCTGGTTTTCGGGTGTCGGGTTGAGGAACGACATCCAGGAGAACGCGAGGTGGGCGACCTTGACGCCGTTGACGTCACGGATGTTGATCTGTTCTGCTTCCTCGGGTGTGCGCGCCGAGCCGGTGTGGCCGAGGCCGGCCTTGTCCATGGCGTTCAGCGTGCGCCGCACGGCTCCCAGACCGTGGTCCCAGGTGTGATTGGAGGCCGTCGAGCAGGTGTCGTAACCCACGTCCTTGAGGGTCGTCAGAATCTGCGGCGGAACAAGAAACTCCGGGTAACCCTCGAAAGGCCCCTTGGGTTTTCCGACCGGCGTCTCCATATGGCAGATGGCCAGGTCGGCCTTGCTGATGACCGGCTTCACCCCGGCCATCATCGGCCCGAAGTCCAGCCCGGCCTCCCCCTTGCCGGTCTTCTTGGCATCCTTGGCGGCCTGTTCGACCAGCTCGGGGTGAATGAGCACGTCACCGGCGGCGGCGACGGTGAACGAGCGCCCGCCCGACTTGACCTGCGGCGTCGAGGCGCCGGAACTGCACGCGGTGGTCACGGCGACGACCGTCGCCAAGGCGGCAACCGAACGACTGATCCGGAGAGGATAACGAAGTGTCACCGCGCAATATTCACATGGGGCCCACAAGCGCCACTACCATTACCGTCACAAGACAGTCACGTTTCATTCGCATTTTGGCACAAGTCGGTCTCGCCCTGGCCCTGTTCGGCTGCCAGTCATCAACTGACCAGGGAACGGAGGAATCCGCTCCGCAGTCCCGGGAACTGGTTGATCTTCGCAGTCGCATCCTCACGTATACGGCGGAGTTCGAGCCCGACGGCGACTACACCCCGCCGAGCGACGCACAGCGCGAGAAACTGTCCGAGGGCGTGGGACACCTCCTGGACGGGAACGCGACGAAGGCCGAACAGCTCCTGACCCCCATCGGCCTGAAGGTCACCCGCCTCACCGACACCGCGTCCGGACGCAGGTACGACGAGATCGCGGCCCGGCGGCAGGGCGAGGCCCAGCACTGGGGCCGCCTGTACCTGAACGCCGACGCCGGCCTGCGCTGGAACGCACAGGTCCCCCACCCGGTGTCCGACCGCGACACCGAACTCCTCGGAGTACGGCTCCTGGAGGACAACCCCGGCGGCTCACTGGTCCTGGCCGGCGCACACCGCCGAGCCGGCGAAGAGGGTGCCGCCGATGTCGCCCACAGCGAGGACAGCGCCTTCCACACCATCGTCGTGGAGCTCCAGAAGCGCGACGTGCCCGGTGTCCAACTGCACGGCTTCGCCAGGGACTCCGACCGCCCCTACGAGGCCGTCCTGTCCACCGGCGCCGCCCAGAACGCGCACACCGAGACCTCCGCCATGGCCGACGCCATGGAGGCCGACGGGCTCCGCGTATGCCGCGGCTGGCAGGACCGGTGCCCCCTCGAAGGCGTCACGAACGTCCAGGGCAGGGCCGCACAACGGCAGCACGCGAAGTTCGTCCACGTGGAACTCGCCCCCAGCGCCCGTGGAGACCGCCGCCACGCCGACGAGGCCGAGAAGGCCCTCTCAGGCCTCGTCACGTCCTGGGCGCACGACTGACGGGCTTCAGCAGCAAGCGGCAGTCCCGGGCGGAGTTCCCCCGGGGAGAGTCCCTCCGGGCAGAGTCCGCTTGTTCCGCGCCTCCTTGTTGCGCGCGGCCAGCAACTCGTCGGCCGGATACCCGACTTCCTCCAGCGTCAGCCCGTGCGGCCGCACGACGTGCACGGCGGAGTCCCGCACACCGGCGGCCAGCACCTTCTCCGGCCAGTCCGGCGCCCGATGCCCGTCCCCCACGAACAGCAGCGCACCGATGAGCGACCGCACCATGTTGTGACAGAAGGCGTCGGCGCGCACGGTGGCCGTGACGATGCCGTCATCCCCCCGCACGAGGCTCAGCTCCTGCAGCGTACGAATGGTCGTGGCGCCCTCACGCCTCTTGCAGTAGGCGGCGAAGTCGTGCTCCCCCAGCAGCCGCCCGGCCGCCTCGTTCATGGCGTCGACGTCCAAGGGCCAGTCGTGCCACAGCACATGGCCGCGCAGCAACGGGTCGACACCGCCGGGATTGTCGGTGACCCGGTAGGCGTACCGCCGCCACACGGCCGAGAACCGTGCGTTGAAGCCCGGGGGCGCCTCCCTGAGGGCCCACACCCGCACGTCCTTGGGCAGCCTCCCGGCCAGCCGCTTGAGCAGCTTCCCGCGATGCTCGCCCCACACCTCCAGCGGCAGGTCCACATGCGCCACCTGCCCCCGCGCGTGCACCCCGGCATCGGTCCGCCCGGCCACGGTCAGCTCGTACAGGTCCCCCTTCGAACGCGTCACCGTCCGCAGGGCGTCCTCGATCTCCGCCTGCACGGTCCGCCGCCCCCCGGCCTGCTTGGCCCAGCCGGAGAACTCGGTGCCGTCGTAGGAGAGATCAAGCCGTACGCGCACGTACCCGGGCTGCACTTCGTCACTCACAGGTAGATCCTCTCAGGCCCGCCGAACGCGAAAGCGGGCCCGCCCCTCGAAAGGAACGGACCCGCTGAGCACCCCGTAAGGGGCGCGGGGCTGTGTCGATATGCGGCTCCGCCGCGTGGGCGCGAACAACCACGACGAACTCGCAGCCGCCAACCGAACAGAACCCCGCAGACGCTTACGCGTCCTTCGACTCCTCGGCGGAGTGCTCGGCCTCGTCGGCCTTGGTCGTGTCGACCTTGGCCTCCTCGGCAACCGGAGCGGCCTCCGCGTCCTTGGCGGCACGCTTCGTCGCGGCCTCGGCCTCGCCGGTGGCCTGCTGCGCGACCGTCAGCGCCTCGACCAGCTCGATCACGGCCATGGGCGCGTTGTCGCCACGGCGGTTACCGATCTTGGTGATGCGGGTGTAGCCACCGGGACGGTTCTCGTAGCGCGGGCCGATCTCGGTGAAGAGCGTGTGCACGATGCTCTTGTCCGTGATCACCTGGAGCACCTGACGGCGGTTGTGAAGGTCGCCCTTCTTCGCCTTGGTGACCAGACGCTCGGCGTACGGGCGCAGGCGGCGGGCCTTCGCCTCGGTGGTGGTGATACGACCGTGCTCGAAGAGCGCCTTCGCGAGGTTCGCGAGGAGCAGCTTCTCGTGCGCGGCGCTGCCGCCCAGACGGGCACCCTTGGTGGGCTTCGGCATTGTTCTTCTCCTGTGTGTCTGCCCCGGCCGTATCAGGTACCGAGGTCAGTATCCGAGCAGGCGGTCGCCTGTCGGAGATCCGGGGCGTCCCCGAAGGGGCGCCCCGGAAGCGGCGCGGGGAACTGCGCGACAAGCCACAGCGCACCCGCACCCAAAATCGAACCCGTCGGTCCCGAGCTCTTAGTACTGCTCGGTCTCGACGAACCCGGCATCCGCGTCGTCGTCCGCGCCGAACGCGTCCGCCGCAGCGGTGGGGTCGAATCCGGGCGGGCTGTCCTTCAGGGCCAGGCCCATGCCGGCCAGCTTCGCCTTGACCTCGTCGATCGACTTCGCACCGAAGTTACGGATGTCGAGGAGGTCGGCCTCGGAGCGCGCCACGAGCTCACCCACGGAGTGGATGCCCTCGCGCTTGAGGCAGTTGTACGACCGAACGGTGAGCTCCAGCTCCTCGATCGGCAGCGCCAGATCGGCGGCGAGGGCGGCGTCCGTCGGGG
>NZ_JBEYXP010000117.1:0-10301 GCF_040704615.1 Streptomyces sp. NPDC046862 | reverse complement strand
ATCTTCCACCGCATGTACCCGATGGCCGTCGACCGCACGGTCGTCGAGTGCGACTGGCTCTACCTCCCGCACGTCGTCGACAGCGGCAAGGACGTGGAGCGGTCGGTGGAGCTTTTCCACCGGGTCAACCAGCAGGACTTCGACGCCTGCGAGCGCACCCAGCCGGCGATGAGCTCGCGCGTCTACGCCCAGGGTGGCGTCCTGGCGCCCAGCGAGCATCACATCGGCGAATTCCACACCTGGCTGCAGAACAAGCTCGAGGTGCGGCCCACGCGCTGAACAGGGGTGGGCCATGGGGTGGTCGTTGCGGGTCGCGCAACGTCGAGCGTCATCAGGAACCGATATGAGGTTCCCCCTTGACACCCCGGAACCGCACCGAAACCATGTTGCGCATAGCGCGTGTCGTTGTGCGATATGAGACACCTCCCGTCTGGAGCCGGCATGAGGAGCATCACCGTCGTCGGAGCGTCGCTGGCAGGCCTGAGCACGGTCCGCGCGCTGCGCGCCGAAGGCTACGACGGCGAGATCGTCGTCGTGGGGGAGGAGCGCCACACTCCCTACGACCGCCCGCCCCTGTCCAAGGACTTCCTCAAAGGGGACATCGAAGCCGACGCGCTCACGCTCGGCGACGCCGACGAGTACGAGGACCTGGACGTGCAATGGCTGCTCGGCGAGCGCGCGGTACGCCTCGACCCCGTCGCCCGGACCGTCACCCTGACCGGAGGACGGCATGTGCGTACCCAGGGGGTCGTCGTCGCGACCGGCGCCAGCCCCCGCACACTCCCCGGCACGGACGGGCTGGCCGGCGTCCACACCCTGCGCACCCTGGACGACGCTCTGGCCCTCCGCGCCGAGCTGTTGAACGGCCTGCCCAGGGTCGTCGTCATCGGCGCCGGCTTCATCGGCGCCGAGGTGGCGTCCACCGCGCACCGACTCGGCCTCCACGTCACGGTCGTCGAGGCGCTCGACGTTCCGCTGGAACGCCAACTGGGGCGCGAGATGGGGCTGGTGTGTTCCTCGCTCCACACCGATCACGGGGTTCGCCTCCTGTGCGGAACCGGCGTGGCGGGACTCCTCGGCGAGGACCGGGTCACGGGCGTACGGCTGGCCGACGGGCGAGTGCTGCCCGCCGACGTCGTCGTGGTCGGCGTGGGTGTCCGGCCCGCCACCGACTGGCTCGCCGGCTCCGGCGTGCGGGTGGACGACGGCGTGGTGTGCGACGCCGGCTGCTCGACCAGCGTCCCGGGCGTGGTCGCCGTCGGTGACATCGCCCGCTGCCCCAACCCGTTCACCGGACGGCACAACCGCATCGAGCACTGGAGCAACGCCACCGAGCAGGCGAGGACCGCGGCCCGCACGCTGCTCTCCGGTGTGTCGGTGCCCGCCCCGCACACCGCGCCGTACCTGTGGTCCGACCAGTACCGGGTGCGCATCCAGCTCGCCGGACACGTCACACCCGACGCCGAGCCCGAAATCGTCGAGGGCGACGTCGACAGCCGCACGTTCACGGCCGTCTACCGGCGTGAGGGCGCCCCCGTCGCCGTGCTCTCCCTGAACCAGCCGAAGTTCTTCAACCGGCTCCGCCGCACCCTCGTCCCCGCGACCGCGGCCGCCGTCTCATGAGTTCCGCACCTCAGCTCCCCCAGGCATCCGCACGGGAGACCACCCTCAGCACTCCGCGGCACCTGCGTGACACCTGGGACCACGAGTGGCTGGTCGTGGACGTTGGCCGACCCCGTGCTCGGGCCGCCGTGCTGTCCCCAGATGCCTACGCCGCCCACTGCGCCCACGCTCAAGGAGACCGCCGATGACCCTGTTCAACCAGTCCCTGCACGAGCTCGACCCGGAGGTCGCCACCGCGGTCGACGCCGAGCTCCACCGCCAGCAGTCCACCCTGGAGATGATCGCCTCCGAGAACTTCGCGCCGGTCGCGGTACTGGAGGCCCAGGGCTCGGTGCTGACCAACAAGTACGCCGAGGGTTACCCGGGCCGCCGCTACTACGGCGGCTGCGAGCACGTCGACGTCGCCGAACAGATCGCCATCGACCGCCTCAAGGACCTGTTCGGTGCCGAGTACGCCAATGTGCAGCCGCACTCGGGCGCGTCGGCCAACCAGGCGGCCCTGTTCGCGCTGGCCCAGCCGGGCGACACCGTCCTGGGCCTGGACCTGGCCCATGGCGGCCACCTCACCCACGGCATGAAGATCAACTTCTCCGGCAAGCAGTTCAACGTGGTCGCCTACCACGTGGACGCCACCACCGGGCTGGTCGACATGGCCGAGCTGGAGCGGCTGGCCAAGGAGCACCGCCCGAAGGTGATCATCGCCGGGTGGTCGGCCTATCCGCGGCAGCTGGACTTCACCGAGTTCCGACGGATCGCCGACGAGGTCGAGGCGTACCTGTGGGTCGACATGGCGCACTTCGCGGGCCTGGTCGCGGCGGGGCTGCACCCCAACCCGGTCCCGTACGCGGACGTGGTCACCTCCACCACGCACAAGACGCTGGGCGGCCCGCGCGGCGGGATCATCCTCGCCCGCGGCAAGGACTTCGCGAAGAAACTGAACTCGGCGGTCTTCCCCGGCTTCCAGGGCGGCCCCCTGGAACACGTGATCGCGGCCAAGGCGGTGTCCTTCAAGGTCGCCGCGAGCGAGGAGTTCAAGGAGCGCCAGCGTCGCACCGTGGAGGGCGCGAAGATCCTCGCCGAGCGGCTGACGGCGCCGGATGCCCGTGAGGCCGGGGTGAACGTGCTGTCCGGCGGCACGGACGTCCACCTCATCCTGGTCGACCTGCGCGAGTCCCAGCTGGACGGCCGGCAGGCCGAGGACCGCCTCCACGAGGTCGGCATCACGGTCAACCGCAACGCCGTCCCGAACGACCCGCGCCCGCCGATGGTCACCTCCGGCCTGCGCATCGGCACTCCGGCACTCGCCACGCGCGGCTTCACGGCGGAGGACTTCGCCGAGGTCGCGGACGTCATCGCCGAGACGCTCAAGGCTGCTTCTCCCTTCGGGGCGGCCGACGCGCAGCAGTTGAAGGCCCGCGTGAAGGCGCTGGCGGACAAGCACCCGCTCTACCCCGGTCTGTGACCGACAACCTCCCGCAGGGGCGTGCCGTGACCGCTCGGCACGCCCCGTCAATCCACCGGAGTATGGCGTGGCAATCAGCGTCTTCGACCTGTTCTCCATCGGTATCGGCCCGTCCAGCTCGCACACCGTCGGTCCGATGCGCGCCGCCGGGATGTTCGTCACCCGGCTGAAGCAGGACGGCGTGCTCGCCCAGACCACCGCTGTACGGGCGGAGTTGTTCGGCTCCCTCGGTGCCACCGGCCACGGCCACGGCACCCCCAAGGCGGTACTGCTGGGCCTGGAGGGCCACGAACCGCACACGGTCGATGTCGCCCAGGCCGACCTGGATGTCGAGCGGATCCGGGGTACGGGACGCATCCGCCTCCTCGGTGCCGAGATCGGCCCGGCCCACGAGATCGACTTCGACGTCTCGACCCAGTTGGTCCTACACCGCCGGCGGTCGCTGCCGTACCACGCCAACGGCATGATCCTCTTCGCGTACGACGCCGACGGCTTGCCGCTGCTGGAGAAGACGTACTACTCGGTGGGCGGCGGCTTCGTGGTCGACGAGGACGCGGTCGGCGCGGACCGTATCAAGCCCGACGACACGGTGCTGCCCCATCCATTCCGTACGGGTGACGAGTTGCTTCGGCTCTCCCGGGAGACCGGCCTGTCGATCTCCGCGCTGATGCTGGAGAACGAGAAGGCCTGGCGCACCGAGGAGGAGATCCGCGCGGGTCTGCTGGAGATCTGGCGCGTCATGGAGGACTGCGTCGCCCGTGGGCTGGGCCGCGAGGGCATCCTCCCTGGCGGCCTGAAGGTCCGTCGTCGGGCCGCGGGGGCGGCCCGGGCGCTGCGCAGTGAAGGCGACCCGGTGGGCCGCGCGATGGAGTGGGTGACCCTCTACGCGATGGCGGTGAACGAGGAGAACGCGGCGGGCGGCCGTGTGGTCACCGCCCCGACGAACGGCGCGGCCGGCATCATCCCCGCGGTCCTGCACTACTACCTCGACTTCGTGCCGGGCGCCGACGAGGACGGAGTCGTTCGCTTCCTGCTGGCCGCGGGGGCCATCGGCATGCTCTTCAAGGAGAACGCCTCCATCTCCGGCGCCGAGGTCGGCTGCCAGGGCGAGGTCGGTTCCGCCTGCTCGATGGCCGCCGGCGGCCTCGCCGAGGTGCTGGGCGGCAGCCCGGAGCAGGTCGAGAACGCCGCCGAGATCGGCATGGAGCACAATCTCGGCCTGACCTGCGACCCGGTCGGCGGCCTGGTCCAGATCCCGTGCATCGAGCGCAACGGCATGGCCGCGGTCAAGGCGGTGACCGCCGCCCGGATGGCCCTGCGCGGCGACGGCCGCCATCACGTCTCCCTTGACAAGGTCATCAAGACCATGAAGGAGACCGGTGCCGACATGAAGGTCAAGTACAAGGAGACCGCCCGCGGCGGCCTCGCCGTCAACGTCATCGAGTGCTGAGGACTAGCCGGTCTTTCGCGCGACACCCCCGTAGAAACCGACCTCCTCGGATCGTGCCGGCTGCGGGGTGTCGGGGCGCCAGAACGGGACCTGGACCAGACCGGGCTCGACCGGGTCGAAGCCGTCGAAGAACCGCTCGACCTCGGCGTGGGAGCGCAGGTTCATGGTGGCGGAGGCGTTGTTGTAGACGGCCTGGGCCTCGCGGCGATCGGCGAGGTCGCCCGTGGCGTGCGAGAGGACCAGGAAGCTGCCGGCCGGGAGTGCGTCGCGCAGGGTGGCGACGATCGCATCGGGCTTCTCGGCGTCGGTGACGAAATGGAGGACGGCCACCAGGAACAGGGCGACCGGCTCGTCGAAGTCGATGATCCGACGGACGTCGGGGTGGTCCACGATGGCCTGCGGGTCGCGCAGGTCGGCGAGCATGATGCTGGTCTCACCGGATTGGCTGAGCAGTGCGTCGGCGTGGGCCTTCACGATCGGATCGTTGTCCACGTAGGCGACGCGTACGTCCGGTGCCGCCTGCTGGGCTGTCTCGTGGATGTTCGGCGAGGTGGGCAGCCCGGTGCCGATGTCGAGGATCTGACCGACGCCGGCGCCGACGACGTAACGGACGGCACGCTGCAGAAAGGCGCGGTTGGCCTGCACCGAGATCCGCGCTTCGGGCGCCTTGGCGGTGAGCGCGTCGCCGGCCTGCTGGTCGACCGCGTAGTTGTCCTTGCCGCCCAGCAGGTAGTCGTAGATCCGTGCGGGGTGCGGCCTGCTGGTGTCGATCTCCTGTGCCGGGAAGCTGTCCCCTGCCACGATGCACTCCTTTCGAGACCGCCACGGCACCCATGCCCGCGAACGGCTGTGCGACAGCTTCCCACATCAACTCCCCTCCGTCCGAACGCCAGTTGCTGTCGCACAACACCATGGGCAGAGCGGTGGCCCGCGGTCCGGCGCGGCCGCACCCCGTCGACGGGCGGTGGTCAGTTGGGGTTGTCCGCGTGCGTGAGGGTCGTCCAGGCGTTGAAGTAGTTGTCCGTGCCGGACGGCCGGTGTGCCTCGGTGTACTTCTGGGTGTTGGACATGCTGATGCCGAGGCGGTTGTGGAGAGCGTTGAAGCCGACCTCCGTGACCCGGCCGAGGCCCGTGCTGATCGAGCCGCCGCACAGCCAGGAAGGCGCGGCGGTGCCGTTCTCGTAGGAGGTGTGGAAGCCCAGTGCGTGGCGCAGCCGGTCCTGGATCCTCGGGTAGAGGTCCTGGCCCTGGATCCGGCTGGTCTCCGCGATGTTCGCCACGGAGGCGATGCCCCATCCGGTGTGCCCGAAGTCGCGGCAGGTTTCCTGGGCGATACCGTCGGCGAAAGTGCTCTGGCCCTGCCAGTACTTGATGATCTCGGCGCTGGTGTCGATACTGCTGCCGGCGGGCGGCTCGGGCAGGTCACCGTCACTGGTCAGATAGATGTATGCCGGGACGCGGGCGAGGTAGGTGCTGACGGCCTTGTCGTAGCTGGTGCGGTCCTCGATGAAGACCGAGATGCCGATCGCCGCCTCGGTCATGACCAGTTCCCAGTTGCCGTTCTTGGTCGCTGCGCCGTTGATCACCTCGGGGAGGTAGACGTTGCGCAGCATGGTCGCGAAGCGGCCGGCCCCCGGCCAGCCGCCGTCGTAGGTGTACTTGATGATTTCGGCTGCGCGCGGCCAGGTGGAGCCGGCCCAGCCGGTCTGCAGCGGGGCGTTGCTGTTGGTGTGATCGGTGAGGGTCGCGGACCAGGCGTCCATGATCTCGATCGACTTCTTGGCGTACCTGCTGTCCCGGGTGAAGTACCAGGCGAGCGCGTCCGTGTAGGCCGCCACGGCGTCCTGACGTTCGTCGGTGCAGCCGTAGTTGGGGTTGGACGACGAGCCGCACTCCACGACGGCCCGTGGCTTGGCGGTACGCGACAGCGAGGCGTAGGAGCTGGCCATCATGCCGTCGTACGCGGCTTTCCACGGCTGTTGGCCGGCCTGCACTTTCGACCGGGCGAAGTCGAGTTGACCCCGGCTCACCAGCACTCCGGGGTGGGTGAAGGCGGTCGGCGCGGCCGTCGCCCGCTGGGCCGGGCCGCTGAACTGAACGCTCAGCAGGCCGGCCACCAGGGCGAGAACGCTGAGCAGGGCGGTTCTGGTTCGTGTCATCCGATGACCTCTTCAATTCACGAATGAGAACGCAGTTCCGGTACAGAAGTTTGGTCCGGACCATAAGAAGCCTTCGTGAACATGTCAATGGATGTGTGGACCGTCGTCGCTCCGCGCCGAGCGACCTGCACGCAAACAGCCCCTCACCGTCGGACGGTGAGGGGCTGTACAGGATTGAGCGGCTTCGACGGCCTTGGCGGGGCGGCGGCTCAGTAGGAGCCGTTGGCCTGCCAGTACGACCAGGCGCCGCAGGGGCTGCCGTAGCGGTCGTTCATGTAGTTCAGGCCCCACTTGATCTGTGTGGCCGGATTGGTCCGCCAGTCGGCTCCGGCAGACGACATCTTGGAGCCGGGATAGGCCTGTACGAGACCGTACGCCCCGGAAGAGGGGTTGGTCGCCTTGTAGTTCCAGCCGGACTCGTGGTCCACGATGTTGCTGAAGCACTGGAACTGATCGCCGGGCACTATCTGCCGCGCTATGGCCTGGGACTCGGCAGCCGTGTACGAGGACTGCGGTGCGAAGTTGGAGGAGCCCGTCGACGAGCGACTGGCCTTCTGCTCCGTCTCCTGGCGATCCTTGGCGTCCTGCAGGGCCTTCTGCTGTTCGGCCTTCTGCTGATCCGCCTTCTGTTGAGCTGCCTTCTGTTGAGCTGTCTTCTGCTTGGCGATCGCGTCCTTCGCGGCCTGTATTCGAGCCGCCTCCGACGCGGTTTGTCTCGCGCTGTTGTCCGCGGCGATGGCCTGCGCGTCGGCCTGTTCAGCCAGCGAGGCCGTCTGCACCTGGGCCTGCTGCCCTACGGGTAAGTCCGCGAGGAGAGTCGAGTCAGCCGTGGTCGCTTCAGCGTCGTTCGCCGACTCGCCGGTGCTGCTCTGGGCAACTCCCGTCACGGCGCCGACAGTGGTGACCGCGGTGGCAGAGGCCACCGCGAGTCCCCGCACTAAATTCCCGCTCACACGTTTTCCTTCCAGCGTAGCCAGATCAAGAGGTCGAGCGTCGCAAGACTAGACGGCTGAGCGGCAGCACCGGCGGCAACGGTCCTGAGCACCCGTAAGAGCTGAGATCTCTGAAGTGACAGACGAGGCGGCCGTGAAGCAGGTTGCAAAGAGGCGGTAACGAGACGGCAAAGCCTGCCGACCGCACAACCCGGTTTGTCAGTCGTCGCGCCCGGCACCGCGGTCGGGTGCGCTCATGTCCCCGGTCCCGGGTGTGCCCTCGGCGAGCGCGTAGCGCAGGTACACGGTGCCCTGCGGACCGGCCGCCGGCGGTTCGAGGAGTGTGACGTTCGTGGGCACCGCGCCACCGTCGAACACCTTCTTCCCGACGCCGAGCACGATCGGGTGCACCCAGAGGTCGAGACGGTCGAAGAGCTTCTCGCGCAGGAGGGTCTGCACCAGGTTCAGGCTCCCGACGACCTTCACGTGCTCGTGCCGGTCACGGATCTCGCGCACCGCGCCGGCCAGATCAGGGCCGAGCTGCGTGGACCCGGCCCACGAGAGGTCGGGCCTGCCGCGGGAGGCCACGTACTTCGGGACGCTGTTGAAGAGCGTGGCGATCTCGTTGTCCTCGCCGCCCTCCTGGTACGGCCAGTAGCCGGCGAAGATGTCATACGTCCGTCGGCCGAGCAGGAGGGCGTCCGTGCCCTCGTACGCGGCACCGATCTGCGCCCCGGCGACCTCGTCCAGCAGAGGCGCCTGCCAGCCGCCGAACGGGAACCCCACCGGGTCCTCGTCGGGTCCGCCGGGCGCCTGCCCGACGAGGTCGAGGGTTGCGAACAGCTCGATGTGGATGAGGCCCATGACGTGCTCCTGATGTGTGTGTTGCCTCCGTCGGGAGGTAGACCTGGGGACGCCGGCAGACTCATCGCTGTGACGGCACCCCGCTTCGTACTCGTGGAACGCCGCGCCCGGTGCGATCCAGGCCCGCACGTCCGATTCCTCGAACAGCACATGTCGACCGATCTTGAAGCGCGCGGCACGGAGTCCTGACGCACCACGCCGGGACGCCGCACCGGGCGCCCACGCAGGATGGATCACAGGCCGCGTCCGCACTGGGTGGCTGCCCCGCGTCCAGAGCCACCGCAGGTCACCGGTGCGGTCTACGGCTGTGGTACCAGCCACAGCCGGCCGCTCCTCCGCTGACGGTGGACGCAGAAGTCGTTGATCGGCCGGACGGTTTCAGCTGCGCGCCGCGCTCCTCCAGAAGTCCCGCATCAGCGGTGTCGGTGTCGGGTTTTCCATCGCCACCTGCGTCAGAAGGATCGAGACCGTTCCCGTGTACGGGACGACGTGCGCCGTCGTCCCCGTGCCGCCCACCCAGCCGTAGCGGCCGGGGACGTTCCAGGGGTCGGCCGGGGTGACGTCGACCTGGCCGCCGTAGCCCCAGCCCTGGCCCTCCAGGAACAGCGTGGCGTCGGCTCGCTGCTCGGCCGTGAGGTGGTTGGTGGTCATGCGGCTGACCGAGGTGGGGGTGAGGAGGCGGTGGCCGCCCGCCTCGCCTCCGTTCAGCAGCATGCGGGCGAAGGCCAGCCAGTCGTCGGCGGTGGAGACGAGGCCCCCGCCGCCCGAGTGGAAGCGCGGGACGCGGCTCCACTGCCCGTCGGGGGCGTCCGTCAGTTGAAGGGTTCCGTCCGGGGACGGGGAGTAGGACGACGTGAAGCGGTGCCGCTTGGCCTCGGGAACCTCGAAGGCCGTGTCCTTCATGCCCAGTGGCTCGAAGATCCGTTCCGCGAGGAAGTCGGGGAACGTGCGGCCCGACGCCCGGGCGACCAGGATTCCCTGGAGGTCGGAGGAGGTGCCGTACAGCCAGGCGTCCCCCGGCTGGTGCAGCATCGGTACCCGCGCGAGCAGGGCCAGCCAGGTGTCGGGATCCGGCCAGTCCTGCAGGGCGCGGCCGTCCTTCTGCACCGTGAACAGCAACTGCACGGCGGGGAGGGAGAAGTCGGCGGGGAAGCCCCAGCCGGTGCGGGAGCTGAGTAGGTCCTCGACCGTGATCGGGCGGGCCGCCGGGACCACGTCCTCGACCGGGGCGTCAGGCGTGCGCACCACGCTCGGCTTCGCCAACTCGGGAAGCCACTGTTCGACCGGGGCCTCCAGGGCCAGCCGCCCGTCTTCCACCAGCATCAGGACCGCCGCCGCCGCGATGGGCTTGGTGATGGACGCGATACGAAAGAGCGAGTCCCTGGTCATCGGAGCGGTGCCGTCGGTGTCCACCGAGCCGGCGGCCACCACCTGGACGTCGTCGCCGTGGGCGACGAGGCCGACGGCGCCCGGCACTCTCCCGTCGTCGACGTACCGGTGCAGGGTGTCGTGCAGAGCGTTCATCGGTGGCCCTCCGGTCGGGGTGGTCGTAGCGTGTACGACTCCCGAGAAGGCGGAAAGTCATCGGCTACGCGTCTGTCGGTCCATCGTCACCTGGTGATCCCCTCGGGCCTCGTGACGACGCGTTGGATCCTGGCGCGGCGCAGTTGTCGGTATCGCATCGCCGGTGTCCGCGGCTCCGGACGCTCCTCCACGAGCGCACTGCGGCGCCACGCCGCGAGTCGGTCCGCGGGCAGCCACCCAAGGGCAGGTCCGGCCACCACCGGGCGGACGGCAGACGGCCGTCCGCC
>NZ_JBEYXP010000116.1:0-10332 GCF_040704615.1 Streptomyces sp. NPDC046862 | reverse complement strand
CGGTCTTTGAGGTGCTTGGCGAAGGCAACCTGTGAGGCGTAGGTGGCGGCCCGGTTGCAGGCGCGCAGGGTCGCCTCCAGTGCCGACGCCTGCTCCGGCGTCGGCAGCAGCTTCACCTGCACGACCAGCTTCACGACATCGGACCGTAGTACGACTTCCGCACACACAACCGCCGTTCACGCGGCACTCACTACAGCGGGTGATCCGCGGGACGGCTGTTCGCATTCCCCGGCTCCGCGCAGTCGTACGTGAAGTGCGCGGTGACCGTGCGGTGGGCCGGGGAGAGGATGCGCAGTTCGGCCCGTGCCGCTTGGTGGCCCTCGCCCTGGAACGTCCACAGCAGGTGAAGACGCGCTTGTCTCTGGCCCCGGACCACCACCTCACGCAGGATGCCCGAGGAGGTGCCGTCGCTTCGGGTCCAGCGGTAGGAGAGCGTGCCCGGACGGCCGTTCGTCCCGACGAGGCCGACGAGGTCCGCGGTGTCGTCGCATCCCAGGACCGTCGGCCGGGTCGTGACCGCCACCGTGCTCACCGCGACGGACGGGCCAAGGCCCTGCCAGGCAAGGAAGATGAGGACGCAGAGCACCACCAGCGCGGGCAGAGCGTGTCTGCGCAGCCGTCGTCCGCGCGAGGGCGGCGGAGGCGACGGCACGGCCGGGATCGTGGTGTGGGGGCGGTGCGCGAGGGCTGCGGTCACTCCGGGGCCGAAACGCAGCACGTTCCCTTCGGTGCGATCCGGAAGCGTGAGCGGCGCCGGCCAGGTTCCCGACGCCTCCGGGTCGACGAGGGTGGTGTCCGACTCGGGCCTCTGGATCCAGTGGCTGGCCAGCACGGTGGCGCTGTACTCGGGGTACTCCGGGTACAGCGGGTACTGCGGGTACTCCGGGTACTGCGGGTACTCCGGGTACTGCGGGTACTCCGGGTACTCGGCGTCGGTGGAGACGGGTTCGTCGCTCGGGGCGCGGTCGTGGTGAGCGTTCATCGGATACCGCACTGTCTGGTCAGAAACTGCTGCGAGGCGCCGCCGTCGGCGGAGGCGGGAGTGGTCGTGGCCTGTACCGCCCAGTAGCAGCCGGCGCTCTGGAAGGTGTGGTCGACGGTGAGCGTGTACTGGGTGGCGCCGCTGCGCGCGAAGGTCTGCGAGGCACCGTCCTGGGTGCCGAGCTGTCCCGCGCTGTCGCCGGTGAACCACGAGACGGTGATGGAGACCGGCCCGGTGCCGTCCGTGGTGATGTCGATGGTCGCCGTGGCGGTCGTGGGGCCCGTCTGCCGGAAGGCCGACACCGCCACGTCCTTGACGGCGGGTGCGGCCGGCCCGGTGGGGGAAGCGGACGTCGGCGCCGGATCGGTGGCCGCCCCGCCGGACGTCGTGGTCGGCGTGGCCGGAGCCGTGGGGTCGGACGCCGAGGGCTCGCCCGTACCGCTGGCGGCATCGGTGGCCGCCGAGTCCGACGGCGACACCGTGGACGTCGGGGACGAGGACGGGGACGAGAGGGCCGGCGCGGTCGGAGCGGTGGACCCTTCGGACTCCGCACCGGACTCCGCGCCGGGCCGGGCACTGGTGGTGGCCAGGGCCTGCGCCGTCTCCTGCGGATCGGCTCCCGGAAGGTGCCGGATGCCGTACGACAGGAGGATGCCGAGGAGCACGACCGCGGCGGACACGAGCAGGCCCGGCCGACCGGGCAGCCACGACCGCGCCCAGCCCTGGGCCGACTCCCGGCCGAGGACCGTGCGCGCGGTGTCCGTGGTGCTCCGGGGCGCGCCACGGGCCGAGGGCAGCAGCAGCGCCAGCAGTGCCACCAGCGCGGCGAGCCGGCCGCGGCCGCGTTCCTCCCAGTCGGGCCCGTAGGCGCCGCCGGCGGCCGCCTCCAGCTGCGTGACGAACGCCTCGGCCTGCGCGGGCCGTTCCTCCGGGTCCTTGGCCAGGCCACGCCGCACCAGGTCCCGTATCGGCTCGGGGACCTCGTCCACGGGGACGGGCGCGTCGACGTGCCGCAGGGCGAGTTCGGCGAGGTTGTCACCCGCGTACGGCTTGTGGCCCGTCAGGCACTCGAAGAACGTGGCCGTGGCCGCGTACACGTCGGCGGCGGGAGAGGCGGGCGCGCCGGTCCACTGCTCCGGGGCCATGTAGGACGGGGTTCCCGCCACACCGGCGCTGGTGCCCGCGTCCACCGCGATCCCGAAGTCGACGAGCTTGGACGCTCCGTCCGGCATGACCAGGACGTTCTCGGGCTTGTAGTCGCGGTGGACGACGCCGACGCGGTGCGCGTCGGCCAGACCGAGCAGCGATCCCTTGAGAATGACGAGCGCGGCCTCGGGATCGAGGGGCCCCTGTCCGGACAGCAGCGTCCGCAACGAGACACCGTCCACCAGTTCCATCACGATGGCGGCGCCGAGCGTGCTCTCCACGTACTCGTACAAGCCGGTGACGTACGGGCTCCGCAGTCCGCCGAGAAGCCGCGCCTCCGCCCGGAAGTCGTGCACGAAGCCCGGCCGGGTGCGCAGGGACTCGCTGAGGTACTTCACCGCGACCGGAACGCCGGTTTCCTCGTGCACGGCCAGGACGACCCGACCGCTTGCCCCGGCCCCGAGTTCCAGTGACTCGGCGTATCCGGGCACTGCCCATGTGTTCATTCCATCCCCCCCAAGGCCTCCGTCCCACCGGAGCCTCACGTACTCCCGAGCGACCGGGCCACGTGCGGAGAGAGACACATTTTCGGCCACTGCGGTTGCGGTGCGGCCTCCGCGGGTTCCCCGCCCCGGATGCCGGCCGCCGCGGTAGGCACTGGGAAGCACGGACCGATGGCGCTGCGGGACCTGTGCGGCGCGACAGCACGCCGTGGCCGGAAGTATCCGGCAGGCACACCCGGACCACAAGGAGTCAGAAGGAGTCGAAAGGGGCCAGAAAGAGTCGGAAGGAATCGGAAGGAGTCGGGAGGAGTCGGCAAGAACCTGACGACGGCCCCGCGTCGGTCAGTGGGACGCCGCGGGCCCGGTCTTCCTGCGGGCGCGGTACGCGGCTGCCTTGATCTTGTTGCCGCAGGACTCCATCCCGCACCACTGCCGGCGCATGCCCCGCGAGCGGTCGATGTAGGTGCGGGTGCACTCGGGGTCGCCGCACTCCTTGAGCAGGGGCACGTCCGGCCCGCTCAGGAGCTCGATGGCGTGGCGCGCCACCACGGAGAGGGCTCCTTCCTGTGTCGCCTGCGTCCATCGCCCCGTCGGAGTGAGCTGCGGTACCGCGGGCTGCTTGCGTGCCGCGTTGTTCACCACGGTCAGCGCCGCCCCGTCGTACTCCTCCCCGAGCCGACGGGCGGTGACCAGCTGGTACACCGCTTCCCGTACGGTCCTCGCCTGCTCGACGTCGGCCTCCTGACCGGGCGAGACCGCGTCGACGATCCCGGACTCCACGTACCACGCGTCCAGCCTGTCCGGCGTCGCGAACATCTCGGAGCGCGCCGAACGGCGCGCTCCGAGCGTGGCGGCGAAGTCGAGCGCCGGGTCTCCGCAGACGAATACATGGAAAGCGCTGCCGCGGTTCATGTCACCATTCTGACCGGTGACCCTCTTGCGAGTCACCCACCAGCCGAAGGCGTCCCTGCACTGACCGCCCGTGCCCCGGGAGACGGGGTCGCGGGAGACGGGGCAGGTCAACGGGCCCCGTACCCGCCGCTGCTCGCCGAGTTGTCCGTGAACTCCCCCGGGATTGTCCGTGATCGGTAACGGACGCATCCGATGGCCGCTTCTGCTCGTCATGCCAGGTGGTCGCAAGGTGACCGGGGATCGGCGAGGGACTGCGCGAAAGCGGGGCGGACATGGCACGGCACGGCGGCGGGCGGGGCTGGTACGGCAAGCTGATCGGGGCGGCGCTCGGGGTGACGATGCTCGCCGCCGGTGCCTCGGTGTGGACCGCGCAGGCCGGTGCCGTGGGCGGCTCGTCTCCCGGGGCGGCCGCGTCGGCCAAGCCGGCCAGCAAGGTCAAGCCGGTCGGGGTGACCATCGCGCACGCCTCGGACAAGGGCGCGCGCGGCGTCAACATCACCATCGATGACGGCCCCGACCCCGTGTGGACCCCCCAAATGCTCGACGTGCTGCGGGAGTACGGGGTGAAGGCCACGTTCTGCATGGTGGGGACGCAGGCGCAGGCCCACCCGGACCTCGTGAAGAAGGTGGTCGCGGCCGGGCACCGGCTGTGCGACCACTCGGTGTCGCACGACACCACCATGGACAAGAAGCCCGAGGCCTACCAGTCGCAGCAGATCCTCGACGCCGAACGCATGATCACCAAGGCGTCCGGGGGCGTACGGCCGATGTACTACCGGGCGCCCGGCGGAGCCTTCACCCCCTACAGCCGCGAGCTCGCCGCGTCCCGGGGCATGCGCCCGCTGGGCTGGAACGTGGACACCAAGGACTTCGAGCGACCGGGCACGGAGGCCATCGTCGCCACCGTCGAGCGGGAGCTGCCCAACGGGCCGACGCTCCTCTTCCACGACGCGGGAGGCGACCGCTCCCAGACCGTCGAGGCCCTGCGCAGGCTCCTCCCCCGGCTCAAGGAGGAGGGCTACTCCTTCGGCTTCCCGGTGCGCTGAGCCCCGGCCCGTGGACACACACGCCCCGGTCCCTTGGTGAGGGTGTCCGGGGCGTGTGCTGTCGTGCCGCGTTGTGCGAAGCCGCGTTGTGTGAGGCCGCGTTGTTCGGCGTCGCGTTATGCGAACTGGCCGGGCCGGTAGTCGCCCGCGGGCTGCTGGACGATGACGTTCAGCCGGTTGTAGGCGTTGATGACCGCGATGAGGCCAACCAGGGCGGCGAGTTGCTCCTCGTCGTAGTGCTTGGCCGCGTTCGCCCAGACCTCGTCCGGGACGCCACCGGCCGCGTCCGCGATCCGCGTGCCCTGCTCCGTCAGCTCCAGGGCGGCACGCTCGGCGTCGGTGAACACCGTGGCCTCCCTCCAGGCCGCCACCAGATGAAGGCGCTGCGCGGTCTCCCCGGCGGCCTCGGCGTCCTTGGTGTGCATGTCGGTGCAGAAACCACAGCCGTTGATCTGACTGGCACGGAGCAGGACCAGCTCCCGCGTCGGGCCCGGCAGTGCCGAGTCCGCGACGACCTTGCCCGCCGAGTTGAGGTGCTTCAGGAACTTGCCCGCGACGGGGTTGCCGAAGAGGTTCAAGCGAGCGTCCATGAGGAACTCCTGCGTCGTTGTGGGTGCTTGCACCTCACTGACGGCACGGCTCGGCACAGTGTGACAGGACCGGATGTGACGTACGTCTCTCGGAGGCGCGCCCTCGTCCCCTGTCCGGCACGTCGGCCGGGTGCTAGCGGGACGTTCCGAAGTCCTGCGTCCAGTAGGAGCCGGACTCGGCGAAACCGACGCCGATCTCCTTGAACGCGCAGTTCAGGATGTTCGCCCTGTGGCCGCTGCTGGCCATCCAGCCGTCCATGACGCTCTGGGGCGTGGTGTAGCCGGAGGCGATGTTCTCGCCGGCGGCGCTCCAGGAGTAGCCGACGCGTGCGTACCGGTCGGTCAGGGACGATCCGTCGGACCCGGTGTGCGAGAGGTTCCGGTGGTCGGCCATGTCCTGGCTGTGGTCCTGGGCGGCCTTGGTGAGCTTGTCGTTCACGGTCAGCGCGGCACACCCGGCCTCGGCCCGCTCGCTGTTGACGAGCGCGACCAGGGCCGTGAGGTCGTCGTCCGACACCGCGGTCGTCGCAGGAGTCGCAGGAGTTGTCGTCGCGACAGCCGGGACCGAGGCGGCCGACGCCACGGCCACGGTGACGGCGGCCACGGCTAACGCACGGCGAAATATCCTGTGCTGGTTATTCATGCATTACCTCACTTAATGCGTACGCCCGCGTCGCGGCCGTAACTCCGGGATTTCCGGTTCGCCGGCAGAACCTACAACACCCGCCGGTCCGGTCCATGAGTCATGGGCGGGGGTGAAATCCCGAGCCTGGAATGCGATCGGCGCGCAGCGCGAGGGGAAATGACGCCTCTGATGCGCATAAATCACCCACACGCCGCCGCGCCTCTACGTTTCGCGGAGCCTCATCGTTGTGAATTCTCCCGTGATTCATCCCATAAGAGAATTCAGCCTCAGATCAGTTCGGGCTGCGGTTCCGGTCGCGGCGCCGGAGCGGGCTTCGGTTCCCACTGTGCGGTGGTCCGTACGTAGCCGTAGATGACCGAGACCATCGCCAGTACGAGAAGTGGTCCGTACACCCACGGATGCCGGGCCATCTCCAGCGGCAGATAGCGATAGGACACCAGGAGCACGGCGAACACCGTTGTGCCGTAAGCGACCAGTTGGATCCCTGATCGATCCCAGCCGCGGTCGAGCGAGCGCAGAGCCACCTCGATCGTGAGCGTGAAGACCACTCCGGCAATGAGATCCGCGCCGTAGTGGTAGCCGAATCCCAGCGTCGCGGCGAGGGTGGCGATCAGCCAGAACGTGCCGGCGAATCGCAGAAACCATGGGCCCTTGCGGGAATGGATGAAGATCGTGGTGGCCCACGCCGTGTGCAGGCTGGGCATGCAGTTGCGCGGCGTGATCTCGTCGAACGGCATGTGCTGCGGAGTACTGATCGGCGGCGGCGTCTGCGGCCACAGGTTGGCCACGGCCCAGTGCTCGGTGGGCGGCATCGGCGACCACAGGCTGACCGAGGACCAGTGCTCGACGCCGTTGCCGTAGGCGAAGATCGGCCCGACCACCGGGAAGATCATGTAGATGGCCGGTCCGAGGAGGCCGATCACCAGAAAGGTGCGCACCAGGTGGTGGCCCGGGAAGCGGCCTTCGGCCGCCACGTTGCGCAGCTGGTAGAGCGCGATGACGACCGCGGCCACCGCGAGCTGGCCGTAGACGATGTCGAGGAACTGGAAGCCGACCCGGCCGGTGGCCGTGACGATCCGGCCCACCACCCACGACGGGTCGCCCAGCGCGCGGTCGGCGGTCGCCACGTACTGGTCGAGCACCGCCGGGCGGGTCTTCGAGGTGATGAGCAGCCAGGTGTCACCGGTCTTGCGGCCGGTCACCAGCAGCAGGCCCAGCCCCACGCCCTTCAGCAGCAGGACACGTTCCTGGCCGGTGCGGCGCGTGACGGCGACGACCGCGCAGCCCAGAATCACCCACAGCGCGCCGTTGCCGAAGGGATGGCCCTCGGTCACCTCGACGCCGGCCGCCCACCGGACCACCAGGAAAACGATGTCGATACCGATCGCGGCACCAACCGCGATGAACCGTTGCCGCCAGGGGAGGACCACCATCATCAACGCCATGCTGGCGTACAGCAGGAAACCCGATTTGGGCGGGAGTATCACCTCCCGCACCTGGTTGGTGATCGGCCCCGGCACGTCGTAGCGACGCGCGGCGATCTCCAGCGCGACGAGGAATCCGAGCGTCACGACAGCCGCCGTGGCCCACAGTATTGCCCGCGGGTGCCGCCACACGGAGAGCGCGGTTATGCCTTTTATTCGCGAAAAGGTCTGCGATGCTCTGGGTATCAATTATTCGACCGATTTGTTAGGTTTTGGGTAAGTTGATTACTTATCTCGCTGGATGGCACGGCTTTCCGGTGAAGGGCGGGCGATAGGGGCGTTCGTCGCGAGGTCGAACATGTTATCGGAGCGGTGCGGGTGGGTTCCGCCGAAATGTGCACGGCCGAGCGGACGGTTCACAAGAGCGCCTTTTCGGTCCACGTCCAACACGCCCAAAGGGCCCGGGTCGGTGACCCGGGCCCCTGCCTGTTCACGGCCCCTGCAAGGCGGCCTCCGTCACCAGTTGACGGCGTCGTCCATCGACTGCTGCCAGTACGTGACCTTGAGCGAGTCGTCGACGTAGACGCCCGCAGCGGGCAGTGACGGGTGAGCGCCCGCGCCGACGCTCTCGTTGCCGGAGCGGCCCTGGAAGTAGACGCTCAGGGATTTCACGGTGTGGCCGTTCGAGCCGCTGCCGTCGGCGGCGGCCAGGCTCACGGAGGCGTAGCCGGACTCGCCCGGCGCGAGCGTGACGACTGCCTGCGGCTGGGAGTCCTCGATGACCGGGGGCACGGCCTGGGCCTCGCCGAAGCGGACGGCCGGGTAGCCGTAGAGGAAGCAGCTCTTGCTCCCGGTGTTGGTCACCGTGAGCAGCATGTGGTTCACGGGACGGTTCAGCGGGGCCGCGACCGTCCTGGTGTTGGACCCCTCGCACGTGACCGGCTTGGCGGAGGAGGCCGGCGCCTTCGACACGGAGCCACCGGCGGTGGACCCCTTGGTGTCGGCGGCGGGGTTGTCGCCCGAGGAGCCGGAGCCTGAGCCGGAAGCAGAGCCGGAGCCAGTCGAGGAGGAGCCGGTCGAGGAGGAGCCGGTGGAGGAGGAGCCGGTGGAGGCAGCGTCGGAAGAGGAGTTCGCGCTCGTGTCGGTGGCCCCCGAGGCACCCTCGTCGTGGACGCCGGTCCCCTCACTGCACGCGGTCAGCGAGAGCGCGGCGAGTACGACGGTGGCGGCGGCGCCGACGAGACGAGTGCGGGAGGTGCGGAGGCTGTGCATGTGGCTGTGCCCCTTCGGAGTTCGGGTGGCGTGGTGATTGGATGACCGAAGCTTGTGAGGTGATCCGTCCCAGCCGCCATGCCCGGCGGGCAGTTGGGGACGCTGGAACACGGAAACGCGCTCTGACCAGGGGGAAAGCAGGGGCCCTGGAACGCGCGACTGGAACACGGGGGGATAGGGGAACGCGTGTCAGGGGCAACAGAGGCCGAGGAGACGGAGGCGTTCGCCCGGCTGCTGGGGGAACTCAAGGACCGCTCGGGACTCAGCTACGGGGCTCTTGCCAAGCGGCTGCACATGAGCACGTCGACGCTGCACCGTTACTGCAACGGCACCGCGGTTCCGGTCGATTACGCACCGGTGGAGCGCCTCGCGAGGGTCTGCCGGGCAACGCCGCAGGAGCTCGTGGAGGTGCACCGGCGCTGGATCCTCGCGGACGCGGCACGAGGGCGCAGGGCGGATCAGGTCGCGGTGACGGGTTCGCCTCGGGGGGCCGGGTCGGACGCATCGGACGCATCGGACGCATCGGCGGGGGGTGTCCGGGCCGTCGGGGCTGCTGACACCGTTGAGAACGCTGATGTGCCTGATGAAGCTGATGGGCGAGGTGACGGCGAGAGCGGTGAGCCGCTTGTCGTCGACGTGCCGCGCGAGTCCACGCCGCCTCGTCGTCCCCGTCCTCCCCGCCGTCCCCTCGGTCGCCGTACCGTCGTGCTGATGGCCTCCGTCGCGGTGGCCGCCGTGCTGGGAGCCGTGGTGCTCACCGTGGGGCCTCCGTTCGGCGGCGAGAGTGACACGGGGGGCCGGCGGGCGGCCGGTGACACCGGGGTGGTCACCGGGACGGTGGATGCCGGGAAGCCGTCCGGCTCCCCGTCCCCGAGCCCGAAGGAACACGAGCCGTCGGCATCGGCCTCCGCGTCCGCCACCGAGTCCGAGGGGGCCGGTTCCGGCGCTTCGAAGGGCGACGGCGGGAAGGGGGCGGCCCAGCCCACCGGCGGCAGCGCCACCGGCGCCGTCCCGCTCGCCGTCGACACCCGCCCCTACGTCTACGACAGCCCGTGCAGCCAGCACTTCCTCGTCAACAGCGAGCCCGAGCAGGTCGGCCCGCCGGCCGCCGAACAGGACGCGCCGCGCTGGGCCGCCGCGTACGGGGCGGTGTCGTCGGGGGAACAGCGGGTCGCGCTCACCGTCCAGGGCACCGGTGAGGACACCGTCGTCCTGCAGGGGTTGCACATACGCGTGCTCACCAAGGGCGCGCCGCTCGCCTGGAACGACTACGCGATGGGTGTCGGCTGCGGTGGTGGCGTCGAGACCAAGTCGTTCGACATCGACCTCGACGCCGGAAGTCCCACGGTCACCGTCAAGAACGGCCAGCGCGACTTCCCGTACTCGGTCAGCGAGTCGGACCCGGAGGTCTTCTACGTCACGGCCCACGCCAAGGCGCACGACGTCCGCTGGGAGCTCACTCTGAACTGGTCCAGCGGCAGCCGCCGCGGCACCCTCCGGATCAACAACGACGGCACCCCGTTCCGCACCAGCGCCGACGCGGGCCGCCCGGGCTACGACTACCCGCTGGGCGGCAGCGAGTGGATCGAACGGCAGGGCTGACGGTTCCGGGCGGACGACCGCGCCGCCCCTGTCACAGCAACCGAACTCGGCTCAGCCAGGCAACCTCGTGGTGGAGGAAATCACCGTACGGGCCTGGTTCCCCGCGAGCCTCCCCTCGCGGGTGAACCTTCCGCACGTCACCGTCATGCCGGTCGGCCCGGCCGGTCGGCCCGGCCGGCCGGGCCGCCCGGCCGCCGCCGCGCCGCGCC
>NZ_JBEYXP010000115.1:0-10397 GCF_040704615.1 Streptomyces sp. NPDC046862 | reverse complement strand
CTGTTCGGTGTGGTTCTTTTACTTCTTCCTCGGGGGCCCCGTCGTGTTGGCGCGCCGCCCCCGCTGCTGTGGGCTTGCGAAGGAATACCAGGTCAGCGCCAGTCCGGGAACTCTCCTTCAGCGGATGAGGTCGAGCGCCGCGGTGATGATGCTGTCGGTGTCGATGCCGTGGTGGCGGTAGACGTCCTCGATCGTGCCGGACTGGCCGAAGCGGGTCACTCCGAGGGGAGTGATGGGCGCGTTCTGGATCGTGCCCAGGAAGGCCAGTGTGTGCGGGTGGCCGTCGAGAACGGTGACGAGCGGCGTGGTCCGGTCGGCGGGGAAGATCCGGTCGAGGATCCAGGTCGGGCCCTCAGTCAGACCACGGCGGGCCTGCAGCGCGCGGAAGAGCAGGTCAGGGCTGGTCACACAGACCACATCGGCGTCGTGACCGAGTGCGGCGAGGCGGTCCGCTGCGGCCAGTGCCTCAGAGGTCGGCGCGCCCATGGCGGCCAGCGTCACCACTGGCTTTTCGTGCCGGCGCAGCCGGTAGGCTCCGGCGGTCACCTGCCGTCGGCGGCGTTCGCGGGCGGCAGGGTCGGCGGGCACGGCCGCGAGCGTCTGGTCGACGGGCTTGGTGGACAGCCGCAGGTAGGCAGAACTCCCGCCCGGGCGGCCGAGGTTGTTGAGGGCGGCGAGCAGGCACCATTCGGCGTCGAGGGCGAACGCGGGCTCATAGGTGACGCAGCCGGGCTGCTCGATACCGAGGGAGGGCGTGGTGATCGACTGATGCGCGCCGCCCTCCGGAGCGAGCGTGACGCCGGAGGGCGTGCCGACCAGGATCGACTGACCGCCGGAGTAGATACCGAATGACCACGGTTCCAGGGCCCGGTTGACGAAGGGGTCGTAGACCACGCCGATCGGCAGCAGCGGCTGGTCCCAGCGGCTCCAGGTGGCGCCCAGTTCACCGAGCAGACCGACCAGGTTGGTCTCGGCGATGCCCAGCTCCACGTGCTGACCGGTCGGCCGCTCCCGCCAGTGCAGGATCGTCTCGGCGTCGTCGGCGAACCAGTCGGGGCGCTCGGTCGAGGACCACACGCCGACCTTGTTGAGCCAGCCGCCGAGGTTGGTGGAGGAGCTGACGTCCGGGCTGACCGTGACGATCCGGGCGGCCGCCTTCGGCGTCCGACGGGTGAGGTCCAGCAGGACGCGTCCGAGGGCCTGTTGGGTGTTGCCGGAGCCTGTCGGCGCCGGGCGGCCGAGGTCGGTGGGGACCGCGGGCGGCTGCTGTGGCTCACGCACGGCACGGCGCAGCCGTTGGGCGGCGGCCGCGCACAGGGCTGCCTCCGGCGAACCGTCGGCGAAATGCGCCCACGGGTGGTCGAGGTCCGTCCCCAGGCCATGGGACAGCGCCCTCATCTGCTCCCCGGTCAGCAGGGAGGAGTGGTTCTGCGGGTGTCCCTCGGTGGGCAGCCCATGGCCCTTGACGGTGTACGCGAAGATCACGGTCGGGCGGGTGTCGTCGACGGCGCCGAAAGCGTCCGTCAGCGCTCCGAGGTCGTGGCCGCCCAGGTTGCGCAGCGCCGCCGGCAGCGCCGCGTCGTCCAGGGAGGCGATGAGCCCGGCGATCGGCCCCGCGAGGGAACCGGTGCCGGGCAGGCGTTCACGCACCTGGTCGGCGGAGCAGCGCAGCAGGCGCTGGTATTCGGGGTTGCCCATGGCGTCGACACGGGTGCGCAGTGCCTCACCGCCGGGCCGGGTGAACAACTCCCGCAGCAGACGCCCGTACTTGAGTGTGATCACCTGCCAGCCCGCCGCCGCGAACATGCCCTGCAGCCTGTCCGCGGCGATGCCGGGCACGACCCTGTCCAGGGACTGCCGGTTCAGATCGACGACCCAGACCACCTCGCCCAGGCCCGGCACCATCGGGTCCTGGATCGCCTCCCAGATGGCGCCCTCGTCCAACTCCGCGTCACCGAGCAGGGAGTACTGCCGCCCCCTGCCGGTCCCGCCGAAATGATCGTCGACGTAACGGCGGGCGAGCGCACCCCACAGCGGGGCGGTGGCGCCGATGCCGACCGAACCGGTGGAGTAGTCGACGGGGTCGGGGTCCTTGGACCGGCTGGGGTAGCTTTGCAGGCCGCCAAAGGCGCGCAGGGTGGTGAGGTAGGACTCGTCCAGCTCGCCCAGCAGGTAGTTGATCGCGTGGAGTACGGGTGAGGCATGGGGCTTGACGGACACGCGGTCCTCGGCGGTCAGGGTGTGGAACCACAGCGCCGTCATGACCGAGGTCATCGAGGCGCTGGACGCCTGGTGGCCGCCGACCTTCAGCCCCGAAGGGTTGGGCCGTACCCGGTTGGCGTGGTCGATGATCGAGGTGGACAGCCACAGCACCCGTTGCTCGATGCTCCGGAGCACAGTGAGAGCTCCCTGCTGGGCAGAACCCGGGGCATCGGCATCGACCAGGCCGACCTTCGTGACCATCACAGACCACCTCCACTACTGGTTTCACGCCTCGAGAAAATCAACGTTGCGCTCCGCCAGTAGAAAGATGACTCTTCGCATGCACAAGTTGTGGTCTTTCGATTGAGCATTCTGCTCACATCGCGAGGTCGAGGAGAGAGGCCGATTGAGCACCATGAACAACGAGCGCACGCTGGACGCGACCGACGCCCGGATTCTGCTGGCCCTGGACGCCGATCCTCGTGCCACCGTCGTCGCCCTGGCCGAACGGCTGGGGCTGTCCCGCAACACCGTCCAGGCACGGGTGGCCAGGATGGAACAGGGCAGCGCGCTGGGACCCTTCGAACGTCGGGTCGTCCCGAAGGCTCTGGGCTATCCGCTCACCGCGTTCATCACCGCTCAGGTCGACCAGCATCGTCTGGCCGAGGTGTCCCAGGCGCTCGCGGGTCTCGCAGAGGTCGTGGAGGTCTTCGGCCTCAGCGGTGAGACCGATCTGCTCGTACGGGTGGTCGCCACGGACGCCGAGGATCTGTACCGGATCGCGGGGCAGATCCTCGCCGTTCCCGGAATCGAACGCACGACCACGGCCCTGGCCATGCGCGAACTCGTACCGCACCGCGTCACCCCGCTGCTGCGTCATGCCGCAGCGAGCAGGTAGCCGACCGCCAGGGCCCGAGGGTGGCGGCCCGCTGTTCATGAACGTCTGAGGGAGGGGCGAGGGGGCGAACAGTCCTGCTGCTGCGCGGGCACGTTGGGTGCTGGAGCGGACACGGAGGCAGTCGGCGTGGTGTCGTCAGGGGTACGCGGCGCGATGATGCGCGGTCGTGGTCTGCTGAGGCTGTTGCGGGTGCGGATGTGGAAGGCCAGCAGACCGGTGAGGGCGGTGGCCGTGAACCATCCGGCCTGGATGGCCAGGTACTTCGGCAGGGGTGTGGCCGAGAATCCGGCGCCCGTGGCGGCCTGCATGGCGCCGTAGGAGGGCAGGTAGCGCACGATGCCACCGTTCGAGCTGGAGCTGTAGAGGGGGTTTTGGAGGGCGAGGTCGATGACGCTGGTCATCACGATGGCGAACATGCCTTCCACTTCACGGCGCAGCAGTGAGCCGAACGCGACGCCCAGAGAGCCGTAGGTGATGCCGGCGAGGAAGAGGGCCGCTGCGAGCAGGGCCGGTTGCCGGGGTTTCCAGAAGGTACAGGTGAGGGCGGTCGCGTAGGCGGCCACGGCTGCGGAGATCAGTGTGAGGGAGACGAGCTTGGCCAGGACGAGGTGGGTGCGCGGGTAACCGGCCAGGGCGAGGCGGCGGTCGAAGCGGCCGTTGACGAAGGAGGCCGCGAACATCATGAAGCCGATGATCAGCGTGACGGCGTTGAGGGCGCCGGTGATCTCGGTCAGCTGGTTGCCGTGAGGGGTGAGCAGGTCTCCGGTGGCGCGCAGCCGGAAGCGGGTGGGGGTGTCCGGGACGGAATAGAAGGCCAGCGCCGTCCACACCGGGATGAACAGGGCCACGAGCACCATGGCGAAGCGGTTGCGCACATGCTCGGTCAGCGCGTAGCGGGCCGCGGTCGTGAAGAACGTGCGGTGGCGGCGCCAGGACCGGCGGGGCGTCACGCCGCACGCTCCGTGGTCTGTTCGTGCAGAAGACCGCCGTCCAGGCGCCACAACACGTCGAGACGTTCGGCGTCGTAGGCGAGGTGGGACACCACGAGCACGGACCGGCCTTCATCGCGCAGCCACGTGGCCAGGTCCCAGAACCGCTGGTAGGTGTCCCAGTCGAAGCCCTGGTAGGGCTCGTCCAGCAGCAGGACGTGCGGGTCGTGCATGAGGGCGAGGGTCAGGTTCAGCTTCTGCCGGGTCCCGCCGCTGAGGACCGCGGTCCGCTCCTCGGCGTACTCGCTGAACTGCAGCGCGTCCATGACCTCTTCGGCGCGGTCCAGGTCGCTCAGGCCGTAGGCGACCTTGAAGTAGTCCAAGTGCTGGCGGACGGTGAGCGCGTCGTTGAGGACGGCTGCCTGAGGGCAGTACCCGAACCTGCCCCCGTGGACGACCGTGCCTCGATCGGGAGCCAGCTCGCCCGAGAGAATCTTCAGCAGGGTCGATTTGCCCGCGCCGTTCTCTCCCACGACACCGGCCAGGACTCCGGCCTCCAGCCGTAGGTCGATGCCACGCAGGACCTCACGCCGGCCGTAGGCGTGGTGCACGCCCCGTACTTCCATCGATGGTCTCCTCCCCTTGGCGTTCCGCTCTAACGAGCGGAGAGCGGCGACGACACGGCGATCCGGATGTTTATCGACGGAGCTTTCATCCGATCTGATGGTCGGACGGCCGGTGGCCCGTCATGGAAGCAACGGGCATCTACGTTCTCCGCATGACCACCTCCTCCCGCTCCACGGCGCGTGTCCCGTCGCAGGCGACCCCGCATGACGTCGCCGACCCGGCGGCCTTCGGTTTACCCCACCCCTCCGCCGGCGCCGAAGCGTGGTACCTCAACGGTCATCTGCGCGACGAGGACGGCAACGCGTACACGTGGATGATCGGCATGCTGCGCCACCACGACGTCCACGACGATGCCGCCGCCCCCGGCCACGCCCTGGTGTCCGTCCGATCGGGCCCGACAGGCGTGTCCCGGAGCACCTGGCTCACGCCCCCCATGCACGACACGGTCCGCAAGGCACTCGCCGGCGACACCGCACAGGACCACCGGGTCCGCGAAGCACTGACGCAGGCCCTTGCCGACGGCCCCCTGCTGCCCGACCGGCTGCTGGCCGAGCCCGTCGCCGAGTCGTACGAGACCCTGGACATCTCCTTCGGTGACCTGGCAGCGCTGCGCCTCCAGGAGGACGGCGGCTACCGCCTGGCCTTCGGAGACGAGGAACGCTTCGAACTCGTCCTCGCCCCCGCCAAGACCGCAGTCCCGCAGATCGATGAGCAGGGCCGCTACCCGGGACGGCTGCCCACCGACGCGGACGCGATGACGTCGTACTTCGTCCCGAGGCTGCACGCCCACGGCACGGTTCAGCGGGAAGACGGCACCCAGAGACGGCTGGAGGGCCACGCCTGGTTCGAGCACGACTGGGGTGCGACCTACTACGACGTCCAGCGCTCCCCGGGGACACCCGACCACACCTGGGAGTGGGCCGGTATCCAGCTCGACAACGGCTGGGAGATCAGCTGCATCCACTCCCGCACCAGCGATCCCGCAACCGGTGCCACCGGCCTGGAATTCACCCGCGCCACAGCGGTCGACCCCGACGGCACCGTGAGCTACCACGACCTGACCTGGCGGCCCGTGAAGCACTGGACCTCACTGGCCACCCTCAACACCTACCCCACCACAGTGCACGTGAGCGTGCCCGACCTCGGCCTGGACGCCGAGGTCACCGCGACAACCGCCGAGGGCGAGGTCCGCACCCTGGTCGTGGGCCGCGCCATGTGGGAGAGCCCCGCGGCCGTCCACGGCACCATGGGAACCACACCCGTCAGCGGCACCGCCTACCTGGAGACCCTCCCGACCAACACCATCGGCGACATCGAGCACTACATGCGCCGCACCCACGACATCGCCGGCACGGAAGCCGCAGCCCTGTACTCCCCGGACCCGCGCGACGAGGCCGCGCTCGGGCTCCTCACCGGCACCAGCGGCCTGACCGGCCTCGATACGAGCGCACGTGCCCGCCTCCACCAGGCGGTCTCCGCACCCCTCCTCCACCTGCTGAACAACCCCGGACGCTCCTGGCGCCCCTACGTCGCCGCGACCGTCCTGTGTCTCCTCGACACCGACCCCGAGCCCTACCGGCCGCTCACCGCGATCACCGAACTCCTTCACCTCTCCGCGCTGGTCATCGACGACATCCAGGACGACTCTCCCACCCGACGAGGCCGTCCCAGCGTCCACGAGGTCTTCGGCACCGCTCCCGCCATCACCGCCGGCACCCTCGGCTACTACACCTTCGACGCCCTCATGCAGCGAGTCCCGCAAGCCGATCCGGCCACCATGCTGCGCATCTACCGTCTCTACCTTCGGGACCTGCGCGCCGCCCACGCCGGCCAGGCCCTCGACATCGCCGGACACCACACCGCGTTCGACGAAGCCGTCACCACGGGCGACGCCCGCCCGCTCCTCGACGAAGTCCGCACCGCACACCGCCTCAAGACCGGGATGCTCGTCCGCAGCACCGCCGAGGTCGCCGCGATCCTGGGCGGCGCCGACGAGCGGCAACTCGACGCCATCTGCCGGTACTTCGAAGCCGTCGGAACCTCCTACCAGATCACCGACGACGTCTCCGACCTGTACGGGCAGGTCACCGCGGAGGAACACCAGCAGGGCATCACCACCCGAGCCCCCGCCGAGGACCTGCGCAACGGCGAGGTCACCTACCCCGTGGCCCACGCGGTCGCACGCCTCGACGCGACCGACCGCAAACGCCTGCGAGACACGCTTCGGCAACGCACCGACACCGGCGCCCGCACAGCCTGCCGGCTCATCCTCCACAGCGGGGCGCTCGAAGCCTGCACGACCGAAGCCCGCACCCTCGTCGACGAAGCCTGGGCCCAGCTGGCCCCTCTCCTGCCGCCCACCCCGCACAAGGCCATGGTGCGTGCCCTGGGCTGGTACGCCGCGCAACGTGAAACCGACGGCTTCTTCCGTGGAACAGCTGAAGCCCTGCCGGCCACGCAGAACTGACAGCTGCCAGCGTGACGTTGTGCACGGAAGGCTCCCCAAGAGGCAGGGGTGGTGCCGCGTGGCGGGCCGGCCCGCGTGGAACGGCAGGTGGGTGATCGCCTCGGTGAGTTCCTCGGCGGTCAGCCCGTTGTCGAGGGCGCGGCGCAGGTGGCCGGTCAGTTGGGCTTCGCGGCGGGGGCGGCCGGGGCGGCGACGGTGACCGGGCTCAGCTCCGGCCGCTGGTCGTGTGTCTTGGGGGGACCCTTCCTTGCTCTGGCTGGATGGGATACCGGTTGCCGGCCGCGCTCCATCATGCGCATCTGGGCTTCCAGGTGGGTGTCCCCGGCGGCCGGTGGCAGACTGCTCAGCCGTGCAAGCTGTTCCTTGCTCAGGCGGACGGCGTCGGTGCCGGCGCCGGTGTAGCCGTGGGACATGTCCATGGCCCCCAGGCCGATGCGGGAGACGTCCAGGTCGCGCAGAACGATGTGCTTCATGAGGTGTCCCGTTCGTTCGAGGGTGTGGTTCGGCGCGTACGGCAAGGGCGTTGGAGCCGCGAAGGCCGAGAGGTGCCGCAGCGCACGGTAGGAGAGTCGGGCGGCGATGGCGGGCAGCCCCGCCGGGCCGGTCAGGGGCGGGCGGCGACCTTGAGGGCTTCGCGGTCGTTCATGAGCCGGTAGTCCTCCGCGATGTCTTCCAGCGGCACGCTGCGGTCGAAGACCCGGCCGGGGTGGACGGCGCCGCTGAGGATGTGGGGCATGAGGTCTTCACTGTAGGCGCGAGCGGGGCGACGCCCCTGGTCAGAGTGATGTTGGGCAGGAACTCGGGGAAGCCGAGGGGAACCTCCGCGTACTGCGGGGCGCCGACACGGCTGATGACGCCGCCGTCGCGGACGACGCCGGCGGACTGCACCAGCGCCTCCTTCAGACCCACGCACTCCAGGACCCGATCGGTGCCGTGGCCGCCGGTCAGGTCCCGGACCGCGGCGATACCTTCCTCGCCGGGCGCGGCGCCGACGTCGGTCGCGCCGAAGTCGCGGCCGAGGTCGGTGCGAGCGGTGTGCAGGCCCATCAGGACGATCTGCTCGGCACCCAGCAGCCTCGCGGCGATGACGGCCGACAGGCCGACGGCGCCGTCGCCGATCACGGTGACGTGGTCCCCCGCTGCCACGCCGGCCGTGCGGGCGGCGTGGCAGCCGGTGCACATCACGTCGGACAGCGTCAGCAGATCCGGCAGCTGCTCGGAGTCCTCGCCGGCCGGGACGCGGGATGGGCCAGCTCCGGCTCCTCCGCCACAGCCTGGCTCCCGTCCCCAGCGCCACTCATCGAGTAGGCGGCGGGGGCCCAATGCTCCCAGAGCGCCGGCGTGGCCGCGGGCACCGGCACCGCGCGTTCCGCCCCTTCACGCCCCTCCCACAGGAACGTGACCGTAACGGGCTCGCCGACCGCCTCGGCCAACCCGAGCCCCCTCTCCACCTCATCGTTGATCGGGTTTAACCCGCCACTACATCGATCTGAATGCCCATGGCGCCCGAGGCTACCGGCCGGCTCCGACATACCAGGGCCACAGCCACCGGCATCGACTGGCGGTTCAGTGCCGCCGTGTGTTGTGCAGCTTGTCCGGCACTGTGTTCCTAGCGGACGTCGACGAAGTCCTCACGTCCGTAGTCCGCGTAGTGGGTGCTCGGCGTGTCGATGTAGCGCATCTGCCAGGTGCCGTCCTGCTGCGCGGTGAACTTCTTGCTGAAGGTGCCGTCGGTCCCGGTCGTGGCGGTGCCCAGTTTCTTCCACGTGGCGCCGCTCGTGGAAGCCTTGAAGTAGATGCGGACCGACTGGCCGGGGAACGCCTTCCAGGACGTACCGTACTTCCGCAACAGGCCGCCCTTGGCCGTGATCCGGGTGCCCCTGCGTACGCCCTCGGGCGTGACGTCGTCATTGAAGAGCTGGGTGGACTTGCGGCCGAGCTTGAAGGCCGTGCTGGTCAGGCCCGCGTTCGTGTGGCGCAGCCGCCAGTAGCTACTGCTGGAGCCCTTCTTGGCCGGGGACTGGGTGAAGGTCGCGCCGTACTGCGCGGTGAAGGTGCCGACATTCGACCAGGTCCGGCCGTCCGTGGAGTGCTCCATGGCGATGGTGGCCGTCGTACCTGCGGGGTACGTGCCGGCCGTGACGTCCAGCTTGCCGGTGAAGGTGACCTTCCGGTACTTGTCCACACTGGCCTTCAGCGACGAGAACGTGCTCGTCCGGGGAGGCGTGGCGACGGCGATGGAGTGCGTCGGCGGCGTGTTGAACCAGCCCAACCAGCCCGTTTCACCGGGCGTGATCTTCACCGTGCCGCCGCGCGTGACGGTGAACTTGTCCGAGAAGGTCCCGTCGGCCTGGGTTCTCACGGTCTTCTGGCCGACGATCTCGATGTAGGCGGCCATCGGCTTTTCCGTGCCGTCATCGGCGATACGGGTGAGCTTGCCCTTTACGGGAACGTCGCTCCCGTACGGGGCATTGACGGTGCCGAGGGGCTCGTCCACCTTCAGCTTCAGGTCCTGCCTGCGGAACGGCAGGGTGAGCCCCTCCTCCTCCGCGTCGAATATGAGGTCGACCTGGGTGTCCGTGCTGTAGTCGGAGAAGGTCAGGGACTTGGTGAAGCTCCCCGTATCGTTCGTCCGCAGCCAGCCCTCGGAGCTCATATAACCCCGGCTGCGGTAGTAGAGCCCGGCTCCTGCGAACGGCTTGACCTCGTGCGTGTGCGGGTCCTCGGCCACGAGGGTGCCGGACACGTTGATGTGGGAGTTGTCGTAGGAGATCCACTGACGGTCGCTGGTGACCGTCAGTTGGGGGTCGAGTGCGTAGTTGAGTTCGCCGTTGTCACGGTCGACGAGCTCGTCCGGCCGGCCCTCCCGGACCACGACGTCCATGGTGTAGACGCCCATCTCGGGGAGCGTGACCGGCTCGGAAAGGAAGTTCATGTCCCAGCATTCGCTCTCGGGAGCGCACTGGTCGGTGTCAGCGAGCCGGACAGTCGCGAGGACTTGGTCGCTGCCCTTCCGCCGGACACGGATGCTGACGTCCTCAGGGCGTACGTCGAAGTCGTAGGACTCGTAGACGGCGTGTACCTTGCCGTCCTTCACCTCGGTCGAGGTACGCGACTTGAGACGCACGTCGGCCGCCTGCGCGGCCGGCGCGGCGATCAATGTGGAGGCTAAGAGGTCCTAACAGAAGCTGTTGATCATGTGACTTTCGGCTTGGGGTGTCGTTGGTCTGGTCGTGGGGAAACATCAGTCGCGGCCATGGATCGTGTCGGATGA
>NZ_JBEYXP010000114.1:0-11010 GCF_040704615.1 Streptomyces sp. NPDC046862 | reverse complement strand
GGCGAGCCGCCGGGTCATCTGGAAGGAGTCCTTGTCGGACACGGCGACGATCTCGTCGGCGACGGTCCGGTCGTACGCGGTCGGCCTCCTGACGGCACGGCAAAACCTGCCCACTGCGTCGTCCCGTCCCGCATGCCCGTCGTCAGCTGTCCCTCTGGTGCGGCAGGGATCCAGGGAGGACAATCACACCGGCCACCACGGGCTCGTCCCCGCCCCACGGTGTTGCCGACGGGCTGGACCACTCGGTTCTCGTGCCGCTCGCGAGTGTCCTGCGCGGCCTTCTCGGAACGCTTCGCCTCGTGGCACAGGGAGCCGCCGCCCCTCACCTCGGCCCAGAGATCGAACGCACGGGCTTCCGCTCGTGGAGTTCGGCATCGAGGGCGAGGTCGGGTTCGGCACGCTGTTGATGGGCGCGGGAACGCATCGCCCAGCTCGATGAGCTGCACCCGCAGGACGTAAGGCTCAAGGTCGTGCGGAACGATATTGGATCGCGTGAGATGGACGCGGGCTGGCACGCTGCCTCTATGGAACGGGCGGAAGTACTGCTCATCGGAGGGCGGGCCGGAGTCGGCAAGACAACGGTGGGGTGGGAGGTTTCGGCAGTGCTGCGGGCTGCGGCGGTCCCGCATGCGGTGATCGACGGTGACTTCATGGGGCAAGTGCATCCGGCCCCGGAGGGAGATCCCCAGCGTTCGGAGATCACCGAAAGCAATCTGACCGCCGTGTGGACGAACTTTGCCCGGCGTGGCTACCGCCGACTGATCTATACGAACACTCTGAGTGTGCTGCCTGAGGCCACTGAAATGTTCGAGCGCGCCATGGGGACCGGGGTGCGGATCATACGGGTCCTCCTCACCGCCTCCGATGCCACCGCCCGCGAGCGGCTGGTGCGCAGGGAACTCGGCTCGGAGCTGGAGCGGGAGCTGGAGGGCGGTGCCCGCAAGTCGCAGCTCCTGGACCAGCGAACCCCCGCGGAGACGGTGCGGGTGGTGACGGATAGGCGGGCGGTCGTGGATATCGCACGCGAGGTCGTGGCAGCCACAGGCTGGGCCAGGCAGCACTGGATCGGCCTGCCGGCACCCGCCCGGGCATAGCCCCGCGCCCTCGGCAACCGCCATCGGGTGACTTTCCCTCGCGCTGGGGCCTCCGATGGCGGGTTCGGTCATCTGCCGCCACTCCGGCAGCCGACCGTCTCGAACCCGACGCCGCGCATCCACCTGGGCATCCAGCTCTGGCGTGGAGCCTCCGCCGCAACGATGGCCGACGTGACGTGCTGTCCACCGACGGCACCTCACCGCCACGGCGCGCTCGTCCGCTGAATCCACCGTCGCACATTTGGCGAGGAGGAGACCCATGGCCCGACGTGTCGCCACGCGACGCACCTGGCCCAGTGCTTTGCGGATGAACTCGCCACTCATGCGGGAGTTTTCACCGCCGCGGCCTCACTGGAACAGCCGGGGTGCGGGTGGGTTCCAGGTGCGTTCCTCGTGCGTAGGTGTAGGCGCAGGCGGACAGGAGACAGGAGGGGATGATGCCGGTACGCGGGTCGCGGACCCGGCGGATGACCGTGGCGAGGGCATCGGCCAGTCCGGGGCTGACGAGCAGGGCTCGCTCCTGGTCGTCCTTTGACGGGGCGATCTGCAGGAGGGGAACGATCTCGCCGTTTGCCGGACCGGCAACAAGCGTGGCGTGACCGGGACGCGATGGGCGACGGTGAATCCATGACCGACAACATCACAGTGGGATCGACCGAGCCCGATACCCCCCTGCCCGCCGACGGATACGTCGGAGACCCCGCGGCGCGGGCGGAGTGGGACAACCGATACGCCGACCGACAACAGTTGTGGAGCGGCCGGCCCAACGGTGCGCTCGTGGCCGAGGTCGCCGGGCTCAGACCCGGGCGGGTGCTCGACGTCGGCTGTGGCGAGGGCGCGGACGCCGTCTGGCTCGCCCGCGTCGGCTGGGAGGTGACCGCGCTCGATGTCTCGGGCGTGGCGCTGGAGCGGGCGGCCGGGCACGCGCGGGAAGCAGGCCTCACCGTTCGCTGGGTACACGCCGCCCTGACGGAGGCGGCGCTCCCGCCTGCCTCCTTCGACCTGGTCTCCGCACAGTACCCAGCCCTGCTGCGCACCCCGGACGCCGCAGCCGAGCGAGCGCTGCTCGCGGCCGTCGCGCCCGGCGGCGTGCTGCTGCTCGTACACCACGCCGGGATGGACAGCCAGCAGGCGCACGACAGCGGCTTCGACCCGGCCGACTACGTCTGGCCCTCGATGGTCGCCGCTCTGCTCAAGGACAACTGGGAGGTGGAAGTGGACGAGCAGCGGCCACGCGTGTCACCTGACGGCGGCGCCGGCGCGCACCATACCGACGACCTGGTGCTGCGGGCGCGTCGACTGCGCTGACGGCCCCGCCGCTCGCAGCCGGCCCAGCATTGAGCATCACGGCATCACCGAGGCCACACGGACCGCGCCACCCTGAAGTGGCCGGCGGGAACCCTCCCGGTCTCCGACGGCGCGGACAGCGTGAAGCTGGAGATCAGCCCGGTGGGCAAGGTCAGCGACTCGCCGGCCGGGTGACCCCGCCTCGTCCCGTCGGCCTCCGCTCAGGAGCCAAGGTTCGATGACACGTCCGCAGGGCGGAGCAGGCCGCCGCGCACAACGGGTCCGTCAGCAAGCTGGCGGGCCCTCGTGAACGATCGAGGCTGGTGCGAGCCCAGCAGTGAGGGGGCTGGGGGGTGCAGCCCCCAGCCCCCAGAACGGCACCGACGGCCACGTCAAAGCACCGCCCGATCCCCCTCCGCAGACGCCCCCGCGAGGAACTCCTCAGTGATCTCCTTCTCCCCGAACGGCCACACCTTCTCCCACCGGGCCCACAGCACGAACGCCACGCACCCCAGGGCGAGCCACGCCAGGGACCACTCGATGGGGTGGCGGCCCGGCGAGTTCTTGTCGGCGTAGCCGTAGATGACCAGCCACCCCACCAGGGCGACGATGCTCGGGATCGGGTAGAGCCACATCCGGTACGGCCGCTTGAGGCCGGGCTGGCGTGACCGCAGGACGGTCACCGCGAGGATCTGCGCGAGGGCCTGGACGAGCACCATCACCGTGGTGAGGAGCTGGATGAGGGTCGCCAGATCGGTGTGCCGTCCGATGAGGAACCCGATCGCGGTGACCACACCCATGGTCGCGAGGCCGAGGGTCGGGAAGCGGTGCCTCGGGTGCAGCCTGGCGTAGGGCTTGAAGAACACCCGGTCCCTCGCGGCGTCGTACGGTACCCGGGACCCGCCGAGCAGTCCCGCGAACACCGAGGCGAACGCGGTGATGAGGATGAGCACGGTGACGGTGTCGGCCGCCCCTTTGCCCCAGGTCTCCTCCAGGACCGCCGAGGCGACCGAGGTGGAGGCGATGTCGTCCGGGTTGGTCATCCGGTGCCAGTCGATCACGCCGAGCGTGCCGATCTGCAGCAGCAGATAGATCGCCATGATGCCGAGGATCGAGAAGACGATGGAGCGCGGCAGAGTGCGGCCGGGATCCTTGATCTCGGCGCCCATGTAGGCGGTGGTGTTGTATCCCAGGTAGTCGTAGATGCCGATGGTGAGGCCGGCGGCGAAGCCGATCCAGAAGTGGTTGCTGGTCAGTTCGAAGGCGTGCGCGGGGTAGGTGAACGCCAGGTGCGGGGAGAAGTCGCTCGCCGCGGCGATGATCACCAGCAGCACGGAGGCGATCATCACGGCCCACATCACGGCGGTGATCCGCGCGATGTGCTCGATACCCCGCCACAGCAGAGCGATCACCAGCACGATCACCCCGAGCCCGATCAGATCGCCGCTCGTCTGCCCCAGGTCCGGCGCCAGATAGCCGAGGTACTGGACGAAGCCGACCACACCGGTGGACATGATCAGCGGGATGAACAGCATCGCCGTCCAGACGAACAGGAACGGCATCAACCGTCCGGTGCGGTACTGGAAGGCCTGGCGCAGATACACGTAGCTGCCGCCGGAGCCGGGCATCGCGGCACCCAGTTCGGCCCAGACGAGCCCGTCGGCGAGCGCCAGCACGGCTCCGGCGACGAAGCCGACCACCGCCTGCGGCCCGCCGAACGCGGCCACCATCAGCGGGATGGTGACGAACGGCCCGATGCCGCACATCTGGCTCATGTTGATGGCCGTGGCCTGGAACAGTCCGACGCGGCGGACAAAACCGCCCTCGGGAGGCGGGCTACCGGACATGGGGACCTCCTGGAACAGGACACGGGGAGAAAGAGCGGTACGGGGCGATTCGCCCGGTCAGGCTGGCGATATAGTTAAGTACCTTTACTTGGCCCGTCAAGAGGTCGCACCCGATAGGTGAGAATGGCGGCATGTCCGACAGCGTCGTCGCAGATCAGCCCTGGAACCGGCAACGCCTGCGCAGCACCAACGAACGGCTGCTGCTCGACCGGCTGCGCAACCACGGGCCCGCCTCGCGTGCCCAACTCGCCCGTGAGACCGGCCTGTCCAAGCCCACGGTCTCCAGCGCGCTGGCCGCCCTGGAGGACGCCGGGCTGGTGCGCGAGGTGGGCACCCTGGCACCTGAGCGGGGCCGGGTCGCCGTCCTGTACGCAGCCGACCCGGCGGCCGGCTACGCGCTGGGCATCGACATCGGCCGGAGCTGGCTGCGGATCGCCGTCGCGGACCTGGACGGCCAGGTGATCTCGCGCTCGGACGTACGCAACCGGGCCCGCACCTCCGGTGCCATGGCCGACCTGGTGGTGGCCACCGCGCACCGGGTGGTCGCGGGCGCCGGTGGCGACCCGGCCGCGGTCGCGCACGCCGTGGTGGGCACCCCGGGCGTCTACGACGAGGAGCAGCGGCGGGTCAGGTACGCCATGCATCTGCCGGGCTGGGGACGGGCCGGGCTGTTCGACCGTATGCGGGACGAGCTCGGCGTCCCACTGGAGGTCCACAACGACGCCAATCTCGCCGCGCTCGGCGAGTACACCTATGGCGTGGGCGCCGGCAGCCGGCTGTTCGCGTACATCATGATCGGCACCGGGCTCGGAATGGGAGTGGTCAGCGAGGGACGGCTGTTCACCGGGGCGCACGGGGGCGCGGGCGAGATCGGTTTCCTGCCCTGGGCCGGATCGCCGAAGCCCCGGACGCTGGAGGACGCGGTGTCCGGCGAGGCGGTCGTGGAGTCGGCCCGCTCGTTCGGCATGACCGGGCAGCTCACCGCGAAGGCGGTGTTCGACGCGGCGCGGTCCGGGCAGCCCGCCGCGGTCGAGGCCGTCCGGCTGGAGGGCGAGCGGATCGCGCACACCGTGGCCGCCGCGGCGGCCGTACTCGATCCCGATCTCGTGGTGCTCGGTGGCGGGGTGGGGCACAGCGTGGATCTGCTGCTGCGGCCCGTACGGGAGACGTTGCGCGCCCTGACCCCGCTGCGCCCGAAGATCGTGCCCAGCCGGCTCGGGGAGGACGCGGTGCTGATGGGGGCCGTGGCCACGGCCCTGAGTACGGCACGGGACGTGGTGTTCGAGCGCCGCTCCACGGCGTAGGCCGCGCGGCGGCGACCGAACGGTCCCACTCGGCACGGTGATTGACAGCAATCGCGGGAGCTCCTAGCTTGAGGCCTGTTAGTAAAGTTTCCTAACTTTGTCGCGCACTCCTAGTGCCGCAGAGCCGAAGCGCGGACCGCCTCCCCCCACGAGGAGATCACCGTGTTCCACCGCCCTGCCCTCACTCGCCGAAGGCCACTGGCCACCGCGGCCGTCGCCCTGGGTCTGCTGTGCACCCTCTCCACCAGTGCCTGGGCCGGCGCGCACCCGCCGGGGCACCGGTCGGCGGGGCTCCCGCGGCCGACCGTGGTCGCGGCGGCGCCCGGCAGCACGACCGCGCTGTCCGGCTACCGGATCCAGTCCTCGGCCAAGGTGACCGACGCCGCAGCCGACATCTCCACCCCGGGCTACCCGGCGAGCGGCTGGTATTCCGCCGGCCCCCGGTCCACGGTGCTCGCCGCGCTGCTCGCGGACGGGGTGTACGCCGACCCGTTCTACTCCACCAACCAGCAGAAGATCCCCCGGGCCGACTTCCAGGTGCCGTGGTGGTACCGCTCGGACTTCACGGTCGCCGACACTTCCGAGCGTACGTATCTGGACTTCAGCGGGGTGATCTCGGCGGCCGACGTCTATGTGAACGGCACCCGGGTCGCGAAGGCCGCCGATGTCGCGGGCGCCTACACCCGGCATGAGCTCGACGTGACCTCCCTGGTGCGCCAGGGTGCGAACACGGTCGCCTTCCGTATCGAGCCCAACGACCCGGACAAGAACCTCACCATGGGCTGGATCGACTGGCTGCAGCCGCCGCCCGACGAGAACATGGGCATCGTCCGCGATGTGCTGGTACGCCGCGGCGGCCCGGTCGCACTGCGGGACGCGCACGTGGTGACCAAGCTCGACACCTCGTCGCCGGCCTCCGCGACCCTGACGGTCAAGGCGAAGGCCAGGAACGACACCGACGCCGCCGTCACCACCACGGTCTCGGGAAGCATCGCTCCCAACTCCGGCGGCACCGCGCCGATCCCCTTCAGCCGCTCCGTCACCCTCGCCGCCCATGAGACGAAGACGGTGACCTTCGCCCCGGCCGACGTCCCGGCGCTGCGGCTGTCCTCGCCGATGGTGTGGTGGCCCGCGGGCATGGGCGACCAGCCGCTGTACGGGCTCGACCTGACCGCCACCGTCTCCGGCACTGCCTCGGACACCGCGCACGAGAACTTCGGCATCCGGGACGTACAGGCACCGCTGAACGCCGACGGAGCCCGGCAGTACCGCATCAACGGCCGCCCGCTGCTGATCAGGGGCGGCGGCTGGTCGCCCGACGAGTTCCTGCGCTGGGACCGGACCTATGTCGAGGACCGGCTGCGGTACGCCCTCGACCTGGGCCTCAACACCATCCGCCTGGAAGGGCACATCGAACCCGACGAGTTCTTCGACCTCGCCGACCGGTACGGCATCCTGACCCTGCCCGGCTGGGAGTGCTGTGACAAGTGGGAGGGGAACGTCAACGGCGACGAGTCCGGCGAGAAGTGGACAGCCGCCGACTACACCGTGGCGAAGGCGTCGATGGCGGCGGAGGCCGCCCGGCTGCGTGACCACCCCAGTGTCATCTCGTTCCTCATCGGCAGCGACTTCGCCCCGGACGCGACGATCGAGAAGAACTACCTGGACGCACTCACCGCGGCCGACTGGCCGACGCCGGTCGTCCCGGCCGCCTCCGCCAAGTCCTCCCCGAAGCTGGGCAGTTCGGGTATGAAGATGACCGGACCCTACGACTGGGTCCCGCCGAACTACTGGTACTTCAAACGCGAGGGCGGAGCCACCGGCTTCAACTCCGAGACCAGCGCGGGCCCCGACATCCCCACCCTCGACACCCTCAAGCGGATGATGACCCCGGCCGAGCTGGAGACCCTCTGGAAGGACCCGAGCGCCCGCCAGTACCACCGCTCACCGTCCTCGACCTTCGGCAACCTCAAGCTCTACGGTGACGCCCTCGCCGGACGCTACGGCCCGCCCACCGGCCTGACCGACTACGTGCGCAAGGCGCAGCTCGCCCAGTACGAGAACGTACGCGCCCAGTTCGAGGCCTACGGCCGGGGCGCCGCCGACACCTCGAAACCGGCCACGGGTGTCATCTACTGGATGTTCAACAGCGGCTGGACCTCGCTGCACTGGCAGCTGATGGACCGTTATCTCGACCAGGGCGGCGCGTACTTCGGCGCCAAGAAGGCCAACGAGCCACTGCACATCCAGTACTCCTACGACAACCGCTCGGTCGTCGTGGTGAACCGGCGCCATGCCGCGGCCTCGGGACTGACCTCCCGGGTCACCCTCTTCAACACCGACGGAACCCAGAAGTACGACCACACCACGACGGGTCTGAACGTCGGCGGCGACGGGGCCCGCACCGCCGCCGTGACCCTGCCGTCCTCCGTGAGCGGACTGTCGACGACCTACCTCGCACGGCTGGTGCTGACCGACGCTGACGGCAAGGAGGTGAGCCGGAACGTCTACTGGCTCTCCACCAAGCCCGACACCCTCGACTGGGACAACACCGACTGGTACTACACCCCGACGACGAGCTACGGAGATCTGAAGGGCCTCAACTCCCTGGCCCAAGCACCGATTTCCGCCTCGGCGACCACCGTACGGGGCCAGGACGGAACGTCCACGACGACGGTCACGGTACGCAACACCGGCACAGGCAGGGTTCCTTCACTGCTCACCGACGTCCACCTCGTGGACGCGAACGGGAAGCCCGTACTGCCGGTGCGCTGGACCGACAACCAGGTCAGCCTCTGGCCGGGCGAGTCGACGACCCTGACGGCCACCTACCGCACGGCCGATCTCCACGGGTCGGCGCCCAGCCTGCGGATCTCGGGCTGGAACACGGCGGAGCGGACGATCCCGGCACCGTAGGACCAAGTCAACGGGAAGGCGGGCCCGGCCAGGGAGGCAGGGCCCGCCGCCCTCATCAGCGCAGATCATGGCGATCTGACTGGACGGGCTCGCCCTGGAGTATCGCGGGACTCTGACAGCACGCGCGGTCGTCTCGTCAACTCCCTGTGACGGCCCGTGTGCGAAACACTTTCGGAAACATGCCAGTGACACACCGCTGCCGCGTCCCAATACTGTCCTCACCTTTCGTCCGGCATTTTCTGCCAGAGGAACACCCCAGGCTCCCAAGGAACCCGCATTGATTCGTTCATTGATACGGAGGGTGCTCGCGGCGGCAGCGGCCGCGGGCATCGGAATGGCGTTCACCATTGCCTCCGCCACGACCGCGTCGGCCTATCAGCCGAGTCCCGCGAACCTGTATTCGGCGACGAATGCGGCCGCCTGCAACAAGAGTCCCTGCGTGCTGTACCCGAAGTCGGCCCAGTTGCCGAGCGGTCGGATCGTGGCGACGTTCGAGGACAGCGAGACCGTCCCGGTGGGGCAGACCCTGCCCGTCTACAAGAGCGACGACGACGGCACGACCTGGGCGAAGCTGGCCGACGTCAAGGCACCCGCCTACCTGTCCTCCGACTCCGCGTACGCCAAGTACACGAGCAACTGGACGAACCCGTACCTCTACGTTCTCCCGCAGAGCGTGGGCAACCTGAGCGCCGGCACACTGCTGCTCGCGAGCGTCGTCTCGGGGGACGACTACTACTACCAGGAGCAGAAGGCGGCCAACCCCTCCTGGACGCCGACCAGTGACGGCGACCGCAAGGACGTGGCGCTGGCCCTGTACTCCAGCACGGACGACGGGGCGACCTGGAGTTTCCAGAACATCATCGCCGCGGGCTCCTGGCAGGGTGGCAGCGCGGGCGCCGTCGGGCGCACCTCGACCGCGAACACGTACAAGCAGGTCGACCCAATCTGGGAACCGCATCTCCTCGCCCGCAATGGCCAGTTGATCGCCTACTACTCCGACGAGAACGACTACACGGGTTACGACACCAGCACCGGCGCCCCGACTCTCGACCCCGCCAACGCCACCGCGACCGACTCCGGCGGCCAGGTCCTCGTGCACCGGACGTGGGACGGCACCAGCACGTCCGCATGGAGCAGCCCGGTCGTCGACGTCCCCGGCTCCACCGTGAACATGGGAAGCGGCAAGACGGAGATCGGCGGCGGCCGCCCCGGCATGACCACGGTCGCGCCGACGACCGACGGCAAGTGGCTGATGACGTACGAGTACTGGGGCGGCGGCACGAACGTCCGGTACCGGATCGCGGACGACCCGACGAAGTTCTACGCCGGCACCGACGCGGCCATCACCTCGCTGCCCGTACCGTCGGGCGGCAGCACGCTGTCCACGGGCGGCAGCCCGGTCCTGCTCCCGATGCCCGACGGCCGGATCGTCTACAACGCGTCCGGCAGCGGAAGCGTGTGGGTGAACGAGTCCGGCTCGTCCACCGGCACCTGGAAGCAGTACCAGACCCCGATCGCCTCCGGGTACAGCCGCAACCTCCAGTACGTCGACGGGACCGGACGCGTGCTGATCCTCCAGGCGTCCTGGAGCGGTACGAGCGTCGGGCCGGTGAAGTACGCCGAGGTCGACCTCGGCCGCTCCGACGGCGCCTACTACACCCTCGTCAACCGGCTGACCGGCCAGGCCCTGGCCCCCGCCTCCGGCAAGTCGCAGGACGCCAACCTCACCGGCAATGTCGCCGACCTGGTCACGAGTGCCGTGAACTCCTCGGACATCACCCAGCGCTGGCACACCCAGAGCAAGGGGTCCGACATCACCCTGCTGAACAAGGCCGGCGGCCGCGCGGTCGCCATCTGGACCGGCACGGCGACGGCCGGGCAGAAGCTGGCCCAGTGGGTCGACGACGACGCCACCGACAAGCGATGGGCCCTGGTCGCCTCCTCCACCAGCGGGTACTACAAGCTCCGCTCGGTGCGGAACACGAGCCTCTACATGACGGGCGCGACCGCGGGCGGCTCCGTCACCCTTGCCGCCTCGGCCGACGACGGCTCCCAGGACTGGCAGCTCGTCCAGGACCCGCTGCCCACGGCCGGAACCTTCACGCTGAAGGTCGCGAACTCCGGCCGCTGCCTGGACGTCCCGAACGGCCAGACCGGCGTCCAGGTCCAGATCTACGACTGCTCGGGCAACGCCAACCAGACCATCACCCAGACCAGCGCGGGCGAGCTGCGGGTCTCCGGCAAGTGCCTTGCGGCGAACGGCGACGGCACCACCGCGGGGACCAAGGTGATCCTGTGGGCCTGTAACGGCAAGACCAGCCAGCAGTGGGCGTTCCGTGTGGACGGAACCATCGTCAACCGCTCCAACGGTCTGGTCATCGACGTGACCGGCTCGGGCACCGCCAACGGTTCGAAGGTCCAGCTGTGGACCGGCCTCGGCACCGCCAACCAGCGGTGGAGCAGGGTCTAGGCGGTCACAGCAGCGGGCGCCGGAGCCTTGTCGGCAACGGTCGCCGTAGGGGTCGCGGCTGTCGGATGGGGAGCCAACCACTTCGCGCCGCT
>NZ_JBEYXP010000113.1:0-11653 GCF_040704615.1 Streptomyces sp. NPDC046862 | reverse complement strand
ACATGCGCCTGATGCGCGAGGCCGGGGTCACCATGGTCAGCGTCGGCATCTTCTCCTGGGCCCTGCTCGAACCGGCCGAGGGCGTCTACGACTTCACGCTCCTGGACCGGGTCCTCGACCTGCTGTACACCCACGGCATCGCGGCCGACCTGGCCACCCCGACGGCCGCGCCGCCCGCCTGGTTCTTCCGGGCGCACCCCGAGGCGCTGCCCGTGGACAGGGACGGCCGGCGTCTGTCGTACGGCAGCCGCCAGACGTTCTGCCCGAGCAGCCCCGCGTACCGCAGGGCGGCCCTGCGCATGGCGGGCGAGCTGGCGCGGCGTTACGCCAACCACCCGGCGGTCGCGATGTGGCACGTCCACAACGAGTACGCCTGCCACAACGCCGAGTGCCACTGCGACACCAGCGCCGAGGCGTTCCGGGGCTGGCTGCGCATGCGGTACGGCAACGACCTGGCGTCCCTCAACGACGCCTGGGGCACCACCTTCTGGAGCCAGTGGTACTACGACTGGGACGAGATCCTGCCGCCCCGGGCGACGGGCGCCGTCCCGAACCCCACCCACCAGCTCGACTGGCGCCGCTTCTGCAGCGACGAGGTGCTGTCGCTGTACACGGCGGAGAGGGACGTGCTGCGGGAGGCGGCTCCCACGATCCCCGCCACCACCAACTTCATGGTGATGCACAACTTCGACGCCCTGGACTACTGGCGCTGGGCCCCGGAGCTGGACGTCGTCTCCAACGACCACTACCTCCGCTCGACGGACCCCGAGTCGCAGATCGACATCGCGATGAGCGGCGACCTGGTGCGGTCGCTGACCGACGGCCCGTGGCTGCTCATGGAGCACTCCACGGGCGCGGTGAACTGGCAGCCGGTGAACCGCGCCAAGCACCCGGGCGAGCTGCGCCGCAACGCCCTCGCCCACGTGGCACGCGGCGCCGACGGCATCGCGTACTTCCAGTGGCGGGCCGCGAAGGCCGGAGCCGAACAGTGGCACTCGGCGATGCTGCCCCACGCGGGCACGGACAGCCGGATCTGGCGGGACGTGGTCCGGCTGGGCGCGGACCTGCGCGCGCTCGCGGAGGTACGCGGCAGCGGCGTCCCGGCCCAGGTGGCCGTCGTCTGGGACTGGGGCGCCCGCTGGGCCCTGGAACTCCCCTCCCAGCCGAGCGCCGAGGTGCGCTTCCTGGACCTGGTCCGCTCCTGGTACGAGCCGCTGTGGCGCGCGGGCGTCGCGGTGGACTTCGTACGCCCGGACGCGGACCTCTCCTCGTACCGCCTGGTCCTGGCGCCCAGCCTGTACCTGGTGGACGACGAGAGCACGGCGAACCTCGTGGCCTTCGCGGAGCGCGGCGGCACCCTGGCGATCGGCTTCCACAGCGGGGCGGTCGACGAGAACTGCCATGTCCGGCTGGGCGGTTACCCGGGTGCGTTCCGAGAGGCGCTCGGCGTACGGACGGACGAACTCTTCCCCCTCCTGCCGGGCGAGTCGCTGGGACTGGACGGGGAGGTGCCGGAGGGCGCCACTGCCTCACTGTGGTCGGAGCGGGTGGAACTGGCGGGCGCGGAGGCGATCGCCTCGTACACGGACGGGCCCCTGGCAGGGGTTCCGGCGGTGACGAGGAACGCCCTCGGCGCGGGCAGCACGTGGTACCTGGCCACGCGCCCCGACCCGGAGACACTCGCCCGCCTGCTGGACCGCATCCGTACGGAGGCAGGCGTGGACCCGGCCCGTACGACCCCGGAGGGCGTCGAGGCGGTGCTGCGCCGCGGCCCGGACGCCGACTACCTCTTCCTCATCGACCACGGCGGCGAGGGGGCCGAGGTGGAGGTCGCGGCCGACGCCACCGAGCTGCTCTCGGGCAAGCCGGTGGAGGGCGGATCGGTGACCGTCGCGCCCGGGGACGTGGCGGTGGTACGGGAACCGCGCGGTCAGTGAGCTGACTTGTAGCATCTGAAGACGGTGCGTACGAGGGGGAAGCGTGATCGAACTGTCCGAACATGATCCGTGAGTTGCGGCAGCAGTTGACCGTTGCCCTCGCGGACGGGGAGGGCAAGGCCGTGCGGTTCGAGCTCGGGCCGGTGGAGGTCGAGGCGACGGTCGCGGTCAGCCGTGAGGCGGGCGGGGACGCGAAGGTGCGGCTGTGGGTCGTCGAGGCCGGGGCGAACGGCAAGTACGCGCACGCGCAGACGCAGCGGATCACGGTCACCCTCACCCCCAAGGTCGTACCGGCGGACGGGAGCGTGCCGCGGACGCTGCTGATCGCGGGTGGCGAGGTTGACGGCGAACGCTGAGCGGGGGCTGAGGGCCGAGCGCGCCGCGGAGATCATCGTCGTACCGGCGGACGCGGACGCGGGCGCGGGCGCGGGTCCGGGCCGGCGGGGCTCGGGCTATCTCGTCTCGCAGGGCCTGGTGCTGACGGCCGCGCACGTCGTCGAGGGCGCACAGTCCGTACGGGTCCGCTTCGAGGCCGACAGGCCGGGGGAACGGACGGTCGAGGCGGCGGTGGAGTGGCGGCACGCGGGGATCGATGTTGCTGTGCTGAAGCTTCAGGGTGACGCCGATACCGATGCCGACATCCCGTCCGTCTCCTTCGGCCGGGTGGAGGAGCAGGACGCGGTGCTGCGCTGCACCGCCCTCGGCTTCCCGCGTTTCAAGCTCCGTACGGACGGGGACGGTTCGCGTTTCCGGGACGCGGAGCACATGGACGCGACGTGCGCGGTCCTCTCCAACCGGCGTGAAGGCACCCTCGACCTGAGAATCACGTCCCCTCCCAAGGACGACCCGGACCCCGAACGGGACGCCTGGGAAGGGATGTCCAGCGCTGCCGTCTTCAGCAACGGCCGCCTCGTCGGGGTCTGCCCGTCCACACCAGCATCGCGGTCCTCCCGCTGGTCCTGGGCCCGGACAACCTTCCCGCGATCATTGATCCGGAGGAGGCGGCCGACGACCTTCCCCTTGCCGTCTTCTCCGCGCTCACTCACGCCAAAGACCCGGCTCTCCCTGTGATACTGGAAGCGCTGGCGGCGGCGCTGGCCGGCACAGGCGGCCAGACCGCGGAGGACTGGGCGGAATACACCGACCGAGATCGGTCTGGGCGATGCCCGGGCCCGTGAACTCTGGAGGCACCTGGTGACCGTGCGCACCAGCCGCTTCCCCGGCAGCGGCACCCTCATCGAGGAAACCCGCAACGAGGGCCGTGCCGAGGGCCGTGCCGAGGGTCGCGCCGAGGACATCCTCCGTATCCTCGACCTGCGCGGCATCGCGCTCCCCGAAGCTGCCCGGGAACGCATCGCCTCCTGCACGGACCTGAACGTCCTGGGCCGTTGGTTCGACCGGGCGCTCACCGCCACGAGCGTCGAGGAACTGTTCGCAGGCACCTGACCCGCAGCGGCCTGCCGCCCCGTCTTGTCCTCCCGGGCGTCCGGCGTGGAGGCAGAAAAGCGGGGCGCGGCACTCCCCTCACCGGTGCCGCGCCCCGCACCCCCGATCCCCCGATCCCCCGATCCCCCGATCCCCCGCCGTTCCTACTCCGCCGTGGCCAGCGGCGGCAACGCACCCGTTCGGGCCGCCTGCCCGTACCACAGGGCACTCGACTTCGGCGTCCGCGTCAGCGTGCCGTAGTCCACGTACACCGCGCCGAACCGCTTCTCGTAGCCGTACGCCCACTCGAAGTTGTCCATCAGGGACCAGAGGAAGTACCCCCGCACGTCCGCGCCCTCGGCGATCGCGCGGCGGACGGCGCGGAGGTGGCCGTGGAGGTAGGCGATCCGCTCCGGGTCGTGGACGCGGCCGTCCGGGTCGGGCTTGTCGTCGTAGGCCGCGCCGTTCTCCGTGATGTACAAGGGCAACCCCGGTGCCTCCCGCGTGTACCGCATGATCAGCTCGTGCAGACCCGTCGGGTCGATCGTCCAGCCCATCTCCGTGCGGTCACCCGGAGTCTGGTGGAACTCCACGTCGTCCGCCCCGGGCCACGGCGAGTGGTCGCTCTGACCGTGGCCGTCCGCGCGCGAGGCCGCCGACGACTCCGGGTCCGCCGCGCCCACCAGCGCCGGCGTGTAGTAGTTCAGGCCCAGCGCGTCGAGGGGCTGGTTGATCAGGGTCAGGTCGCCGTCCAGGACGTAACCCCAGTCCGTGAGCGACGACGTCGCCTCCAACAGCGTCTCCGGGTACGCCCCGTGCAGCATCGGGCCGTGGAAGACGCCGTTGGCGAGGTCGTCGATCTTCCGGGCCGCCGCCCGGTTCTCCGGCGACTCCGAAACAGTGCGCACCACCGAGGAGTTGAGGCTCACCGCCACCTGATTGCGGGCGGGCATCGCCGCGCGCAGGGCCGAGGTGCCGAGGCCGTGCGCCAGGTTCAGGTGGTGGGCCGCGCGCAGCGAGGCCGCCGGGTCCGTACGGCCCGGGGCGTGCACCCCGGACGCGTAGCCCAGGAACGCGCTGCACCACGGCTCGTTGAGCGTGATCCACTGCTCGACACGGTCGCCGAGGGCCTCGCCGACGATGCCCGCGTACTCGGCGAACCGCAGCGCCGTCTCGCGCTCCGGCCAGCCGCCCGCGTCCTCCAACTCCTGGGGGAGGTCCCAGTGGTAGAGGGTGACGGCCGGTTTGATGCCCTTCGAGAGCAGTTCGTCCACCAGACGGCGGTAGAAGTCCAGGCCCTTCTGGATCGCCGGGCCCCGGCCCGTCGGCTGGACGCGCGACCAGGAGATCGAGAAGCGGTAGGCGCCCAGGCCCAGGTCCGCCATGAGCGCCACGTCGTCGCGGTAGCGGTGGTAGTGGTCGACAGCGATGTCACCGGTCTCGCCACCGGCCGTCCTGCCCGGCGTATGGCTGAAGGTGTCCCAGATCGACGGCGTACGGCCGTCCTCCCGCACCGCCCCCTCGATCTGGTACGCGGAGGTCGCCGCGCCCCAGAGGAAGGCGGGAGGAAAGGTCACCGGGTTCACGGGTTCAGGCATGGAAGCGCTCCCAAGGGTGGTCGTGGAGACCGACAGTGGTGGATGAGGGGGAGGGGCGAGGGGGGAGGAAAGGGGCCGAAGCGGCGGTGACCCGGCCCCAGGTGAACGGTCAGCTGTGAACGGTCAGCCCTTCACCGCGCCCTGCATGATGCCGCCCACGATCTGCTTGCCGAAGATCGCGAAGACGATGAGCAGCGGAAGCGTGCCGAGCAGCGCGCCCGCCATGATCAGGGACTGGTCGGGGGTGTAGCCGCGGCCCAGGGCCGAGACCGCGACCTGCACGGTGGGGTTGCCGTTCTGGGTCAGCACCAGGAACGGCCACAGGAAGTCGTTCCACGTCTGGACGAACACCAGCATCCCGAGGACGGCCATGGCCGGCCGCGCGGCGGGGAACACCACGTGCCACACCACACGCCAGCTGCTCGCACCGTCCACACGGGCCGCCTCGATGATCTCGTCGGGCAGCGCCTGCAGCAGGTACTGCCGCATGAAGAACACACCGAACGCGCTCACCAGGGACGGGAAGATCACCGCCTGGAGCTGGTCCGTCCAGTCGAGCTTGGCGACCATCATGTACAGCGGGATCACGCTGAGCTGCGGCGGCACCATCATCGTGCCGATCACGATCAGCATCAGCGCGTTGCGGCCCTTGAAGCGCAGCTTGGCGAAGGCGAACCCGGCGATCGTCGACAGGAACACGACGGTCGCCGCCGAAACGCCCGCCACGAACGTGGTGTTGAAGAACGCCTCGCCCAGATTGGCGTCCTTCCAGGCGATCTCCAGGTTGTTGAAGAGGTTCGAGCCGAACCAGAACGGCGGCGGGTTCTCCGCCAGGCGCTGGGTGTCGCGCGAGGCGGCGATCGCCGTCCACACCAGCGGGAACAGCGAGCCGATGGTGAACAGCGCGAGGATCACGTACGCGATCGGCCCGGCGTGCAGGGTGCCGCCGGCGCGCGCCGACTTCGGGCGCCGCCCACGACTGGACGGCTCGGGCACGGCGTCCGCCGGGGGTTTCGTCAGGGTCGTCGTCACGGCCGGTTCTCCTTAACTACTGGCGCGCAGCCGGCGCGAGATGACGTAGTTGACGATCCCGACCACGATGAGGATCAGGAACATCGCCCAGGCGATGGCGGAGGCCCGGCCCAGGTGCTGGTTCACCCAGCCCTGCTCGTACAGGTACAGGCCGAGCGTCTGGAACTGGTGCTCCGCGCCGCCGGACGCGCCCTTGTTGGCGTCGAAGAGGAGCGGCTCACCGAAGACCTGGCTCGCCCCGATCGTCGACACCACGCACGTGAACAGGATCGTCGGGCGCAGCGCGGGCAGCGTGACGTGGAAGAACTGCTGCCAGCGGTTCGCGCCGTCCAGGGCCGCCGACTCGTACAGGTCCTGCGGGATCGCCTGCATCGCCGCCAGGTAGATCAGCGCGTTGTAGCCGGTCCAGCGCCAGATGATGATCGACGACACGGCGATCTGCGAGGGCCACTTGTCGTTCTGCCAGTCGATCGCGTCGACGCCGACGAAGTGCAGCGCCCAGTTGATCATGCCGTAGTCGCGGCCGAAGAGCAGCACGAACACCAGCGAGGCGGCGGCGATCGACGTGGCGTACGGCGCGAGCATCACGACCCGGTAGAAGGTGGAGCCCCGCAACTTGTAGTTGAGGATGTGGGCGAGGCCCATCGCCATCAGCAGCTGCGGAACGGTGGAGATGACGCCGATGGTCAGGGTGTTCTTCGCCGCGTTCCAGAAGAAGTCGTCGTCGAAGATCCGCGTGTAGTTGCGCAGGCCCGCCCACTCCATGTCGGTGGGTGCCGTCAGCTCGACCGTGTGCAGCGAGGCCCAGGCCGTGTAGATCAGCGGGAACAGACCGAACGCGACGAACAGCAGGAAGAACGGCGAGACGAACGCGTACGGGCTCCAGCGCACGTCCCGCTGCCAGCGGCGGGACCGTCGGGCCCGGCGGCGTTCCTCCTCCGGGGGCAGGGCGTCCGCGGGCGGACGGGCCGGGGCCGCGCCCCCCTCCTTCACGGGGGGCGCGGCGGTGTCGTGCCGGGTGGCCATACCGGTCACTTCTCCAGGTTGTTGTCGATGGTCTTGGTGGCCGTCTCCCAGGCATCCTTGGCCGACTTGCCCTTGGTGACGAGGATGACGCCGTTGTCGGTCAGACCCTGCTGGATGATCTGGTCCTTCGGGCCGATGACCTGCGTCGGGATGGACTGGGCGGCCTCGGCGAAGATCTTGCCGATGGGCGCGTCACCGGTCATATCGTTCTTCGCGTCCGTCACCAGCGGCAGGGTGTAGGAGCCCGGGGTGCTGGGGAAGCTGCCCTGCACGCTGAACAGCTTGGCCAGCTGCTCGGGCGCGGTCAGCCAGGTGACCAGCTTCTCCGCCTCCTTCACGTTCTTGCCGCTCTTGGGCACGGTCAGGAAGGTGCCGCCCCAGTTGCCGGCCTTGGGCGCGGCGGCCACGTCCCACTTGCCGGCGTTCTCCGGCTTCGACTTGCCCTTCAGGTAGCCGAGCATCCACGGCGGGCAGGCGACCGCGGCGAACTTGCTGTTGGCGATCGTCGTGTCCCAGGCCGGCTGGAACTGCGTCTGCGCGCCGACCAGCCCCTCCTTGGCGGCCTTCGCGGTCAGGTCGAAGGCGCTCTTGATGGCAGGGTTCGACTTGTAGATGACCTTGCCGGAGGCGTCGTAGTACTTGTCCTTCTCACTGCTGACGATCGCGTTGAGCAGACCGCCGGGGGAGTCCATGAAGTACGTGCCGCCGGGCGCCTTCTTCTTGTACGTCTCACCGGCCTTGACCAGCTTGTTCCAGTCGCCCGACCACAGCTTGCCGACGTCCTCGCGGTCGCTGGGCAGCCCGGCCTGCTCGAAGAGGTCCTTGCGGTAGCAGATGGCCATCGGGCCGATGTCGGTGCCGAGGCCGATGGTCTGGCCGTCCTTGGTGGTGGCCTGCTTCCACTTCCAGTCCAGCCAGGTGCCGCTCTTCACGCCCGACACCTTGGAGAGGTCCACGAGCTTGCTCGCCTGGGTCTCGGTGACCTCGGCGATGTTGCCGACCTCGACGGCCTGGACGTCCTGCAGGCCGCTGTTGGTGGTCAGGTGGTTGACGAGAGCGGGGTAGTAGTTCTCGTTCCGCTCGACCACGTTCTCCTGGATCTTGATCTTGGGGTTGAGCTTCTCGTACTCCTTGTAGAGCCCGGCCTCCTTGAAGCCCTGCGTACCGAAGAGCCCCAGGGTGATCGTGGTCTTGCCGCCACCGCCCTCAGAAGACGAGCTGCCGCTGTCACCGTCGTCGGCACATCCGGCCAGCAGCCCGGCACCCAGCGCGGCGACGGCCGCGAGGACCCCCGTCTGGCGGGCGATTCGGGTACGTGCTCGCATTGCGTCCTCCTGTTGCCCTGACGTGCCGACCCCCCGGCCAACTGCGTTGTTGGGCCCGTTTGTTCATGCTGCGGCTCGGGCGGGGAACGTGCGGGTTGTGTATGTGTCAGGTAGTGTGGGAGCGCTCCCACAAGTGATGTGTTGAAGAGTCGTCGGTTCGTGCGGGGGTGTCAAGGGAGCGGACGCAGAGATGTGTCTTCGGTTATCGGCCTGTTAGCTAACCCGGTGGGCACCGGCCGAGCGTGCCGCGGCGCGGTGCGGGTGAGACTGCTGTGACGGGTGAGGCTTCAGAGAGTGGCGGGACGACGGGTCGTGGCAGGTGGAACCGGAGACTCCCGCACGTCGTACGGGGATCAGGGCTGTTAGATTCCAGGCCGGCGCGGTGGTGACAGGAGGCGGACCATGGTTGGTCATGCGGGGCGGGGCCGGAGCGGTCGGCGACCGACCCTGGAGGAGGTCGCCGCGCGGGCCGGTGTCGGCCGCGGGACGGTCTCCCGGGTGATCAACGGCTCGCCCCGGGTCAGCGACGCGACCCGCGCGGCGGTCGAGGCGGCGGTGGCGGAGCTCGGCTACGTCCCGAACACGGCGGCCAGGGCGCTCGCCGCGAACCGTACGGACGCGATCGCCCTCGTCGTCCCCGAGCCGGAGACCCGCTTCTTCGCGGAGCCGTACTTCTCGGACATGCTCAAGGGTGTCGGCGGGGCCCTGACGGACACGGAGATGCAGCTGCTGCTGATCTTCGCGGGCAGCGACCGCGAGCGCAGCCGCCTGGCCCAGTACCTGTCGGCGCACCGCGTGGACGGCGTCCTCCTCGTGTCGGTGCACGCCGACGACCCCCTGCCCGACCTGCTGGCCCAGCTGGAGATCCCGGCCGTGATCAGCGGCCCGCGCTCGGCCCACGAGACGCTGCCGTCGGTGGACTCGGACAACTACGGCGGGGGCCGCTCGGCCGTGGAGCACCTCATCGCCCGGGGCCGCGGCACGATCGCCACGATCACCGGCCGCCTCGACGTCTACGGTGCCCAGCGGCGCATCGAGGGCTACCGCGAGGCGCTGGCCGACCACGGCCGACCCGTGGACGAGCAGCTGATCGTCTCGGGCGACTTCACGGAGGAGGGCGGCCGCCGGGCGATGGCCGAACTCCTTGAGCGGTGCCCCGACCTGGACGCGGTCTTCGCGGAGTCGGACGTGATGGCGGCGGGCGCCCGCCAGGTGCTCCGCGAGGAGGGCCGCCGCATCCCCGACGACGTCGCCCTCGTCGGCTACGACGATTCGGCGATCGCCCGCCACATGGACCCGCCCCTGACCAGCGTCCGTCAGCCCATAGAGGAGATGGGCCGCGCGATGCTCGACCTCCTCCTGGACGAGATAGCCGACCGCCGCCCGGCGGTGTCACGGGGTCTGGAGCGGCGTCAGGTGGTCCTGCCGACGGAGTTGGTGGAGCGGTTCTCGTCGTAGGCGGCCACGGAGCGTTGGCGGCAACCCGCGCTTTGCGTGAAGTGTTCACAACACGAACGTGAACGTGAACCGTTCCCCGCCCGGACACGGCGGAACGGAACCCGTGGCCGGCCCCAGGCCGAAGCGGCGGGCTGACCGGATGTTCCCGAGGCCCGTGTGTTCCTGGCGTCGACCGGGACAGCGACTGCTCACGGCGGACACCCGCGCCCACGGCGTGTACGGCCGCGGAGCGGAGGGGCTGACCACGGTCCCGTGCGCCGACGAGGCGGTGAACGCCTACCTGCGCGACGGCCGGCTCCCGTCCCGGGACCTCACCTGCCCGTGAGAAACCTCCAGCCGGTGCCCCGCCGACGGTCACCGGCTGGAGAAACGGATCGCGCGTGCGGTACCTCGAAATCTCCGGCCCGCCCCGCGAAGGGGAGTGGGTAACGAATCCCGGTACGTCGAAGTCCTCGGCCCACCGCGCACGGCGAAGCGGGGTCCGTCACCCTCTCCGGCTCGCCGCACGCGATGGGGGTGCGGGTGGCGAAGCCCCCGCCCGCGCGGCGAAGCCGCGCAAAAAACGCCGAAGGCGACCCAGCCCGCGCTATCCGCGGGCACACGTCGCCTTCGCCTGAGGGTGAGTGACGGGACTTGAACCCGCGACATCCTGGACCACAACCAGGTGCTCTACCAGCTGAGCTACACCCACCATGACCGGCGGTTCTCCGAGTGGTTCACCGACCGGCCGAGAAAAAGTGTACAGGGTCCGAAGGGGTGCTCGCGCCAAGGTTTCGGCGGGGCCCGGCGAGGGTGCTTACCCGCCTGGCAGGACGTGCTTCGCGGCGATCGTCCTCGCCGTGTCGGAGTCCGGGCCCGGCTGGGGGACGAAGATCGCCTCCCGGTAGTAGCGGAGCTCCGCGATGGACTCGCGGATGTCGGCGAGCGCCCGGTGGTTGCCGTTCTTCTCGGGGCTGTTGAAGTACGCCCGCGGGTACCAGCGGCGGGCCAGCTCCTTGACGGAGCTGACGTCCACGATCCGGTAGTGGAGGTAGTTCTCCAGCGCCGCCATGTCACGGGCGAGGAAGCCGCGGTCGGTGCCGACCGAGTTGCCGCACAGCGGGGCCTTGCCGGGTTCCTTGACGTGCTCGCGGACGTAGGCGAGGACCTGCTCCTCCGCCTCCACCAGCGTCGTGCCGCCGGCGAGCTCGTCCAGCAGCCCGGACGCGGTGTGCATCTGACGGACCACCTCCGGCATCGTCTCCAGCGCCCTGGCCGGCGGACGGATGACGATGTCCACGCCCTCACCGAGTACGTTCAGCTCCGAGTCGGTGACCAGCGCGGCCACCTCGATGAGCGCGTCGTCGGACAGCGAGAGCCCGGTCATCTCGCAGTCGATCCACACCATGCGATCGTTCATGTGTCTCACCTTACGGCCCGTGACAAGCGAACGGCCCGGTCCTGCACCTGCGTGATCAGTGCGGGACCGGGCCGATGACGTCTCACGTCGGCTACGGGGCGCTGCGCTGGCCCGGCAGACGTCCCGTGGCGTACAGCTCCGGCTTGGCGCCCTCCGTGGAGAGCGAGGCCGCCGGGGCCAGGGCGCTCGCGGCCGCCGTACGGCGCGTCTGGAGCGGGAGCGGATGCGGTTCCTGCGGCACCGGTTGCGGTCCGCCCGGACCGGAGTGGCCGTCCGCGCCGTCCGGCTTCTCGCTGTTCTGGGGCCGCCGCGCCCGGTACGCCGCCCGGTAGGCCGCCGGGGACGAGCCCAGCTGGCGCCGGAAGTGGCCGCGCAGGGCGACGGGTGAGCGGAAGCCGCAGCGCCCGGCGACCTCGTCCACCGAGTAGTCCGACGTCTCCAGCAGACGCTGGG
>NZ_JBEYXP010000112.1:0-11865 GCF_040704615.1 Streptomyces sp. NPDC046862 | reverse complement strand
CGTAGCGGCTGGGGTGCTCCCCCGTGCAGGTCAGCGCTTCAGCGCTCCACTGCGACGACGGCGTACGTCGTGTCCGGCGTCGGCGTGGTGGTGAACCGGGCGTTGGGCAGGTAGAGCGTTCCCTTGTGGGCGGCCACGGTGGTCGGTACGTCGAAGTCCGGGGCCGTGAGGCGCTTCTGGAAGACACCGCTGGTGCCGTCCGCGGCCAGCGTGAACACGTCGATCGCGTTCTGGCGGTTCTGCACGACGTACAGCGTCCGTCCGATCAGCAGCAGCCCGTCGCCGTTGGTGAGCGGGGCCGCGTCACCGAGGTCGACGAGTCCGGTCACTCCGGTCCTCGGGTCGACGCGATGGAGGCCGCCGACCCCGGACTGCACGACGAGGAGCGCCTTGCCGTCGGGGGTGCGGGTGATGCCGTTGGCGTTCACGGTCTCACCGGGGACCTGGCTCCAGTCACCGCTCAGGGTGACCGTCACGACGTCCTCCGGGCGCGGCAGCGCACCGCCCCGGCCGAGCGGCAGGGCGTACAGCGCGGGCTGGAAGGAGTCCGTGAACCAGGCCGTGCGCGGCGTCAGGAACACGTCGTTGGTGAACGTCGGGGTCGCCGTGGTCAGCGTGTACGAGGCGAGGATCTCCCCCGTGCGCACGTCGACCACGCGGGCTCCCTGACCGCGCCCGGCGACGAACAGCCGCCCCCGGTCGTCGAGTTTGAGGCCCACGGACGGCGTACCGGGTCCGGCCGAGATGATCCGGCCCTCTCCGGTGCGTAAGGAGGCGCGGTAGATCGAGCCGTCGCCGAGCGAGCCGAGGTAGGCGTACGGGCCGCCGCCGATCGCGATGCCCTCGGGGCGGAAGCCGTCGGGCAGCGGAATCAGGGAGGGCCGGGTCCGTGCGGAGTGCGGGGCCGCCTCGGCGGGTGATCCGAGGAGTACGGCACCGGCGGTGGCCGCTCCGGCCGTGAGCAGCCCTCTCCGGCTGAAGTGTGGTGCGGGGGAAGAGTGCGGGGGTGTCACTGCGTGTCCTTCCGCGTGGGAACCGGCCAGTTGGCCGGTCCAACGGTCAACTTCCTCTGTCACCCCATCACATGTCGTATGCCACCGCAGCAACAAGCAGCCGTCCGACAGCCTCTTGACAGGATGAAGGGGCGCTTCCCGCACGGGGAAACGCCCCTTTGCCGTGCACGACGGTTACCTCACAGCGGTCACGAATTCACACGTGTCACAGAGGTCACAGCGCCACACCCAGCAGCGCGTCCACCGCACGCGAGACGACTCCGGGCGCGCCCTCGTCCGTACCGCCCCGCTCCTTCTGCAGGTCGGCCCAGCGGTCGACCGCGGCGAGCGCGGCCGGGGCGTCCAGGTCGTTCGCGAGGGCCTCGCGGATCTCCTCGACCAGTGCCTCGGCGGGCGGGCCGTCGGGCCGCGACACGGCCGCGCGCCAGCGGTCGAGGCGGGCGACGGCGTCCGCGAGGACCTGGTCGGTCCACTCCCAGTCGGCGCGGTAGTGGTGGGCCAGCAGCGCGAGCCGTATGGCCGCGGGGTCGACCCCGTCGTGCCGCAGCTTGGACACGAAGACGAGGTTGCCCTTCGACTTCGACATCTTCTCGCCGTCGAGCGCGACCATCCCGGCGTGGACGTACGCCTTGGCCATGGGGAACTCGCCGGTCAGTGCCTGGGCGTGCGAGGCGCCCATCTCGTGGTGCGGGAAGGCCAGATCCGATCCCCCGCCCTGGATGTCGAAGCCCATGCCGAGGTGGTCGAGGGCGATGGCGACGCACTCGATGTGCCAGCCGGGCCGGCCGCGGCCGAGCGAGCCGCCGTCCCAGCTGGGCTCGCCCTCGCGGGCGGCCATCCAGAGCATCGGGTCGAGCGGGTTCTTCTTGCCCGGGCGGTCCGGGTCGCCGCCGCGCTCGGCGGACAGCAGGCGCATCGCGGCGGCGTCCAGATTGGAGACCTTGCCGAAGTTCGGGTCGGACTCGACGGAGAAGTAGACGTCCCCTTCGAGTTCGTACGCGGCGCCGGCGTCGCGCAACCGCTCGACGAGCGGGACGATCCCGGGTATCGCCTCGACGGCCCCGATGTAGTGCTGCGGGGGCAGCATCCGCAGGGCGGTCATGTCCTCGCGGAAGAGGGCGGTCTCCTGCTCGGCGAGGGCCGCCCAGTCGACGCCGTCCCGCTCCGCTCGCTCCAGCAGCGGGTCGTCGACGTCCGTGACGTTCTGCACGTACTGGACCTGGCGCTTGGTGTCGAGCCACACGCGCTGAACGAGGTCGAACGCGTTGTAGGTCGCCGCGTGACCCATGTGGGTCGCGTCGTAGGGAGTGATCCCGCAGACGTAGAGACGGGCGACGGGGCCGGGGTCCAGGGTGACGGGACCACCGGTCGCGGTGTCGTGGATCCGGAGGTCGCGGCCCTTGCCAGGCAGGGCGGGGACGTCGGAAGCGGGCCAGGCATGCATGTCATGAGCCTAACCGGACGGAAGTTCCGCATACGAACCGGACCGGGGGCGGATGGCCGGGAAGGCGGTCTTGTGTGTTACGTCCCGCCGTGCATGGTTGGTGTCTCGGGGTTGTCGCCCCCGCCGCCCCGTCCCGTCCCGTCCCGTCTCCGGGGCTCCGCCCCGGACCCCGCTCCTCAAACGCCGGAAGGGCTGAAAGATCCAGGGGCGGCGGGGGCGGAGAAACCGGGTCGGTGGGACGGCGGGCGCGCGGGCGTCAGACAGGGGGCCACGGAATGGCCGGCCACTCCCCGGACGGCTCGGGATGCCTGCCGCCGGCGAGGAGCGCTCCGACCCGCTCACGGAGTGCGTCGAGCTCCACGTCCGTGATCAGCGCGCCCAGCCGCCCGGCCAGCTCTCCCCCGGCCGTGAGCCCGTCCCGCAGCCGGCGGAGAACGTCGAGCGACTCCTCCGTGAGGGGCTCGCCCGCCCACCCCCACAGAAGGGTGCGCAGCTTGTTCTCGGCGTTGAAGGTGACGCCGTGGTCGATGCCGTACAGGCGGCCCTCAGCGGCCGGCAGCAGATGGCCGCCCTTGCGGTCGGCGTTGTTGATGACCGCGTCGAGGACGGCGAGCCGCCGCAGCCGCGCGTCGTCGGCGTGCACCAGGAGGGCCGTCTTCCCCTCGCCGACCTCGGCGAAGCCGATCGCCTTCCAGCCTTCCTCCGGCTCCTCGCCGTCGACGAGGGCCAGGAGCTCGGCGCCCGGCTGTCCCTCGATCCACAGCTGGCACATGCCCTCGCCGTACGGCCCCTCGCGCAGCACGGTGGGCGGTACGAGGCCCCAACCGGTCGCCTCGGAGACCTCGAACGCCGCGACCTCGCGCTGGGCGAGCGTCCCGTCGGGGAAGTCCCACAGGGGTCTCTCGCCTGCGACGGGCTTGTAGATGCAGGCGGCTTCCCTGCCCTCGTACGTCACCGTGCAGTACAGCGCCGCGTTGGACGCCTCGCGGATGCGGCCGCGCACGGTCAGCTCGCCCTTGGCGAGCAGTTCGGCGGACGTCACGCTTCGCGACGGTATCCGTTCTGGCGCGGACATACGTGTCCCTCCGGGTCGAGCGGCAGGCTGCACAGCGGGCACGGCGGGCGTCCCGCGTTGACGACGTCGAGGGCGCGCTTGGCGAAGGCACGGGCCTGCGTGCCGCTGAGCCGGACACGGAGCATCGGCGGGCCGTTCTCCTCGTCCTGGAGCAACTTTTCCTCGGCCTCGGCCAGGTCCTCCTCGGAGTCGGCGTCCAGCTCCACCAGGGCCTGTGCCTCGACGATCATGCGCTGCTCGTCGCCGTCCCAGGCCAGCGCCATGGTGCCGACCCGGAACTCCTCCTCGACCGGCGTCTCCAGCGGAGCCGTGTCGGAGATCTCACTGGGTGCCACGGCAGGGACAGAAGCGCTGCCCCCACTGCGCCGTACGACCTCGTCGAGCAGTTCGTCCATGCGCTCGGCGAGCGCCGCGACCTGGGTCTTCTCCAGGGCGACGCTGGTGACGCGCTGCCCTGATGAAGCCTGCAGGAAGAAGGTACGGCGCCCGGGCAGCCCGACCGTACCGGCCACGAAGCGGTCCGGGGGGTCGTAGAGGAACACCTGACGGGACACGTCCTGTCTCCATTGGAATCGACGTCGGGACCGGCCGCCGCGGCTGCTGCTGACACGCGCTGTACCGCTGCGACCGCTTCACCCTACTGCGGTTGACGATCACGGTGCGCCCGCGTCGCCTCCGACCGGAGCGTCGGTGCCCGGCGGCTCCTCCCGAGGGGCAAGGGACGCGAAATCCCCGGTGTCGCCGAGGCGAACGAGGAACGGCCGCAAGCGGGTGTAACGGATCGCGGTGACGGAGCACGGTTCCACGGAGATCCGCTGGAAGAGGTCGAGATGGAGTCCGAGCGCGTCCGCCACGAGGGACTTGATGATGTCGCCGTGCGAGCACATGACGTACACGGCGTCGGCACCGTGATCGCGCTCCACGCGCGCGTTCCACTCGCGTACGGCCGCCACGGCACGGTCCTGCATCGCCCGCATCGACTCGCCGCCGGGGAACGCGGCCGCCGACGGATGGGCCTGGACGACCTCCATCAGCGGCTCGTCCCCCAGCTCGGCGAGCTTGCGGCCGGACCAGTCGCCGTAGTGCGCCTCACCGATCCGCTCGTCGGTGTGCGGGCTGAGCTCCGGGCGGGCGTCGAGGAGCGGCCGGAGCGTCTCCTGGCAGCGCTGCAGCGGGCTGGTGACCACCTCGGAGATCGGCAGCCCGGCGAGGCGCCCGGGCAGTGCGGCGGCCTGCGCGGCGCCGCGTTCGTCCAGGGCGACGCCCGGCGTCCACCCGGCGAGCAAGCCGGAGGTGTTGGCGGTGGACCGTCCGTGCCGTACAAGGATCAACGTGGGCATGCCGCCCAGCCTAGACGGGGCGCCGGTGTGCTCCTCCGGGGTTCGGGGCACCCGTGGTGCGCTCCCGGGCCGACGACGGAAGGACATGCCCTGTGATCGTCGACTGTGCCGTCTACCGCGACGGACGCCGCACCAAGGGCCCTGAGGACCTGTCCGACGCCCTGGCGGACGCGCGGGCCGCGGGCGGCTTCGTCTGGATCGGGCTGCACGAGCCGACGGAGAACGAGTTCGGCCTGGTCACCCAGGAGTTCGGGCTGCATCCGCTCGCCGTGGAGGACGCTCTGAAGGCGCATCAGCGGCCCAAGCTGGAGGTGTACGAGGACTCGCTGTTCCTGGTCCTCAAGCCGGTCGTGTACGAGCCGGCCGGTGACACCGTCTCCACGGGCGAGGTCATGGTCTTCCTCGGTAAGGGGTTCGTGGTGACCGTACGGCACGGCGAGGGCACTCCCCTCGGGGTCGTACGACGCCGCCTGGAGGACGAGCCCGAGATGCTCGGCAAGGGGCCCACGTCGGTGCTGTACGCGCTCATGGACGCCACGGTCGACCACTACCTGGACGTGGCGACCGAGTTGCAGACCGACTTGGAGGAGCTGGAGGCGGAGGTCTTCTCGCCGGACATCGGCAGCTCGCGGCACACCGCGTCCCGGATCTACGCCTTCAAGCGGCAGGTCCTGGAGTTCCGCCGGGCCACGGTCCCGCTCGCCGTCCCGCTGTCACGGCTCGCCGGCACGGGCCTGTCCGCCACGGCGGTGCCCTTCGTGGACGACCGTGCGCAGCCCTTCTTCCGTGACGTGAACGACCACCTCACGCGCGTGAACGAGTCCGTGGAGGGTCTGGACCGGCTGGTCTCGGACGTCCTGTCGGCCCATCTCGCCCAGATGAGCGTCCGGCAGAACGACGACATGCGGAAGATCTCCTCGTGGGCGGCGATGGCCGCCGTTCCCACGATGCTCGCGGGCATCTACGGCATGAACTTCGAGCACATGCCGGAACTGCACTGGGTGTGGTTCTATCCGGCGCTGATCGCGGTGATGGCCGTGCTGGAGGTGCTGTTGTACGGGCTGTTCAAGCGGCAGGGCTGGTTGTAGTCGCGGCCGCGGGCGGCTGCTTCAGGTGTGGTTTCGTGGCGTACGCGCGCGTGGAGCCGTTTCGGGGGCCACGCGCGCGTGCCCGTCGGTCACGCGAACTCGGGCTCCGGGGTGGCCGGTCCGCCGAGCGCGTCGCGGCGTTCGGGCATCTTCAGGGAGACCATGCGGCGCCAGCCGCCGAGCCTCTCGTACAGGTAGACGGCGTGGATGCCCGCGGCGAGGACGGCGGCCTTGGGCCTGGACCAGCCGAGGACGCGGCCCATGTCGGCCATCACGGCGAGGCTGACGTCACGGTAGATACGGATCTCCGCGAGGGCGCACTCGCGGAGGGTCCGCTGGATCACGCGGCCGTGACCGGCCGCCGCGAAGCGCAGCAACTCCTCGTGGCAGTACGCGAGGTGGTTGTCCTCGTCGTTGGAGATCATCCTGACCGCGCGCCCGACGTCGGGGTGGTCGGCGAAGTGCTTGCGCAGGAGCTCCATCTCCTCGGAGGCGCGCTGTTCGGTGACCCTGCTGTGGGCGAGGTACGTGACGATGTCCTGGACGGTGAGCGGCTGGTCGCTCTTGAGTTTCTCGTGCGGGAGGCCGATGCCGTTCCGCTCAAGGATCATGGTGTAGTCGGTGGCGGGCGGGACCTCGACGGGTTCGAGGCCGCGCTTCTTCATGAGGGCGTTGAAGATGCGCCCGTGCTTGTCCTCGTCTGCGCCGTGGCGGGTGATCTTGGGTGCGAGAGCGCGCTCGCTCCGCGGGACGAGCGCGGCGATGCGGGCGTTCTCCCAGCCTCCCTGCGACTCCCCGCTGGCGGCGATGGAGCAGAACAGCCGGAACGACTCGTCGTTGTCGAGGATCTCCTGGAACAGACTCTTGGCCGAAAGCATCTGAGGCACCTCTCTGCAGGGTTCCGCAAAGAACGAGTCAAATGCGGTGGCAGGGGTGCGGCAACACGTGTGGCGGACAAATCCGCCGAACGGTGGACGGGAAGGGTCGAGGCGCGCGTACTCCCGGGTGCGAGGCGCGCGTAACCAAGCGGTGTGGAGAGGCGTTGTGTCCCGTGACGGCCGTGGCGGGGAAGACCCCCGAGCCCCCACCACGGCCGCGGAACATCCCTCGTTCCGTTACGCGAGCCCTGCGCGCTCCAGGGCCTCGGAACCGGCCCGGAGCGAGGCGACCCGCTCCTCCAGCGTGAAGCCCGCGGGTGCCAGCGTGAGCGTGGTGACCCCGGCCTCGGCGTAGGCCTTCATACGGTCGGCGATACGGTCGACGGAGCCGAGCAGCGTGGTCTGGTCGATCAGCTCGTGCGGGATGGCCGCCGCGGCGCCCTGCTTGTCGCCGGACAGGTACTTGTCCTGGATCTCGGCGGCCTCCTTCTCGTATCCCATGCGCTGGGCGAGCTGGTTGTAGAAGTTCTGCTTGCGGCTGCCCATGCCGCCGACGTACAGCGCCGTGTACGGGCGGAAGGTGTCGGCGAGGGTGGTCACGTCCTTGTCGTCGCCGACGGCGAGCGGGAGCGTCGGGCAGATGTCGAATCCGTCGAGGGTCCTGCCGGCCTTCTCGCGCCCGGCCCGCAGGTACTTGATCGCGGTCTCTTCGAGGTGGGCGGCGGAGGGGAAGATGAGGAGGGCCCCGTCGGCGATCTCACCGGTCTGCTCGAGGTTCTTCGGCCCGATGGCGGCGATGTAGAGCGGGATGTGCTCGCGCTGGGGGTGCACGGTGAGCTTGATCGGCTTGCCGGGGCCGCCGGGGAGCGGGAGCGTCCAGTGCTCCCCCTCGTAGGAGAGCCGCTCGCGGGTCATCGCCTTGCGGATGATCTCGACGTACTCGCGGGTGCGGGCGAGGGGCTTGTCGAACTTCACCCCGTACCAGCCCTCGGAGACCTGGGGGCCCGAGACGCCGAGGCCGAGGCGGAAGCGGCCGCCGGAGAGCGAGTCGAGGGTGGCGGCGGTCATCGCGGTCATCGCGGGCTGGCGGGCCGGGATCTGGAAGATGGCCGAGCCGACGTCGATGCGGTCGGTCTGGGCGGCGACCCAGGTGAGTACGGTGGCCGCGTCCGAGCCGTAGGCCTCGGCGGCCCAGCACACGGCGTAGCCGAGCCGGTCGGCCTCCTGGGCCACGGCGAGATTGTCCGCGTCCATTCCGGCGCCCCAGTAGCCGAGGTTGATCCCGAGCTGCATGGCCTTCCCCTTACCGATCAGTAACGTGCGTGGTGGGCTCGACCTTAGCGTGGGGGTGGGTTTTCTTCGCCCCCGCCGCCCCTACCCGTCCCATCACCGGGGGCGCTGCCCCTTTCGACCCCGCACGGGGCTCCGCCCCGGACCCCGCTCCTCAAACGCCGGAGGGGCTGGATTGTGCTGAACTGCGCGACCAGCCACACACAACCCGCGGCAACCCACCCACCCGCGGAAATCGGTTGTCCACAGGCTTCCCACGCCGCCAGTTCCGGACAGTAGTGTCGCGTTCATGGAGCAGAGGCATCTCGGCCGTACCGGCCTGCGTGTGTCCCGGATCGGGCTCGGCACCCTGACCTGGGGACGTGACACGGACGAGCACGACGCCGCGGACATGCTGAAGGTGTTCTGGGAGGCGGGTGGCACGCTCGTCGACACGGCGGACGTGTACGGGGACGGCGAGTCCGAGTATCTGCTCGGGCGGCTCATGGAAGGACTCGTGCCACGCCGCGACCTGGTCATCTCGACCAAGGCGGGCAGCGTGCCGGACCCCGACCGCCGCTTCGACGGCTCACGCGGCCATCTGCTCTCCGCGCTCGACGCCTCCCTGACCCGCCTCGGCACGGACTACGTGGACCTGTGGCACGTCCACGCCTACGACACCGACACCCCCCTGGAGGAGACGCTCCAGGCGCTCGACCTGGCGGTCAGCAGCGGGCGGGCGCGGTACGCGGGAGTGTCCAACTTCTGCGGCTGGCAGCTCGCGAAGGCCGCCACATGGCAGCTCGCGGCTTCGGGCATACGCACCCGCCTTGCCAGTACGCAGATGGAGTACTCCCTGCTCCAGCGCGGCGTGGAGCGGGAGGTGCTCCCCGCGGCCCTGGACCTGGGCGTCGGGCTGCTGCCGTCCTCTCCGCTCGGCCGCGGCGTCCTCACCGGCAAGTACCGCCACTCCACGCCCGTCGACTCACGGGGCGCCTCCGAGCACCTGGCCCCCTTCGTCGCGCCGTACCTCGACGAGACGGCGAGCAGCATCGTGGACGCGGTGCAGACGGCCGCGGACGGTCTCGCCGCGAGTCCGCTCCAGGTGGCCCTCGCCTGGGTCCGCGACCGTCCCGGTGTGGCCGCCCCGATCATCGGCGCGCGCAACGCGCAGCAGCTCACAGGGGCGTTGTCAGTGGAGGCACTTACTCTTCCTGACGAGATCTGCCGGGCTCTCGACGACGTGTCGGCGCCCTTGCACCGCTATCCCGATCACGACTGGAGCACGCTGTGAGCACGGAGCCCGAGACCACGGAGACGCCCGAGCCGGGGCACCCGGGCGACGAGAACGCGCCCGAGGGCGGCCCGGAGGCCGCCGGGAGCGGCACGGGCACCGCTGAGGGTGGTAAGGATGCCGCCGAGAGTGGTTCGGACACGGCTGAGAGTGGTTCGGACACGGCCGGCGCCGAGGACGCGGCCGGCGCTCCCGATCGGTCCGAGGCCGAGGCCGAGTTGGCGGCTCAGGAGGTGGAGCGGGAGCGGATCGAGCGGCGCAAGGCCGAGAAGGCGGCGCCGATCGAGAGCGGGACCAAGCTCAGCGGGAAGGCCGCCGACCTCCTCGCGGCCGTGCGGGCCGTGGAGAGCGGCCAGAAGCCGTCCCCGGCGTTCGGCGAGCCGGAGCCCGCACCGCGCAGGCCGGCCGCCGAGCCGGTGCGGCGCCCCCAGCCCACGCCGCCCGCGGCCCCCGCCGCCGCGGTCGCCGCGGTCGCCGCGGGCCCCGCGGCTCCCGCACGCGAGACGGTCGAGGCCGTGCGTGCCGTACTGACCGGGGGCGGCGCCCCGGAGACCCTCGCGCCGCAGGTCGCCGCCGTGCTCGGCGAGGGCGCCGAGGGTGAACTGCGCGCGGATCCCTGGCAGTTGCTGCGGGTCTCCGGCGTGCGGCCCGAGCAGGCCGACGGCTTCGCACGGGCCCTGCTCGGCGCGGAGTGCGGCCCCGACGACGAGCGGCGGACCCGTGCGGTCACCGTCTGGCTGCTGGAACAGGCGGCGCTCGCCGGCCACACGGCCCTGGAGGTCCCGGCCCTGACCGCCGCGCTCACCCAGCGCTCGGTGCCGGACCCGGACGCGGCGGTGCAGAGCGCCATCGCGGAGGGCGAGGCCCTGGCTTTCCAGGACGCCCTCGACGACGGCGCCCCGGCCCGGGAGACCGAGGATGAGGGCGAGGAGGAGCAGGAGCGCCCGGTCCGCGTGCTGCTCGGCCTGGAGCGGTACGCCCTAGCGGAGGAGAGCCTCGCCGACGGGCTGGCCCGAGTGATCAACTCGGTGCCCAAGGAGGACGGTTCGACCCCCGAATGGGAGCGGGCCGCCGCCTCGGCGACGCGTTCCGCGGCGGAGCTGATCGGCGCGGTCGCCGGGCACGGTCTGGTCCTGCACACCGGCGGCGAGGCGTCCCGCACGGAGCCCGCGGCCCTGGTCGCCGCCGCGCGCGCACTCGGCCTGCGCGCGTACGCGGCCGCGCACACCCCGGACGGACGGCGCAGCTTCACGGCGCTGCTCGCCGACGCGGCGGGTGCGGTGGCCGCGGACGACCGACCGGGGCAGGACGGCCCCGCGGTGCACCCCGGTGAGCCGCTCGCCCCCGAGGACGCCGCACAGGACGCCACCTCGGCGGTGGTCACCGTGGCCGGGCTCCTGTCCGGTGCCGAAGGGCCCGGGCGGGACGTGGACGGGGCGCTCGCTCTCGACCTCCTCGTGGTGCTCGACGCCCCGCAGCTCGACGTAGAGGCCGCGGCGGTGCTCGCCGAGTCGCTGCCCGACGGGGCGCGGCTGGTGCTCAGCGGCGATCCGGGAGTGCTGTGGTCCGCGGGTCCGGGGCGGGTCTTCGCGGATCTGCTCGCCGCCCGGGTGTGCCCTCAGATCGCCTCGCGGACGCCCGACCCCGGCCCCATCGGCGAGCTGGTCTCCGGGATCGGCATCGGCGAGCTGAACCAGGTCGACGCGCCCGGCAAGGAGGTCGTGATCGTGCCGGTGCGGGAGGCCGGTGAGGCGGTGCACCGGACCGTGCAGCTCGTCGCGGACTCGGTGCCGCGGGCGATCGGGATCCCGGCCGGGCAGACGCAGGTGATCACCCCGGGCCACGGCGGCGCGGCCGGTACCCGCGCGCTCAACGCGGCGCTGAAGGAGCGGCTGAACCCCGGCCCGGGCCGCTTCGGCGGTTTCGACCCCGGTGACCGCGTCGCCTACTCCCCCGCCCCGGGCCGTACGGTGCCGGGCCGCGTCGTGAAGGCCGACGCCGACGGGCTGCACCTGGAGTGCGAGGGCACCCCCGTCGTCGTACCGAAGGAGCGGGTGGAGCAGGCCGTGCGGCACGGGTGGGCGCTGACCGCGCACCAGGCGGTGGGGCAGCGATGGCCGGCCGCGGTGGTCGTACTGCCCGGTGACGCGGCCCAGGCGCTGACCCGACCCTGGATCTACACGGCCTTCGGGCGCGCCGAGCGCCACCTGTCCGTGGTGCACGGTGTGGAGCAGGCGCTCCCCCGGGCCGTTGCCGAGGTCTCCGCCAAGCCCCGTACGACCCGTCTGCCTGCCCTGCTCAAGGCACAGGTTCCGGCGGCGGGTTGAGACGCTCGAACCGCGCGGCGGCTCCCTCGACGCGCGACGGACACGGCGGGGGGGGGGGGGCCCCCCCCCCCCCCCCGGCCGCGCCCGGGCCGGCCGGGGCCACGCGTACCCCGCGCCGCCCCGCGAAACGAAAGAAA
>NZ_JBEYXP010000111.1:0-11911 GCF_040704615.1 Streptomyces sp. NPDC046862 | reverse complement strand
CCTTTTTTAATCCAAAAACCTGCCCAACGCCGCCGCCCACCCGCGGTCGGGGCCGCCCCGCCCCCGGGACTGAGAAGCCAATTGGCGGCCTGCGGCAAGGGTGACGCGGCCGCTCAGCCGGTCGCGCCGCCCTGCGGGCCGAACGCCGTCATGAAGCGGTCGCGGAACTTGTCCATGCGCCATTCCGGGGCGCTGTCGGCGGGCTTGAGGCCGTCCGTCCAGCCCCAGTCGGCGATCTTGTCCAGCACCTTCGGGTCCTGGGCCACGATCGAGACCGGCACGTCGTGGTTCGGCTTCTCGCCGGTGACCGTCTTGTTGGGCTGGTGGTCACCGAGGAAGATCAGGACGGTGTCCTTCGAGCCGTACTTGGCCACGTAGTCGACGAGGCTGGTCACCGAGTACTGGATGGACTTGCGGTACTCGTCGCGGACCTTCGAGGCGTCCTTCCAGACCTCCTCGGGGTTCTTGCCCTCCCGCTTCTGGAGGTCGTAGTAGACCGAACCGTCGCCGACCTGGTCCTCGGGGATCGTGCTCGGGATCGGCGCCCACGGGTTGTGGCTGGAGGTCAGGATGATCTCCGCCATCATCGGCTTGCGGTCCTTCTTGCCGTGCTCCAGCTTCTCGAACGCCTTCAGCGTGTACTGGTCGGGCATGGTGGACCAGCTGAACTTCGGGCCCTTGTAGCCGAGTTCGTCGGAGTCGTAGATGTGGTTCAGGCCGAAGTACTTGCCCTCGGGCCACGCCTTCTGGGTGCCCGGCACGACACCGACCGTGCGCCAGGCGCCGGTCCGGCGGAACGCCTCGGTGAGGGTGAGGCGGTCGCCCGCGACGAGGTGGTTGTAACGCGACTGGTTCTTGATCCACAGACCCGACAGGAACGTGGAGTGGCCCAGCCAGCTGCCCGCGCCCGTGATGGGGGAGCGCAGCCAGCCGCTGCGGGACGCGTACCCGGCATCCTTCAGTTCCTGCGTCTTGTCGGCGAGCGTCTTGCCCAGCGGCACGCCCATCTGCGGGTCGTCGATCGCGGAGCGGCCGTAGCTCTCGATGAAGGTGATCAGGACGTCCTTGCCGCGCAGCCCGGTCAGCAGCTGATCCGGCGCGACGTCGGCGAAGGCGTCGATGGCCGCCTGCTTCTCGAACGCCTTGCCGTCCTTCAGGCCCGTGCGCACCGCCTCCACACGGTTCTCGACGAGCGTGGCCGCGCTGTGCGAGGCGACCGGCACGCCGGAGAACTCCAGGGTCAGCGTGGAGCAGGTGATCCACGCCGTGCCGAGGATCAGCAGCGTACGGCCCGTGGTGTTGCGGTTGCCGACCATGACGCGGGTCAGCCGGAGCACCGACAGCACCAGCAGGACGACGAGGCCGGCCAGGAGCACGAACAGCCCGATCGTCGCCGCGAGCGCGCCGCCCTCACCGAACGAGTCCTTCACGAACGACTGGGCGTCGTCGAGCAGGATCCAGTCCAGCACCAGGTCGAAGGGCCGGTCGAGGGTCCAGTAGAAGCCCATGTCGAGGCACTTCAGGATGATCAGCAGCCCGAGGAGCACGCCCTCGACGATCGCCATCAGCTTCCGTGACCTCGGCGGCAGCAGGAGCAGCAGCGCGGCGCCGAGTATCCCCTCCGCCGGGATGCGCACGAACCTCTCAGGTTCGGCGAGCTTGTGGATGTCGTTCGGCACGATCAACGCGACCAGCACGAGCACGAGGGCGAGCCCGGTGACGGTCCAGGACAACGCCCGGGCCAACTCGGGACGCCGTGCGCGCCAGCCATGGGCGACGGGGGTGTCGGTGGTGTCGTCGTCGGGGGTGTCGGTGGCGTCGGCGGCGGACGGCTCGGGTGACGCGTTGTCGGACGCCTCGGGGGTCGACGGCCGCGGTGACGTGCCGTCGGACGGCACGGTGGTGGACGGCTTCGGTGATGGGTCGTCCGATGCGACCGATGCGTCCGGGGTGGATGGAGTCGAGGGTTCGTCGTCGGGAGTGTCGGCGGTGGGCGGCTTCGGTGATGAGCCGTCGGAGGTGGCCGGGAGGGTTGGCTTCGCGAGTTCGTCGTCGGACGTGTCCGGGTTGGACGGCTGTGCCGGCTCCGCCTCCGCGTCGCCTGCGGCGGATTCGCCGGCCTCCTCGCCGGGGTGCCCGGCCGTCGCCGTCGCCGTCGCCGTCTCCGTCGCCGTCTCCGAGGCGGTCTCCGCGCCGGGTTCCTCGTCGGCGCGCCCGTCCGCCTCGGCCGGGCCACCGGCCCCGTCCTCGCCGGGGGTGTCGCCGTCCGCCCCACCCGGGCCACGCGTGCCGTCCTCGCCGGAGGGCTCGTTCGGGCCGCTCGCGCCGGTCCCGCCGGAGGCGCTGTCGGGCTCCTCGGCCACGGTCTCCGCGTCCGTGGTCTCCGCGTCCGTGGGCCCGCCCTTCCCCGTGGTCGTCTCGCCGGAGGCACCCGTCCGGATGTCGTCGTCGGGCGTTCGCTCCGGAGCGGCGGCCTCTTCGTGGTCCGTTGCCGGAGGCTGCGAAGTGCGTATGTGCGACAACCCGGAGGTCCTTCCATGGAAAACCGTGCGGTGGTACGGCGGAACCGGGCTTGGAGGCGCGGACCGCCACTCACGGTACGGGGCGACGACTTCTTCCGTTCACCGGGTTGCCATTCCTTTGTATGGGGAGGACGAGAGCCGCATCACCGCCGGTCGGCCCGCGATTTCGTCACCCCCGCGGCGCCCCCGTGCTCGCCCGTTCCACCAGCCGCGTCGACAACTCCGTGCGCGTTCCCTCCGGTTGCTCACCCGCCATCAGCCGCACCAGCAGACGCATCGCCGTCGCCGCCATCTCCGACAGCGGCTGGCGGACCGTCGTGAGGCCGGGGGAGGCCCAGCGGGCCTCGGGCAGATCGTCGAAGCCGACCACGCTCATGTCGTCCGGTACGCGGAGCCCCCGCTCGGCCAGCGCCCGGTACACCCCGAGGGCCATCTTGTCGGAGCACACGAACACGGCCGTCGGCGGCTCGGGCAGATCCAGGAGCTCCAGCATCCGGCGGTACGCGGCGGTCTCGTCGAAGTTGCCGTGCCGGACGTACTCGGGCCGGTGCCGGATCCCGGCGGACGCCAGTGCCGAGCGGTAGCCCGCGATCCGCGCGCTGCTGCACATCTTGCGCCGGTACCCGCCGACGCACGCGATCCGTTCGTGGCCCAGCGCGAGCAGGTGCTCGGCGGCGCTGACCCCGCCCTGCCAGTTGGCCGCGCCCACCGACAGCACGCCCGGCGGGGGCTCGACGACCGGGTCGATCATCACGAACGGGATGCGGTGCTGGTCCAGCCGGGTGTACTGGGACGGGGTCAGCTCGGCGAGGTTGAAGAGGACCCCGGACGAGCCGCGGGTGGTCAGCTTGTCGAGCCAGCCGCGCTCGGGACGCCCGCCGCGGGTCCGGGTCAGCCCGGCCGACACCACGATCTCCAGGCCCGCCTCGTGCGCCGCCTCCTCCACGCCGTGCAGCACCGCACCCGACCAGGAGCTGTCGAGCGAGTGCACCACCAGGTCGACCAGGCCCGGTGCCTTCGCCGCCTCGACGCGGGGTCTGCGGACGTAGCCGAGCCGCTCCAGCGCCTCGGTCACGCGCCGCCGCGTCTCCGGCGCCACGTCCTCCCGCCCGTTGACCACCTTGGACGCGGTCGGCACCGACACCCCGGCCTCGCGCGCGACCACGGCAAGCGTCGGCCCCGTCGCGCCTGCGCCTGTCGTACCTGCGCCTGCCGTGCCTGCGCCTGCTGTGCCTGCGCCTGCTGTGCCTGTGCCTGCCGCGCCTGCTGCTGTACGGGCGCCCGCACTCGCCGTACGGACCGCGGCACCGCTCCCGGAACGGACCATCGAAGACCACCTCTCCGGCCCGCCCGAGGGCCCTCGAAAGTTGGACCAGCGCTGTTTTTCGTCGTGATCGAAAACCGAGCGACAGAAAGCGCTTCCTACCCTAGATGTGCCGCAAGGCGACGTGAAGACACCGGGAATCACGGCATGACGCGGGTCCTGAACTTTCGAAACCTCGAACAGTGACGAGCACTCAGTCCGGCACGCACGTCAGCCGGAAGCCGCGGAAGTCGGCGGTGAACGACGCGTCGACGAGATCACGGGCATGGATGCCCGCCATCGCCCCCGTGAAGCGCAGCCGGGATCCGTAGTCGTCCGAGAGGCGACTGAAGTCCAGCGGCGGACCGACCGGCACGCGAGCCCCGTCCCCGTCTCCGTTCCCGTCCCCGTCCCTTTCCCCGTCCCGGACGTACCAGAAGCGGGCCTCGGCCCCCTCGACCGTCACCCCCAGGGTGAGCGGCACGCCTGCCTCGACCTCCACGACGGCCGCCCGCCGGGTGCCGTCCTCGTCGCGCTCCACCAGACTGAGCACCGTACGGCCGCCGCCCAGCCACTGCTGTCCGCGCTGCTCCTCGCCCTCGGGTTCCGCCCAGGTCAGGTCGAGCGCGAGGTAGGCCTCGGTGTTGTACCAGAGCATCAGCCCGGCGGCCTGTGTGAACGTGCAGGGCCGCGCCTCCACGGTGACCTCGGCCTCCGCGCGGTGCTCGGTGACGCGCTGGGCGAGCAGACTGTGCGCCCACCGCGACTCGGGTCCGTGCCGGCCGCGGAGCCGGATCCAGCCGGGACGGCTGGTGGTGTCCGCCCAGGACGGGTCCGGGTATCCGCGCAGGGTGCTCCACGGCCACCCCAACGGGTCGGCCGCCTCCGTGAGTTGTTCGGGCGGTTCCGGCCGTGTGGCCACGTCGACCTCGACCGCTGGGTGCGGGCCGCCGTGGCGCAGCCTCGGCCGGCCCTCCGCGTCCCAGGTCACCGGCTGGATCGCCGTTTCGCGGCCGAGTGTGCAGCGCGGTCCTTCGGGTGTGCGCAGGGGCCGGGCCGTCAGATGACTGAGCACCCAGTCGCCGCCCGGCAACTGGACGAACTCCGCATGCCCCGCCTTCTGCAGGGGCAGCGAGGAATCGTCGCGGGACGTCAGCAGCGGACGGTCGTCGAGTTCGTACGGGCCCGTGATCGCGCGACTGCGCGCCATGAGCACGCCGTGCTCGAAACCGGTGCCGCCCTCCGCCAGCACCAGGTGGTACCAGCCCTCGCGCCACAGCAGCTTGGGCCCCTCGATGAGCCGTTCGTGCTGGAGCAGCAGACGCGTGTCGCCGACGGGGGTCAGCGTCTCCCGGTCCAGCTCGCTCAGCACGATCCCCGCGAAGCGCCTGCCGCCCGGACGGTGGTCGTTCTGGAGGTTGAGCAGCCACAGCCGCCCGTCCTCGTGGAACAGCGCGGGATCGAAGCCGTGGCTCGCCACACGGCGCGGTGCCGACCACTTCCCGGCCACGTCAGGGGCCGTACTGACGTACGTGTCCACGTCGAAGTACGGCGTGCCGACGGAGCGTACGACCGAGTACACGACCCAGAACCGCTCGCCGTCCCAGCTCAGGGACGGCGCCCAGATGCCGCCCGAGTCGGGCACCCCGGCGAGCGAGTCCCCCGGGACCGCGCCCCGGACGTGGCCGGCGTACTCCCAGTGCGCCAGGTCCCGGGAGCGGTGGATCGGGATGGTCGGGTACCACTCGAACGAACTCGTCGCCACGTAGTACCAGTCGCCGACCCGGACCATCGACGGGTCCGGCGCGAAGCCGCGGATCACTGGGTTGTGCAGCACGGTCACGTGGAGGCTCCGGAGGAGTTGGGCGCCTGAGGGCCGCAGGGAGTCAGGGTCACCTGCGGCCCTCAGGAGATATCAGCGGACGGGCGGCGGACGGCGTCACTTGAGGGCGCCCAGCGTCACCCCGCTGCGCCAGTAGCGGCGCATCGCGACCATCATGATCGCCATCGGGATGATGGACAGCAGGGCGCCGGTCAGGACGAGGCTGGTCACGTCGACGCCCGACTCCAGGCGCTTGCCGGACCAGTTGTACAGACCCAGGTTCAGCGTCCAGTTCTCCTCGCCCCGCAGCACGGTCAGCGGGAGGAAGAACGCGTTCCAGGTGTTGACGAAGGCCAGCAGGAAAACCGTCGCCCCGCCCGTGGTCATCATCCGCAGCACGATGCTGAAGAAGATCCTGAGCTCCCCGGCACCGTCGATCCTGGCCGCCTCCAGCAGCTCGAACGGGATCGTCGCCTCCGTGTAGACCTTGGCCAGGTACACGCTGAACGGGTTGATCAGGCAGGGGATCAGCATCGCCCAGGGGGTGTCGACCATGCCGATCGCTGAGAACAGCAGGTACAGCGGCAGGGTGAGCAGCGCGATCGGGATGAGGAAGGAGCCCACCACGGCCGCGAACACCGCGCCCCGCCCGGGGAAGTCGAACCGGGCAAGCCCGTAGCCCGTGGCGAGGGCGATCAGGGTGCCGCCGAGGGAGCCGACGCCCGCGTACAGGAAGGAGTTCGCCGTCCAGCGCAGGAAGATGCCGTCCTCGTACGTGAACACCTGGTGCAGGTTGTCCCACAGGTGCAGGTCGGAGAACCACAGCCCGTTGCTCTGATACAGCCCCACGCGGTCCTTGGTCGCGGCGACGATCAGCCACCACACGGGGAACAGGCTGTAGGCACTGGCCAGGACCAGACCGACGAGGAGGAAACGCTGGCCGCCGCGGGAGCGCCCGGCGGGGTCGGGGCGGGTGAGCCGACGCACGCCGCCTCCGCCGGGAGGCACGGCCGCTGTCTCCATGCCGTTTTCCGTGCTGTTTTCCGCGCCGCCGTTCGTGCCGTTTCCCGTGCTGTTCGCCGTGCCGTTTTCCTTGCGGTTTTCCTTGCGGTTTTCCGTCAGCGCCATCAGTCCGCCTCCCTCGAGGTCAGCCGGTAGAAGAGGAGGGACGCGAGGCCGAGGATCAGGGCGAGCAGCACGGACAGGGCCGCGGCGTAGTGGTAGTTGCCGGCGTTGAACGCCTGGTTGTAGATGATCATGATCGGGGTGAAGCTGTCGCTGACCGTCTGCGGGGTCACGTTCCGGAACAGTGCGGGCTCGTTGAAGATCTGCAGCATCTGGATGATCGACAGCAGCGCGGTCAGGACGAGCGCCCCGCGCACGAACGGGACCTTGATGCTCAGCGCGATCCGCAGCTCCGAGGCGCCGTCCAGCCGCGCGGCCTCGAACAGCTCACGGGGCACGCCCTGGAGCGCCGAGTAGATGATCACCATGTTGTAGCCGATGCCGTGCCAGGTCAGCAGGTTGCCGATGGCCGGCCACACCATCGAGGGCGCGAAGAAATTCCAGTGGAACCCCAGCAGGTCGCCGAGCGGCGTCAAGGGACCGACGTCGGGGCTGTACAGGTTGACCCACACGATCGCCGCGACCACGCCGGGGATCATGTACGGCACCAGCAGCAGGATCCGGAACCGGCCGGCCACCTTGGCGGTGACCGCGTCCAGGAACAGCGCCAGCACCAGACTGACGAACAGCATGAACGGGATCTGGACGCAGGCGAACAGCACCACCCTGAGGATGGAACTCATGAAAGCCGAGTCGGTCAGGCCGTGGCTGTAGTTCTCCAGCCCGACGAACTCCCTGGTCGCGCCGCCCAGACCGAGTCCGGACTGCTTCTGCAGGAACAGCGACTGGTAGACCGCGTAGCCGATCGGAAGCAGATAGAGGAAGACGAAGCCGAGCTGGAAGGGCACCGTGAAGGCGGCACCCTTCCAGCGCTGCGAGCGAATCATGAAGTGTGCCTCAGCCCTTGACGCTGATACCGCGGGACTTCAGGTCCTTGACCGTCCACTCCTGCATGTGCGCGAGCAGGTCGGTGACCGTCTGCTTCTTGCTGACGACCTGGGCCCACTCGTCCTGCATCTCCGTGAACATCGCGGTCCAGTCCGGACCGAAGGTCCAGTCGGTGGTGACGGTGCCCAGGCTGTCCGTGACGATCTTCTTGGCCGGCTCGTAGTTCTTGCCGAGCAGCTTCTCGGAGATCGCCTCGGCGACGTAGGAGTCGCTGTCGGCCAGCGCCGGCATCACGCCGCTGCCGGTCTCCGGGCTGGCCATGGTCTTGACCGCTCCGGCGTCGGTGGACATCCACAGCGCCGCCTCGGCGGCCTGCTCCTTGTTCGCGCAACTCTCCGACACCAGGGTCAGGTTGCCGCTCTGGTTGGTGCCGGCCGGGGTCTTGGCCGCCTCGCCCTTGAAGGTCGGCCACGGGGACAGCGCCCAGTCGCCGAAGGACTTGGTGAAGTTCTGCACCATGCCCGACATCTGCCAGGTGGAGATCTGCCGGGTCGCGGTGCCGCCGTTGTCGTAGTTGCGCTGCACGGCGGCGTAGTCGGCGAACGAGAGCTTGGAGTTCAGGTCGTTGTCGATGATCTCCTGGATCACCTTCGCGGCCTTGAGGGTGCCCGGGTCCTGGAAGTCCACCTTCCAGGAGTTGCCGTCGATGCTGTACCAGTGCGCCCCGGCCTGCATGGCGAGCACCTCCAGGGTGCTGGGGTCCTCACCGGCGTAGTTGGTGATCTTGATGCCGTGCTTCTTCAGCACCTTGCCCGCGGCGATGAAGTCGTCCCACGTGGCGGGCGCCTTCAGGCCGTACTTCTTGAAGATGTCGGTGCGGTAGATCGTGAAGGCGGGCGCCGAGCTCGTGGGGACGCCGTAGATCTTGCCCTGGACCTGGCCGGTGGCCCACGAGCCGGCGTTGAACTTGTCCTTGCTCGACTCGACGTACTTGGTGATGTCGGCGAGCGCGCCCTGGGAGACCCAGCTGGTGACGTACTCGCCGGTGTTCTGCAGCAGGCAGGGCGCGTTCTTGGCCTTGACGGCGTTGGTCAGCTGCTTCTGCATCGTCAGCTGGTCGGTGACCTTGGTGTACTTCAGCTTGACGTCCTTGTGGCTGGCGTTGAACGCCTTGACGACGGCCTCCTGGCCGTTCGCCCAGCCCCAGAAGTCGAGGGTCACCGGACCCGAGGAGTTGGACTTGGAGTCTCCGGAGTCCGACCCGCCGCAGGCGGAGAGCAGACCTGTCAGCGCGAGGCCCGCGACAGCGGCGCGAGCGAACCTTCTCCGAGGGCTGGTGAAGTTCATCTGACCGTGATCCTTAGGAAATCAGGCGTCTCAGAACGAGGACGGCGGCTCTGTGGTGCTGGCCAGGAACGGCGACCGTGATCCGTGGGCTCGCGTTGCGGGGGACCGGCCAAGCAGAAGCTGTAGTAAGCGGTTCCTGGGAAGGTAGGCCGACGTGGCCGCCCATAGCAAGAGGCCGGAGTCAATTTGTTACGTCGGCTTGTCCATCGGGTGACGTCGGGGGCGGGCGCGGCCCGACGCGCGTGTGCGCATTGTTTGCGCAGGTCAAAGGCGGGTGGGAGAGGCGCCCGAGGTGTACGGCGGGTGCCTCGGCGGCTCGTGCGGAAGCGCGGAAAACCTACGAGAAACCGTTTACGGAAACCTCTCCCGCGCTGTTTCTCAGCCGCGCCGTGCGGGTGGGGGCGGTGCGACAGAGTTCCGTACGACGACATGGGTGCCCAGCACCAGGTGCTCGCCGTCCGTGCTCTTGCGGCGGCCCGGTCCGCCCTCGCGGCGGTCGGCGACGGCCCGCAGCGCGACACGGCCCATCTCCTCGTACGGCACGTGCACGGTGGTCAGTTGGGGAGTGAGCTGGGAAGCCAGCGGGATGTCGTCGTAGCCGACGATCGAGACGTCCTCGGGCACGCGCAGCCCGGCCGCGCGCAGGGCCTGCATGGCGCCGGCGGCGACCACGTCGGTCCCGGCGAGCACCGCCGTGAAGTCCACGCCCTCGCGCAGGCTCGTCTCGACGGCCTCGTGCCCGTGCTCGTCGTCGTACGGTCCGTGGCGCACCATGCCCGGGTCGAAGGGCACGCCGTACGCCTCGAAGGCCCTCCGGGCGCCGTTCAGCCGGCTCTGGGCGGTGGTGAGTTCGGAGTGGCCCGGCAGTACCAGGATCCTGCGGTGACCGGCGGACAGCAGGTGACTGGCCATCGCGTAGGCGCCGCTCTCGTTGTCGTAGTCGACCGTCGTCGCCGGGACGTCGCCCTCCAGGGGCGGCCTGCCGACCAGGACGAGGTGCGAGCCGGCCGCGTCGAGGGAGCGGGCGAAGCGCGCCATGCGCAGCTGGTACTCGTCGTAGTCGTACGCGCCGCCGAGCAGGACCACCGCGGCCACGCCCTGCTGGCGCATCATGTTCACCAGGGCGAGCTCGCGCTCGGGGTCGTCGCCCGTGGTGCCGACCAGGGACAGCCAGCCGCGCAGTGTGGCCGCGCCCTCGACCCCCTTGGCCACGTGGGCGAAGGCGGCGCCGGTGATGTTGTTGATGAGGATGGCCACCGTCGGTGTGCCGCCGCCGGCGAGCGAGCGGGCGTGGGCGTTGGTGACGTAGTCCAGGTCGCGGACGACCTTCATCACCCGGCGGCGCAGTTCGTCCGAGACCGGGTAGTTGCCCGACAGCACGCGGGAGACGCTCGCCACGGAGACGCCCGCGCGTTCCGCGACGTCGCGGATGGTCGCCCGTCCGGCGTCACTGGGCGCCTTGCGCTGACTCACCGTTGAGGCTCCTTCACCGTAGTGTCCCGTTCACCGGAGAAGCCGGATTTCCGTGCCCCACCGGTGGCGAAACCGTATCCCATGGTTACTCCTGACAGGACGGCTTGTGGACGAGGCGGGACGGGCTGTGCGCGGGGTGCATCAGGCGACCCTGGCCAGGTCCGCGTGCCGTACCTGGTGGGCGAGCGGCAGGCCCTGGGCCAGGCGCTCCAGTTCGTCGACGACGATGCGGCCGAGCCGCTCCAGCTCGTTGCCCAGCGAGCCGGCGATGTGCGGGGTGAGGTACACGTTGGGGAGCCGGTAGAGCGGTGAGGCGGCGGGCAGCGGCTCGGGCTCGGTGACGTCCAGGACCGCGTTCAGCCGGCCGGAGACCAGCTCGTCGGTGAGGGCGTCGTGGTCGACGAGGGCGCCGCGCGAGGTGTTGATCAGCACGCCCCCGTCGCGGATCAGCGCGAGCCGGCCGCGGTCGAGCATGCGCTGGGTCTCGGGGATGTCCGGGGCGTGCAGGCTCACGATGTCGCTGTGGCCCAGCAGGTCCTCGAGCGACACCAGCCGGGCACCGAGTCCGGCGGCCTCGACGGCGTCCACGTAGGGGTCGTGGAGGAGGACCTCGAAGTCGTACGGCCGCAGCAGGTCGAGGAGGCGGCGGCCCACGCGCGAGGCGCCGATGACTCCGACGCGGCGGCCCAGGTTGCCGGTCGCCGCGGTCTCGGTGGGGGACGGGTACGTGTGGGTGACGCGGTAGCGCTCGCGGTGGGCGAAGGTGTCCTTCCCGGCCAGCAGGATCATCGCGAGCGTGTACTCCGCGACCGGCAGGGCGTTGCCGGTGACCGCGCTGGAGACGGTGACGCCCTGCTTCCACAGGGCCTCACCGACCAGTGAGCGGACCGAGCCGGCGGCGTGCAGGACGGCGCGCAGGTCCGGTGCGGCGGCGAGGGCGTCCGCGTCGAGGTGCGGGCAGCCCCAGCCGGTGATGAGCACCTCGGCTCTCGCCAGTGCGGGGGTGGCGGTGGGGGCGGCGAAGTCCTGTACGACGAGTGCGGGGTCGATGTCGGCCGTCTGCCGCAGCCGCGCCATGAGGGGCTCGGGGAAGAGCAGGGGGAGGTGCACCGGATCCATGGCGAACACGGCCCTCGGCAGCTGGGCGCTGTGCATGACTCTCCTGAGAGGGTTGAGAAACATTTTCTGAAACCGTCTTCTACCGTAAGTCTCGCTGCGTGGGGGGTCAATCGGTGGGATTGGCTGCCGTGAGCGGGAAACATTTCGGTGCGTAGGGGACTTCGGGGGCGCGTCTGCCGGGTCCTGCCAAGGGCCGTGTGCGGGTTGTGTGTGGCTGGTCGCGCAGTTCCCCGCGCCCCTGAAAGACACGGGCGCACCACCGAGCAGCTCGCCGGGCTGCCGCCGGCCCTGGTCATCACCGGCGAGGCCGAC
>NZ_JBEYXP010000110.1:0-12312 GCF_040704615.1 Streptomyces sp. NPDC046862 | reverse complement strand
GACGACGAGCACTCACACCTTGCCTAACGACCGCCCACACCAGCCGTCACAAAATCATCCCTAACTACCAACTACTCAGATCAGATGCTCTCTAAAGGAGTAGTTCCAAGGCCCCGGCGGCCAATCGAACAGTGCCAAGGCACGATGCCGTCCGAAGTGGTGAACAAACGCTGCTCAAACTCGTGAACAACGCCACGAGCAGGTTTCCCCCACAAGCAGATCACGCCCGGGGAGATTCAAATATCCCCATCAAGGGAGGGGACTCCATCCCCCTGGGAGCATCATGTCGCTGCACTCGCACTGCTTTGTGAGGCGTCTTTCTTGGAGTGGGGCTTCAGGGCACTCCGCCCACCCGTACGGTCCATCTCGCGCCATTCCGGCCGCAGTCCCGCCAGGTTCGTGGTGAGGAAGTACGCGGCCCCGCAGGCGAGCAGCACTGGCGCGAGTCCGACAGCGGCTACCGCCGCACCAGCGAGCAAGCCGCCGAGAGGGATCCCGGCCCAGGCCAGCGAGTTACCGAGGGCATTGACCCGGCCAAGCATCTGGCGCGGAACCCGTTCGAAAAGGACGGCTCCCAGCACTGGGTTGATGAAGCCGGCACCGAACCCGCTGACGGCAAAGACGGCGAGTACCGCCCCCAGCGGGGCATCGAAGGCGAGGATCACGAATCTCGGCGCCCCGGCCAGCCAGGGCGGTTGCAAGTTCCGGGATCGCGTAGATCGTCCGCTTCCAGCGGGAGTTGACGCAGCAACAGCACAGGCACGAGACCGGTGATCATCAGGGTGTCTACGCCAGCTGATCACATCGAGGTCCCGTGCCTGCCGCTCCATCCTCCCTGGTCCCTGCCGTTCTGGCGAAAGTGGCCCCCCCCTTCACCAGCACGACACCGGCCGCCTGCGCGCCCACCTCCAGCGCGTACCCGACCCGCGTTCGCGCCGCGGGCGGTGGTATCCCCTGGTCGGCCTGCTGCTGATCTGCGCCTGCGCGGTCGTCTCCGGCGCCCGGACCAGCACCGAGATCACCGAGTGGGGACAGCGCGCCACCATCACAGTGCTGGAACACCTCGGCATCCGCCGCCACCTGCCCGGACGCCGGCGCGCCCCGCCCCATGCCACTTTCACCCGGCTCCTGGCCGCTCTCGACGGCGATGCCCTGGACGCCGCGATCGGCGCCTGTCTGGCCGGACACAACCACACCGACACCGACACCGACACCGGCACCGGCTTGGCGCCGCGGCAGGCGATCGCGGTGGACGGCAAGGCATTGTCAGGCTCCGCGCACCGGCAGCAGTGCCACCGGCACCTGCTGTCCACCGTCACCCACGCCCCCACCGTCAGGCCCAGCGCGAGGTGGGGGCCAAGACCAACGAGACGGCCGCCTTCCGCCCGCTGCTGGAACCACTCGATCTGACCGGCACCGTGGTCACCTTCGACGCCCTGCACAGCGTCAAGGACCAGGTGCGCTGGCTGGTCTAGGAGAAGAAAGCCCACTACATTGCGGTGATCAAGGGAAACCAGCCGACCGCGCAGGCCCAGCTCAAGGCCCTGCCGTGGGAGCAGGTGCCCGTGGCGCACACCGTCTCCGGCACCGGGCACGGCCGGCGGGAGTCCCGTTCGGTCAAGACCATGGCCATCGCGGCGAACCTGGGCGGGATCGCCTTCCCCGAAGCGCGGCTGGCCTTGCGCATCCACCGGCGCCGCCAGGAGAGCGGCAAGCGGCAGACCCGGGAGACGGTCTATGCCGTCACCAGCCTCGATACCCACCAGGCCAGCCCTGCCGACCTGGGCGGATACGTGCGCGGGCACTGGGGAATCGAAAACTCCAGCCACCATGTCAGAGATGTGGTGTTCGCCGAGGACGCCTCCACCGTCCACACCGGAAGCGCACCGCGGGCGATGGCCGCTCTGCGGAACCTGGCCATCGGCAGACTGCGGCTGCCGGGAGCGGACAACATCGCCAAGACCACCCGGGCGATCCGGGACGCACCCGAACACGCCCTCTGGACCTGGGGCATCACCGACAGCCCGCTCCTACCGGGAAGGTGAAGCCGCCCTGGCCGTCGTGGCGGGCGCCGCAGCACTCCGGTGGATGATCAATTGTGCACTGAACCTTTTTCAACCTGGCATCGAGCCCGGCGGTGCCGGGCCGTCGATCAGCCCCGGACGCCGCCGGCCTCGCCACGCTGAAAAGGTTCACTTGTGACCATCCGATTCAGACACTCAGATAATCACCGATGGGCTGCGAGCCCTTCACATTCGGGTCGCCTCCAGCCGCGAACCTCGTTCAATCTTAGAAGAGCCTGTATGAGACCGCGTTATGGGGCAGCCGCGCATCGCATACTTCGGCCGCACTCTCGCCTTACAGCAAAGCATTCTTTCGCTCCGGCCGACGCTGGCGTATCACTTCACGGGCACTTTCATTCTGAACAGTTTCTCTGCATTTCGGAACGCAATCTTTTCCTTGTCTTCGCGTGGCAAATCGACTCCGCGGAACCAGTCGGTCTGCTCCTTTATGTCCGCGAACGGGTAGTCGGTTGCGAACATCACTCGATCCACGCTTATGTACTTCAGCAGGAGATCGAGCAGTTCGGTCTGGGGGAATGCGCTGGTTGTGACCCAGAAGTTGTCCTGGAAGTATTGCCCGATAGGCTTCTCGAGCGAGTCTTCGGTCGGCTCGCCCATGTCATTGACGATCCGCTCGTAGTAGAAGGGAAGACCTTCGCCCATGTGGCCGATGATGATTTTCAGTTTGGGGAATCTGTCGAAAACCCCGTACGTGATCATCCGAATGCATTGGGTCAGCACCTCCTGGTGCCAGCCATATCCAGACCCACTGAAAATGTAGTCTTGGTACTCTTCCGTGTATTTAGTCCGTGTGGTGCTGTAGTAGATCTTGAAGACATCATCAGCTGGATAGCCGGGATGCAGGTAGATCGGCACATCGAGAGCAACGGCACGTGCCAGCACAGGCTCGAAATCGGGATGATCGAGATACTTCTTCGTGATGTGTCCGTTGGTCAGTGCGCCCAAGAAGCCATCCTCCCGAACCGAGCGTTCCAGTTCGTCCGCCGCCGCCTCCGGGCTCTGCAAGGGCAAGGTGGCGAAAGCCTTGAAGCGGCCCGGATATGTGGCGATTGGCCCGTCTACAAGTTGCCGGTTAAGACGATAGGCAAGGTCGATGCCCCTTTGCCCAGGGACGTTTTGTACGGAGGGTGTATGAGCAGAGAGGATTTGAACGTTGAGTCCCCCCGCATCCATATCGCCGATGCGGCGTTGGCCTAGATCCGAAAGACCAATTTCCTCAAGGAACGCTATGTGATCCTGATTGATGGAGTTCAGCTTCAACAACGTGGGAGTCGAAAAGGTCTCCTCCGTGCCGATGAAGGGCAGGTCCCGGTCTCGCAATGCAATGTCCGCAGCCTTGTCCGGAGTCTTGTCCGGAGTCTTGTTCCCGTCCGCTGCCGAAACGGCGGCATACGCGGATAAGCCGGCACCAGCGCCAAGTGCCGTGGAAGCGGCTAGAAAGCCGCGACGTCCCATAGACTTCATGTCAGTCTCTCTTCAGGTGTTTGTGTGGTGTGGTATCCGTACGGCATCCGTCTGCGAGATGCTTCAGTTCGACCCTTCGTCGTTACCAGGCGCGCCCAGGTGTCCACCCACGCCGCGTCCCCCCTTCGACCTCGGCGCCGGCGCGCCGGTTCCGCCGAAACACTGCCAGCCGAGACCACGGGTCTTCGCGTCCTGATTGCGCACCACGGCAGCGCCGACCGGCGGCACCACGAGGAACCGCTCGCCGGCGCGCGGCGGCTGTGGTGGAGCTGACGACCCGCCCGCGTGCGCGCTGTGCGGGCCGGCCGCGCCGGGCCCCGCGCTGTTGTCGGCGTGCGACCCGCGGGCGGCGACAGGGAACGCCGTCACCAGCGCCATGGCGCCCACCCAGGATCTCAACCGCCCGGGCGGCGCTTTCCCTGACGGCGTTACATTGACAACCATCAACACCTCCTACACACGAGTTGCCTCGCTCATCTGACGTCGACTTCGTACCAAGCGAAGCTGAGACGACCGTTAAAACACGATCTCCTAGCCGGCGCCCGTCTGCTCACCGATCTGGCTGACAAGACCGGGTTGACCAGCGGCTTCGTCCAAGCATTGGGCCTGAACCGGCAGCGCCGGCCAACGCACGAACCAGGCCGCGTCGCGGTCGACCTGGCGGTGCTCGTGGCTGACGGCGGCGAAGCCATCACCGATCTGGCGGTGTTGCGGCAGCAGGGCGGCCTGTTCGGTCCGGTGGCCTCTGATCCGACCGCGTGGCGGGTCCTGGATGCGATCGACACCGCGGCCTCGGCCCGGCTGCGGGCGGCGCGCGCCGCCGCCCGGGAACTTGCCTGGTCGCAGGTCCTCGAGCCCCGGCGCTCGCTGCCCGCCACCATGGTGCTCGATCAGGCGTTGCCCGGGTTCGTGCTGGACACCGACGCGACAATCGTGGCGGCGCATTCGGAGAAGGAATCGGCGGCGGCGACCTGGAAACACACCTTCGGCTACCACCCGCTGCTGTGTTTCCTCGACGCCACCGGTGAAGCCCTGGCCGGGATGCTGCGCCCGGGTAACGCCGGCAGCAACACCGCCGCCGACCACATCACCGTCCTGGACCAGGCCCTGCACCAGATTCCCGACGCGCACCGCTACGGCAGCCCGATCCTCATCCGGTCCGACTCGGCCGGTAGCAACCAGGAGTTCCTCGCCCACATCCGCAGCCTGCGCGAACACGGCCTGCACACGCAGTTCTCCGTCGGAGTCGCGATCACCGGACCGATCCGGACCGCGATCACCGTCACCGCTGACTGGGTGCCCGCGCTCGACGGCGACGGCAGCCTGCGTGACGGCGCCCAGGTCGTCGAGCTCACCGACCATCTCGACCCCGGCGTGCTGGCCGCGTTCCCGGCCGGCACCCGGCTGATCTGCCGCCGGGAACAACCCCATCCCGGCGCGCAACTGTCACTGTTCGACCAGGTCAACGGCATGCGGCATCAGGTCTTCGCCACTGACACACCCCACGGTGGCGGCTCGATCCAATTCCTTGACGTGCAGCACCGCTGCCACGCCCGCGTCGAGGACCGCATCCGCACCGGCAAGACCACCGGGTTCGGCCGGTTCCCGTCGCAGCAGTTCGCCATCAACCAGGCGTGGCTCGAACTCGCTCTGACCGACATCGACCTGCTCGCCTGGACCCAAACCCTGCTCCTGGACGGCGCCCTCGCCACGGCCGAACCGAAGAAGCTGCGATACCGGCTACTGCACGTCGCCGCGAAACTGAGCCACACCGCCCGCACCACCACCCTGCGCATCGCCGCCGACTGGCCCTGGACCACCGACCTCATCGCAGCCTTCGAACGCCTCGCCGCGCTACCCGAACCCGTGACCTGACAACAGGAACCACCGCCCACCCACGACCAGGAACCAGGGAGCAACCCGGCCCACGGCCGTGTCTGCGGCCGCGACATCACACACGATCTTGCCCGGAGCATGGATGGCGCGTCGACCACGCCACGGCGCGAGCACGACCGACAACGCTCGCTGCGCCCCGGACGAGGATGGAGCGGCAGGCACGGGACCTCGATGTGATCAGCTGGCGTAGACACCCTGATGATCACCGGTCTCGTGCCTGTGCTGTTGCTGCGTCAACTCCCGCTGGAAGCGGACGATCTACGCGATCCCGGAACTTGCAACCGCCCTGCCGGCCAGCAGGAACCCGGTGAAGAACACGACCCTGCGTCGCAGCCTGTGAGCGGCCGCCGCAGCGATCAGACTCCCGGCGACCGCCGCGGCTCCCGTCACACTGCCCATCAAACCGATCGCAGCCGGCCGGTTGCCCGACTCTCTGGCCCAGACAGGGATGAGCACCGAGGTGATCGCCGCCTCCAGCAGGTTGGTGACCCCCACCGTGACGATGACGGTGAGCAGCAACAGCTCGCCGCGCAGTAAGGTGAAGCCCTCGCCGAATCGTCGCCAGTAGCCCGGTCCTGTTTCGCCTGCCTGCGAGGAGGCTTCCACGGTCAATCATGGCTTCTCCGTCCCTGACGCATTCTCAGGATCGGGGTGACCTGTCGCCGCTGCGGATGCGTCCAGCTCAGGCAGGAGGTAGGTGATGATCGAGACCCGTTCGGCTCCCTCGGGAGCCCTCGCCGCCGCCTCCGGCGTATCCCGCCGGTAGCGGGTGATGACGTCCAGCAACTCCCGGTACAGAGCGGCGGTCTCCTCGGGCGTGATCCGAAGGGCCCAGCCGCTCATGTCGAAAGAGTCCCGCCACGCGCGCGGCATCGTCTGCAGCTCATTCAGCGTCTGCTGAGTGCGCAGGGTGTAGATGGCGGCGACAGACTGCAGGTAGGCCAGTGCGGCCTCGGGCTCTCGCTCCGCCAGATCCAGGTCGTTGAACCAGGTCGTCCGGTGTACCGAACGCCACCACTGTTCTCGTGCGTTGCCCCGTTCCGCATCCTCCTCGACGAAGCCAGCCGCGCCGAGCTGGGCGCAGATGATAGCTGGCCGTCCCGGAATTCACGCCCAGTCGCTCCGCGAGGCGGGTAGCCGTCGACGGGCCGTACTTCCGCAGCAACCCGACCAACTGCACGCGCACCGGATGAGCGAGGGCACGCAGCCCCTTGGCATCCAGGACAACTGAGCCTTCTTCAACGTTCTGGGAGCGTAGTGGCGCCGACGAACCGCACGGCGGGCAGCCGGTGCTCGGTCATCAGCCGAGCCGCCGCTGGCGCGTCGGTACGGAGTCCGACCGTCTCGTAGTCCACTGCCAGGGCGTGTGCTCGCACGACCGGCTCCGCCGCCCGTCGTCAGCCGGACGAGGCGGCGAGGGCGGGATGTTCCGGTGGGCGTCCCGTGGCGTGCGGCGCCGGACGCGGTCGGCGATTTCGCCCTGTTCGGTCTCCCACCAGGGGCGTACGAGATCCGGCGCCCGACCCGTGTCCGGTCGCCGTGCGGGAACGGCCGCGGGGACGAGTTCCCTGTCCAGGCGGCGGTCGAGGGCCGCGGCCCGGGCGCGCTCGTGGCGGGCCCACTGGACGAGGATCGCCAGCAGGAAGGGCAGCGCGACCAGTTCGGCGATGCCGAGCATCGCGCCGCCGCCGAGCTGCTGGTCGTACCGGGGATCCGGCGCCCAGGCCGGCGCGTGGTGCAGGTACCAGGCGCCCGCGATCAGCGTGCCGTGGGTCATCACCACGAGGCCCGGCACCGCGTCGACAACCCCGTCCAGGAAGACCAGCGCCGCCCGCACCGGGTGGGTGCACCAGGCGGGCAGCGTCTGCTCGTGCGTGAGCACCGGCACCACGAACAGGCATCCGGCCACCAGCAGGTGCAGATACATCAGCTCGTGCAGCCAGCCCACCCGCAGGGCCGTGGCGAAGTACGGCGTGAAATACACCGTCAGCTCCGTGACCAGCACCAGGGCCGTACTGACCAGGGGAAAGGTGAGCAGCCGCACCACCCGGCCGGTCATGGCCCGCCGGGCACGCGCCGAGGCACCCTCCGGCAGGGCCCGGACCGCCAGGCTCAGCGGATCCCCGAGGGCCAGGCCGAGGGGGACGACCAGGTCGAGCAGGATGTTCTGCACGGCGGCCGGCCAGAACAGCGCATGGTCGTACACGGCGAGCGCGGACATCGTGGCCACGACCAGAGCGCCCAGCCCGACCAGCGCGAACGCCACGACCCGCGCCGGTGGCCAGCGTTCACCACGCCGGCGCAGCCGCAGCACACCCCAGCCGTACAGCGCGCCCAGGGCGACGACCAGCAGCAGCACGGGCACGTCGAGCTGCCACGAGGACAGCAGCCGGCCCATGGTCGGCCCGACCGCTGCATCGGCCACCCGGTAACCAGCCACGCGGATCGTCCTTCCTCGGATGGTCGTGATGGCGGGACACTAGCCCCGGGAGGTAAGGAAAAGATCCGGTGCCCGGTCCGTCCCCGGTCCACGCTGCTCAACACAGCAGCCCTCGGGCCCGCCGTTCGGCGTCTCCGCCGGTTCAGGCCGAGGTGTTGGTCAGATGCGGTCCGATGTACCCGATGAAGACCCCAAGCTCGGCGCAGGCCCCGTCGTAGTAGTACAGGCGTGGAGCGATCGTGGTGCCGCCGCCGATCCGTACGTGGGTGCGACCTCTCGGTTTCATGTCAGCGAACCACCTGGGGAAACACTTCCTCATGACAGTGAAATCCGGTGCCTGTGCCACCCCGGTGTCAGCGGCAGACCGTCACACGCCCCCCGGCCAGCAGAAAGACGGCCGGCAGCGTCCGACGACGACTGCCAGCCGTCCCACTAACACGAACCCGACACATCGCACCCAGGTGACTACTGGTGGATACGCCCTTGGCTACGATGCGAAGCGCCCCCGCCCCTGCAGCTGGGGCGGGGCTACTCGATCAGTTCAGGAAGAGCGGGTAATCAGTTCGCCTGACTGTTCTGGGAGGGAGCAGCCTGCTTCGGTACGCGCTTCTTCGCCACCTGCTTCTTGAGCTTCTTCTTCGGCTTCGCGCTGCCGGCGGTCAGCGTGGCGTCCGCGCTCTTTGCACCCAGGCGCGAGCTGGTCGCCAGCACCTCACTGATGATCTGCCGCCTGATCTCCACTACGTGCTCACGGTCAAGGCTCTGGGTGAGCCGTTCGGCCGTCAGGTAGTAGCTGTTGAGCACCGGTTGGTCGAAATAGCGGTTGAGCTGGCTGATCGATTCCCGGTAGAGGATCATGTACGTCCGGCTGAGATAGCCCGACAGGAGTGTGCTGAAGGCAGCCAGAGCCGCGATGAACCAGCGGATCTCTTCCAGGGGCACGTACACGCCACCGAACGCCGCGCACACGAGAAGGAACAGCCCCACTCCCATCGCCGTACGGGATGGCTTAAACGCCTTGTCCGCCTGGTCAGTGACGATGCGGTGATACTCGCCGATCTGCCCCTGGTTCAACTCCATCAGCGTGGCCAGCTCGGTCGTCTTGCGCCTGGTCAGTCGAAGGTCGAGTTGTACGCCGCGCTGCGGCGCGACTCCCGCGATGGCATGTCGAACCGGGCGTTGCAGTGCAAGTACGGCGTCACCTGGAGCACGGTCAACACGGCCCTGACCTCGGCTTGGCCGCAGCCACGCACGACAACCGCTTCGGCGCGGCCGTCGAAGCTGGATCCCTTCACGCTGCTGATCGACGAGATCCTGCTAATTGATCTCGACGCGACCAGGAAACAGCGCCACACCGTCACCCCGGATCTACCGCCGTCTGATCGACGAGCACTCCTCGTCCGAGGCGTTGCGTTGACCACTTGAACCCGCACCGATGAGAGGGCGCAAGCGTCCTGCGAGCAACCGCGCGGTCCGGCCAGGGACTGAGAGTCCGGTGTTTATACCTTGCTCGCGACCACCATGTAGTTCTCGGCCTCAAGATCGAACGTGCTCAGTTCCGTCTGGAGTCCGACCCGGTGCAGCTCGACTTCGAGTTCCTCGTACCGGTAGGGCCAGCAGGACAGCAGTTCCGAGCGGACAAGAACCAACCCGGTCGCATCAACTTGCGCGATCGCAATCTCGATGTGGTGCTCCTCCTCCCAATGCGGCGCAATCTCCCAGCGGTAGACCACGACGGCATCGCGACCGTTCCGGCGGACGAGTCGGTCACTGATCTCCAGCCGGGAACCTCTGGCCCTCACGAGTTCCCAAGTGCGGGATGTGAGTACCAAGCGCCCGCCGGGGCGCAGAAGCCGTGACATCGACTCCAGAGCAGCACCCCTGCCTGTCGCGCCCGTGGCATGGTGAAGCGAGTTGCCAACGCAGAACACCATGTCGAACGTGTTGTCCTGGAAATGGTCGGGCAACTCTTCCCAGTTCGCCCGCAGGGCCCGCACGGATGCCCCGAACTCCTCAGACAACTCTCCAGTCCGACGAACCATCGCCTCGCTGGCGTCAGTTGCGACAACCTGCATGCCACGACCGGCGAGGCCAACCGCCAACTGTCCGGTTCCGCACGAACAGTCGAGGACGTGAGCGTTCGACGGCAGGAGATTGAGGACGTCGTCGAACGACGCAGCGAACTCGGCTGGAGGCAACTTTGCATCCGAGATGAGCCATTCGTACACCTCGGCAAGCACGTCATAACCTGTCACAACCACTACCTCCGTCACCGCGGCAGACTCACGGTAGGACGTCAGTCCATCAGCGGAGCAAGCCGGGCACCAATGGTTTTCGCAAGGATGGCTCTGACGGTGTTTGTGGGTTGTCAGTTGTCCGTCTGAGTGGATGTCACCGGCTGGTTAGCTGGGAAGTTGTTCGTGAGAAGTAGTGTCACTCGCGGGGTTGCGGTGGCAAGGTGAATGTGCTCAGTGAAGGAGCACCGCCGATGCCGCCTGGTCAGTCGAAGGTCGAGTTGTATGCCGCGCTGCGGCGTGACGCTCGCGAGGGCATGTCGAACCGGGCGCTGGAGCGCAAGTGCCGGGTGGGCTGGCGGACTGTTCAGAAGGCGCTTAGTTCGGCGTGGCCGCAACCTCGGGAACCGTACGCGCCTCGCCGTTCCAAACTGGATCCGTTCAAGCCGGTGATCGACCAGATGCTGCCGGCTGATCTGGATGCGCCGAGGAAGCAGCGTCACACGGTGGTCCGGATCTATCGCCGGTTGATCAACGAGCACGCGATGGACGACGTGTCCTACCAGGTCGTGCGCGCCTACGTCGCCAAGCGGAAGCCGGAGATTCGGGTCGAGGCCGGCCGTGGCCCGGCGCAGGTGTTCATCGAGCAGTCGCACCTGGCCGGCGCCGAAGCCGAGGTCGACTTCGGCGAGGTCGCGGTCCGTTTGAGGGGCGAGCTGATGAAGTGCCATTTGTTCTGCCTGCGGTTGTCGTTCTCCGGGAAGGCGGTGCACCGGGTGTTCGCCTCCGGCGGTCAGGAGGCGTTCTTCGAGGGCCACGAGCACGCTTTCAGAGTGCTGGGCGGCGTGCCGTTCGGCAAGATCCGGTATGCCAACCTGAAGGCCGCAGTCGCGTCGGTGCTCGTCTTCACGCGGCGCCGGGTCGAGACCGACCGGTGGACCGCATTTCGGTCCCACTACGGCATCGAGCCGTTCTCCTGCACGCCGGGAATCGAGGGCGCCCACTAGAAAGGCGGCGTCGAGGGCCAGATCGGCTGGGTTCGCCGCAACCACTTCGTTCCCGTCCCCGAGATCGACTCGCTGGCGCACGTGAACATGCTGATCGACGAGTGGGATCTGGCCGACGAGGCCCGGCGGATCGGGACCCGTCCCCGCACGATCGGCGAGCTGTTCGCCGTCGAACGGCCGCCGTTGACGCCGTTGCCCGTCGAGACGTTCGAGACCGGCCGCTGGTTCACCCCACGGGTCGACCGGTTCTCCCAGATCACCGTCCGCACCAACCGTTACTCGGTCCCGACCCGGTTCATCGGCCGCCAGGTCCGGGTCTTGCTGCACGCCTCCGAGCTCGTGGTGTTCGACGGCCGCACCGAGATCGCCCAGCACGAACGGCTGCTGACCAAGAGCGGATCACGGCTCGAGTTCGATCACTATCTCGAAGCGCTGCTGCGCAAACCGGGCGCGCTGCCCGGCGCCACGGTCCTCGAACAGGCCCGGGCCGCAGGCAAGTTCACCCCGATCCACGAAGCCTGGTGGACAGCCGCCTGCAACGCCCACGGCGACACCGCCGGCACCCGTGCTTTGATCGAGGTTCTGCTGCTGCACCGGCACATGCAGCACGACCACGTCGTCGCCGGCCTGGCCGCCGCGCTCCAGGTCGGAGCACTCACCGCGGACGCGGCCGCGCTGGAAGCCCGCCGCATCGCCGACAACGACGAACCGACCTCGGCCAAGCCACGACCGAGGCAGACCGGGCTGTCGCAGCGACCGTCACCTCGCTGACCCAGCGGCGCCTGGCGCAACTGCCCAAAGGCACCCGCCCCATGCCTGACGTGTCGATCTACGACCAGCTGCTCTGCATCGACGAACTCGGCTACATGCAACTCGACCGCCGCGGCGCCGAACTCCTCTTCCAGGTCCTCACCGAACGCGAGGAGAAGAACTCCGTCGCCATCGCCTCCAACGACTCGTTCGCCGGCTGGGGCAGGACCTTCACCGACCCCAGACTCTGCGCCGCCATCGTCGACCGGCTCACCTTCGGCGGCAACATCCTCGAGACCGGCACCGAGTCCTACCGCCTCGCTCACGGCCGCGAACTCGCCCGCTAAGAGAGCATCTGATCTGAGTAGTTGGTAGTTAGGGATGATTTTGTGACGGCTGGTGTGGGCGGTCGTTAGGCAAGGTGTGAGTGCTCGTCG
>NZ_JBEYXP010000109.1:0-13145 GCF_040704615.1 Streptomyces sp. NPDC046862 | reverse complement strand
GGGGGGGGGGGGGGGCGCCCCCCCCCGCCCGGCCGGCGCGCCCGCCCCCCCCCCCCCCGGGACGGGAATGGGTAGGGCGGCGGGGGCAGAATCCTCCCCCACGGACGGACACCCGCAAGACCACGCAAGCCCACACCCCTCCCACACCCCGCCGACGCCCCACCCCGACACCGAAAAACGAACGCCTCGCCGAAGAAACCCCGTGCCCCCCGGCCCCCACCCCGGCGAGAATGACCGGGTGAGGTACGGAATCCTGGGCACAACCAAGGCGGAGACCGACCAGGGCACCCTCGTACCCGTCGGCGGCCCCCGCCTCCGCGCCCTGCTCACCGCCCTCGCCCTCCATCCCGACCGCACGGTCACCCCGGACACCCTGATCGACGACGTCTGGGCCGACACCCCGCCCACCGACGCCCCCGCAGCCCTCCAGGCCCTCATCGCCCGCCTCCGCCGCACCCTCGGCAGGGACGCGATCGTCTCGGAGAACGGCGGCTACCGCCTGTCGGCCACCCGTTCGGACATCGACCTGTTCGAGTTCGAGCGGCTGGTGAGGGAGGGCAAGGACGCCCTCGCCCGCCAAGACGCGGCATCGGCGGCCCGCACCCTCCACACCGCCCTCTCGCTCTGGCGCGGCCCCGCGCTCGCAGACCTCCCCGACCGCACCTCCGCCACCCGCCCGGAGGCCCTGCGCCTGGAGGCGACGCGCGCCCGCATCGAGGCCGACCTGCGACTGGGCCGCGCCCCCGACGTCGTACCCGAGTTGAAGGAACTCACGGAAGCCCATCCGTACGACGAACTCCTGCACGCCCTGCACATCCGGGCCCTCCGGGACAGCGGCCGCGGCGGGGCCGCGCTGGCGGCGTACGAGTCGGCCCGCCGTGCCCTCGTGGACGACCTGGGCACGGACCCGGGCCCGGAACTACAGGCACTGCACACGGAGCTCCTGCACCCGGACTCGCCCCCACCCTCGCACCCAGCACCGCACCAGTCCCCAGCACCGCACCCGCACCAGCCCCCGGCACCCCACCAGCCCCACCCCCTCGCCCCCACCCCCGACCGAACCGGAAACCTCCGCCCCCGTCTGACCTCCTTCGTCGGACGGGAACTCGAACTCGACGGCATCCGTTCCGACTTGCACAGGGCCCGCCTGGTCACGCTCACCGGCCCCGGCGGATCCGGAAAAACCCGTCTCGCCGAGGAAGCCGCCGCGGGCCACCCCCAGGCATGGCTGGCCGAGCTCGCCCCGCTCGACCGGCCGGAGGCGGTGGCGGGCGCGGTGGTCAGTGCCCTCGGCCTGCGCGAGACCGTGCTGATCACCAACGAGATGGCGGTCCCGCAGGACGACCCGGTCGCCCTGCTCATCGAGCACTGCGCCCCCCGCGCCCAACTCCTGATCCTCGACAACTGCGAGCATGTCATCGGCGCCGCCGCCGACCTCGCGGAGACCCTGCTGACGCACTGCCCGCGGCTCACGATCCTCGCCACCAGCCGTGAACTCCTGGGCGTGCCCGGCGAGTCCGTGCGCCCGGTCGAGCCCCTCCTCCCCGACCCCGCGCACCGCCTCTTCAGAGAGCGCGCCGCCGCCGTACGCCCCGACGCGGACGCCGTTCTCAAGGACACCGAAGCCACCGAGGCCGTCGACGAGATCTGCCGCCGGCTCGACGGGCTGCCGCTGGCCATCGAGCTGGCCGCCGCCCGGTTGCGCCTGCTCACGCCCCGACAGATCGCGGACCGCCTCGACGACCGCTTCCGGCTGCTCACCTCCGGCAGCAGGACGGTCCTGCCGCGCCAGCAGACCCTCCGTGCCGTGGTCGACTGGTCCTGGGACCTGCTGGACGAGGCCGAGCGCACCGTCCTGCGCGAGGTCTCCGTCTTCGCGGGCGGCTGGGACCTGGGGGCGGCCGAGACGGTGTGCAGCGGCCCCGTGTCCGACGTCCTGGGGGCGCTCGTCGACAAGTCCCTGATCGTGGCCACCCCGTGCGAGCGCGGCATCGGCGGCATGCGGTACCGCCTGCTGGAGACGATCCACGAGTACGCCACCGAGCGCGCCGCCGAGGCCCCGGAGCTGCGCGCCGCCGCCGGGCACCGGCACAGCGCGTGGGTCCGGGCCCTGGCCGAGGAGGCCGAGCCCCGCCTCCGCTCCGCCGACCAACTGCTCTGGATCCAGCGCCTGGAGACCGAGCTCGACAACATCCGCGCCGCCCTCCATCGCACGATCACCTCCGGCGACGAGGAGCAGGCCACCCACCTGGCCCTCGCCATGGGCTGGTTCTGGTGGCTCCGCAACTACCGCCGGGACGGCGTGGACTGGGTGGACCGCGTCCTGCGGCTCGGAGCGCTCCTGGACGCGGCCGACGAGGCGAACACCGCAACCCGCACACCCCTCACCGACCTGGACGCCTTCGACCCGATCGAGGTGTTCCTCGTCAGCCCCGAGCCCGACGACCACCCTCGCCGCCGGTCCCGCATGCTGCTCCGGCTGCTGCACCTGTTCCTGGTGGCGGAGACGGGCCCCATCGGGGTGCCGGACGACCCCCGCGCGCGGGAGTACATCGTCCGGCTGCGGGCGGAGTTCGAGCGGACCGGTCCGGACGCGGCGCGCTTCCCGGGCCTGGTGTGGCCGCTCACGGCGTACCTGCTGGAGGGCGCGGCGGTGGACATCCGGGACGTGATGGACGTGGCGGTCGCCAACTGCCGGGCGTACGGCGGTGACTGGGAGGTCGGCGTCATCCTCATGTTCCGCACGCACATGGTCGTCGACTCGCCCGGCAACCTGGACGGCGTGGACGACGACCTCGCCGAGCTGCGCACGCTCAGCCGCCGCGCCGGCGACCGCTGGATGCGCGCCCAGGTGTGCAGCGCGGCGGGCGAGGCCGCGATGACCCGGGGACGCCTCGAGGACGCGAAGGGCGAGTACGAGGAGGCCCTGCGCCTGGCCCACGAGGTCGGAGCGTACGCCGAGTCGCCGTTCCTCATCGCCCGTCTCGCCGAGATCGCCTACCGCTCGGGTGACCGGCCCGCGGCGCTGGCCGCGCTGGACGAGGCGAACGCCGCCGCCGACCGTTTCGCGGTGGCCGACTCCCGGGCGTTCATCCACCTCCTGCGCGCGACCATGGAGCTGGAGGACGGGAACACCCCCGGCGCGCGCGACCTGTTCGAGGCGGCCCGCGCGGAGATCCGCCAGGGCACCCCGCCCCCGCAGTTCATGGCGATGCTCGCCCTGGTCGACGGCCTCGTCACGGCCGCCGAGTCCGGCCCCGTGGCCGGTCTGCCGAAGCTGGCCGAAGCCCTGCGCATGGCGGTGGCCGGCCGGTGCTCGGAAGCGATCACGTCCGTCCTGGCCGACGCCGCCGGAGGCGTCCTGTCGGATCTCGGTGATCACCGGCGCGCGGCCCGCCTGCTGGCCGCCGGGGCCCGCTGGCGCGGCGACAACCCGCGCCCCGCCCCGGAGCGTTACCAGGCCGAGCGCGTCGAGGCCACCGCGCTCGCCGCCCTGGGCAGCACCCGCTTCGAGGCCGAGCGAGCGACCGGCGCGTCCCTCACCACGAACGACGCCCTACGGGAGCTGGCCGAGGCCCTCGAGGACCACACGGCTCGACCGCAGACCTGAACCCGCCGTCCGCCACCGGGTCCGCCACCGGGTCTCGTCACCGGCAGGTGAACCGGGCCTCCGCCCAGTCCGCCAGTGCCACCACGTCCAGGTGGTTGTGCGGCTCGACGACCAGCCGTACGGTCCGGCGGCCGTTCAGGTCCACATGGACGGGGACCGCCTGGTCAACCCCCTTGATCATCCCTGATTTCCACAGCCGGACCCCGTCGGCGTACACGGAGAAGGAGACCTTGCCCAGGCGGCGCGTCAGGTCGTCGACGCCGACGAGCGCGTCGTAGGCGGTGCACCGGCGGTTGAGGTCGATGGTGACGGAGGACTGTCCATGGACGGTCACGCCGTTCGGGTAGGTCCTGCCCGCGATCGAGACCCCGTACCGCTGCCACACCCAGCTGCTCTCGGCGAACCGCATCTCGGGCCTGGTGCCGTCGCCGGTGACGTCGTACTCCAGCTCGTTCAGCGGGAAGACCACCGGCGGTGCCGGCGGGGTGGGCGGGGGAGGGGGCTCGGGTGTCGCGGTGGGGGAGGCGGGCGAGGTGGGGGCGGGCGTGGGGCTCGGGGACGTCTTCGTGGGCGCCGGATCGGGCGTGCGGGACGGGGCGACGGACGGCGTCGGGGTGGGCGTGGGCGCCGGGACCGGTGTCGTCAGCGGAGCCACCGCCGGGACCTGCGGCGCGGGCTCCTTCGTCGACTCCTTCGTCACCTTCTTCGACGGCTCCTCCGACGACTCCTTCTTCGAGGGCATCGAAGGCTCCGGCTCGGACGTGGCCTTGACGACCCGCGAGGGGGCCGGATCGGCCACCGGTCTGTCGTCCTTCCCTTCGCCCTTGTCGCCGCCCGCCACCGCGATCACCACCGCCGTGACGACACCGACCGCGACGACACCCGCCGCGATACCGGCCTTCACCGCCACGCCCAGCCCCTCCGAGGCCCCCGCTCCGCCTCCGGCGCCCGCTCCGCCCGAGCCACCGCCCGCCACGGCTGCTCCACCCGAGCCACCGCCCGCCACGGCTGCTCCGCCCGCGACACCCACCGCACCCGCGCCGGCGCCACCGGCGACGAGGGCGGCCACCTTGGCGTATCCGGCGGCCCCGAACCAGCCGATGACCGCGACCGGTACGACGGCGGGGATACCGCTCGCGACCTCCTGGATCTGACCGGCGGCCAGCCGGCACTTGACGCACCCCTCCAGGTGCTTGCGCAGCCCTCGCTCGGCCCGGGTGCGCAGACTGCCGCGGGCGTACGCGCCGAGCCGGTCGGCGTAGCGCGCGCACTCCTCGGAGTTGGTGGCGAGCGCGGCGCTCACATGCGCCTGGAGGTACGCCTGCTTGAGGCCCTCACGGGCGCGGCTGGCGAGGACGCGCGTGCCGTTGGCGTCGAGCCCGAAGAGCGTGGCCACCTCGCTCGGCGACTCGTCCTCGACCTCGGTGTGCCACAGCACGGCCTGCCACCGCTCGGGCAGCGACCGGAACGCCCGCATGGCCAACGACTGCTCGGCGTCGTGCAGCGCCCGCACGTCGGCGCCCAGGTCCAGGCCGGCTCCGAAGGCGCCCAGGGACGCGGTGGCGTCGGACGACTCGGCACCGCGGGACGCCTCCACGGCGAACACCGCGAAGTCGTCGACGAGGTGCTCCCGTTTGGCCGACTTGGTCCAGCTCGCGGCCACGCGGCGGACCGTGGTGAGCAGATACGCGCGAACGGCGTGATCGGGGCCGCTGCCGCCGCGCACCGCCTGGAGCACACGGGCGAAGACCTCGGCGGTGAGGTCGTCGGCGGTGTGCGCGTCCCGGCAGCAGGTGCGCGCGTACCGGCGCACGGCCGACGCATGGCGCCGGTACAGCTCCTCGTACGCCGCGTCGTCGCCCGCGCGCATCCGTCCGATCAGTTCGGAGTCGGAGGGCGGCAGCTCGGGGCCGCGCTCCCGGGCGGGCGGCAGGAAGCCGGCCGACCGCTCGCGCTGCGCCGGAACGCTGTGCCCGTGCACACCACCGGGGCGCCCGGACACGCCGTGGGGACGGGAGGTGCCCAAAGCGCCCTCGGGCCGGCCGCCCTGGCTCGGCACCTGTGGAGAGGTCAGCCCACTGGGCTCCGTGCTCTCGTCGCCACCCTCGTCGAGTGGCTCGTCCCGCCCGTCAACGCTCATCGCGGAATGCCCTCGCAGCCTGCAGAACCGGTCTCAGCACCGGGTCAGAGTGCCATATCGGCCTTTGTTCGGTACCAGGCTGTACGGGCCCACCGCTCGTCCGAGAAGCCTCCCCGGCCTCAGCCCGGGCGCCCACCCGCACGGGGACGCCACAGCGGACGTTCCCCGTACGGGAGTTGACGCGACGGGTCGCTGAGCGCCCCGGGCCGACGAGACCGGCAGGTCAGGGCCGTGACCGCAGCCCCTCGAGCAGGATGTCCAGCAACCGCGCCGACGCGGCCGCCTGCTGTGCGGCGTCCGGCAGCGACGGCGCCGCCGTGGCGATCACCAGCAGGACGTCCGACACGGTCACGTCCGGACGCAGTTCACCCGCCTCCCGAGCCCGCTCCACGAGCTGCCCCACGACCTCGAGCAGCTCCGAGGCGCCGGCGTCGTCGTCCACCGAGGCGTCCTGGCTCCCGTTCCGGGATGCGGATGCGGATGCGGATCCGGACCCGTTCCCGGACACGAGCCGCAGCTCGGTCGTCGGCTGGGACCGCTGCTGCGGCACCCGCGCGGTGTCCACGACGACCCCGTCCGGCCCGTCCTCGGCGACCCCCACGCGCAGCACCTGCGGCGGCAGCAGCCGCCCGGCGCCCGAGGCCACCGACGTCCGCAGGAAGCGCGAGAGCGCCGACCACGGCTCGTCCTCCTGCCCCAGCGCCGTGCGCGCCTGGTCGGTCAGCCGGGAGGTCTCCTCCTCGGCTATCCGCCGGACCAGCACGTCCTTGCTCGGGAAGCGCCGGTACACCGTGCCGACACCCACCCGCGCCCGCCGGGCCACGTCCTCCATCGGCGCGCCGTATCCCAACTCACCGAAGACCTCGCGCGCCGCCCGCAGTACGTGCTCCAGATTGCGCTGTGCGTCCACGCGCAGCGGGGTCGTACGCGCCTGGTCCGCGCGTCCGTTGCTCCCCGCCGCACTCATCGTGCCACCCGGTGCGACGACCGAAGTGGAAGACCAATGAGAGTCCTGAATGTGCATATGTGTTCCCCCGGTAATGACGTCTCCCCCCGGAGACTCTCCCCGCCATGAAAGCCGGAGCGTGAGGAACGAGCATGGTCCACGAGCCGCTCCGCCGTCGCGGACCGCCCCGTTACCCGACACGCCCGCCCGTCGCGGACCCGTCGAGCGGCGTACCCCCTACACCCCGTCGAGACACGAACATAGTTGAGACGGAGTCAATTCAGAAGGGGCAGGTTCCGCACAGAGCGCCCCCCGATCGGACCACGGGCCGGAAACGTCCCCATTACGCCCCCTGACATCACCGGGCTCATGCCACCTGACCTGCGATCCTTCCTCGGACTCCGGCATTTCGGCCAACTCTGGGCGCGGACGATTTCCGGTCACACAAATTGCCGGGCCTGTGGACAAACTCCAGAGTCGGGTGCGTCATGGGATGGTGAAGGAACGTGCGCGCATCCTCATCGTCGGCGGCGGCTACGTCGGTCTGTACACCGCTCTGCGTCTCCAGCGGAGGCTGAAACAAGAGCTCAAAAGTGGCGCGATTGAGATCGTCGTCGTCTCGCCCGACCCTTATATGACGTATCAGCCCTTCCTTCCCGAGGCCGCGGCGGGCTCCATCTCGCCGCGCCACGTCGTGGTGCCGCTGCGCCGCGTGCTCGACCTGTGCAAGGTCGTCATCGGTGAGGCCACGGCGATCGACCACGCCAAGCGGACCGCGACGCTCACCACCCTCGCCACCGAGGAGGAGGGCGCGGGCGCGGAACAGATCACCTACGACGAGCTCGTCCTCGCCCCGGGCTCGGTCTCGCGCACCCTCCCGATCCCCGGACTCGCCGAACACGGCATCGGGTTCAAGACCGTCGAGGAAGCCATCGGCCTGCGCAACCACGTCATCGAACAGATGGACATCGCCTCCTCCACCCGTGACCCCGCGATCCGTGACGCAGCCCTGACGTTCGTCTTCGTGGGCGGCGGCTACGCCGGCGTGGAGGCGCTCGCCGAGCTGGAGGACATGGCCCGCTACACCGCGCGCTACTACCACAACGTCAAGCGCGAGGACATGAAGTGGATCCTCGTCGAGGCCACGGGCCGCATCCTGCCCGAGGTCGGCGAGGAGATGGGCAAGTACGCCGTCACCGAACTGCGCCGCCGCAACATCGACGTACGCCTGGAGACCCGGATCGAGTCGTGCGCCGACCGGGTGGCCGTCCTGAGTGACGGGTCGCGCTTCCCGACGCGTACGTTCGTATGGACCGCCGGAGTGAAACCGCACCCCGTCCTCGCCGCGACCGACCTGCCGCTCAACGAGCGCGGCAGGCTGCAGTGCACCGCCCAGCTGACCGTCGAGGGCACCGAGCACGCCTGGTCCGCCGGCGACGCGGCCGCCGTCCCCGACGCCACCGCCAAGGAGCCCGGCAAGGAGTGCGCCCCCAACGCGCAGCACGCGGTCCGCCAGGCCAAGGCCCTGGGCGACAACATCGTCCACGCACTGCGCGGCGAGCCCCAGGAGACGTACGCCCACAAGTACGCCGGTTCCGTCGCCTCCCTCGGGCTGCACAAGGGCGTCGCCCACGTCTACGGGCGCAAGCTCAAGGGCTACCCCGCCTGGTTCATGCACCGCGTCTACCACCTGAGCCGGGTCCCCACGTTCAACCGCAAGGCCCGGGTCCTCGCCGAATGGACCCTCTCGGGGCTCTTCAAGAGGGAGATCGTCTCCCTCGGTTCACTCGAACATCCCCGTGCGGAGTTCGAACTCGCTGCCGGTGGAAAGCCTTCTCAGGACCCGAAGGGGTCGTCCTGACCGGATCCAGGAACTCCACCGACCGGGCCGGCGTCTGACGGATGTCGGCCCGGCCGGCCGGGCTGCCAGACTGGTCCACGATCTGGTTCACGACCTCGGGCGGGCCGACACACCCTGCGCACCCCAAGAGGCGTTCCGCCAGCGCCGCGTCCCTGGCGGACACAGTTCTGGATAGCGTCTGCGACGCGGACCGGATCCGGAGCCGGCCGTCATCCACAACACAAGACCACCATTCGGTACTGCATCCCGGGGACACCCCCGGACCCCCGGCCGACCGGGACCGGCCCCAGACGACAAGACGAGGCAAGGAATCGGTGAACTTCACCCGCTGGAGCCCCCGGCTCCCCGGAATGCAGCGCCGCCCGCCAGCGCGGACCGAACTCGCGGACTCCCCCGACCGGAGGACGGACGGCTCCGTACCCGCGGCGCGCACCGAGCAACCGACCAACGGCATCCCGTGCGCGCCCGCGGTCCACGAGTTGGCGACCCGCGAGGTCCTCGACCGCATCCCGGCCCTCGTCGCCCTGGTCCAGGGCCCCGACCACCACATCGCCTACGTCAACGACGCCTATGTGGCGGCCTTCGGCACCCGACCGATCGGCGAGCCCGCCCGCGCCGCCCTGCCCGAGCTGGAGGAACTCGGCCTGCTGCCGCTCCTCGACCAGGTGCTGCGCAGCTCCAGGCCCCGCACGGTCAAGTCCCGCAAGGCACCCGGCGGACGCTCGTACACGATCACCTGCACCCCCGTCGACATCTCCGCCACTCCCGAAGGAAGTGGAGCGGCCGGCGGCCTCGTCGGCAGGGCGGGCGGCGGGGTCCTCATCTTCGCCGCCGACGTCACCGACCACGCCGAGGCCGCCGAGCGCCTGCGCGCCAGCGAACGCCGCCAGCGCGAAACAGCCGTCACCCTCCAGCGCTCCCTCCTCCCCCAGGAGCTGGAGCAGCCCGACGACCTGCGCATCGCCGCCGTCTACCACCCCGGCGGCACGGAGGCCGCGGTCGGCGGCGACTGGTACGACGTCATCACCCTCGGCGGCGGCCGCACGGCCCTGGTCATCGGCGACGTCATGGGCAGAGGCGTACGGGCGGCGGCGGTCATGGGGCAACTCCGCACGGCGGTCCGCGCATACGCCCGCCTGGACCTTCCCCCGCACGAGGTCCTCCAGCTCCTCGACGGCCTCGCCACGGAGATCGACGCCAACCAGATCGCCACCTGTGTGTACGCCGTCCACGACCCGAACGAGGGCCGCCTGGTCTACGCGTCGGCGGGCCACCTGCCGATCCTGGTCCGCGACGAGACCGGAGTGGTCCTGCGCGCCGACGAACCCACGGGCCCCCCGCTCGGCACGGGAGGCTGGATGCACGAGTCAGGCTCCGTCCCCCTCGGCCCCGGCTCCACGGCCGTGCTCTACACGGACGGCCTGGTCGAACGCCGCGACGCGGATCTGGACGAAGGCATCGAAGCCCTGGAGCGCGCCCTCGCAGGCGCCACCGGCACCCCCCAGGTGATCTGCGACCGTCTGGTCCGCTCGGTCGGCGTCACGGCCGACCACGACGACGACGTGGCCGTCCTCGTCCTCCAGCACCCGGCCCGCACCGGAGCCGACGGCGAACTCTTCCGCAACGCCGCCCTGGAACTCCTGGGCGGCGTGGAAGCGGCGCCCCGAGCCCGCGCCTTCGCCTCCGGCGTCCTCACGAGCTGGCGCTTCCCCGCGGACCTCCACGACCTCGGTGTCCTGGCGGCCAGCGAACTGGTCGCCAACTCCCTCCAACACGGCACCCCACCCATGCGCCTGCGCCTGCGCCGGACCGACCGCCGCCTCATCGTCGAGGTCACCGACGGCGACGACCACCTCCCTCTCCGCCGCCACGCCGAACCCGCCGACGAGTCCGGCCGCGGCATCGCCATAGTCGCCACGATCGCCTCCAACTGGGGCGCCCGCCGCACCCCGGGCGGCGGCAAGGCGGTGTGGTGCGAGTTCGCCCTACCGGTTGCCTCCGGCGGTTGAACCATCTGGGTGTGTGGCTGGATGGGCTGGGTGGGTTGGTGCGGGTTGGGGGTGGCTGGTCGCGCAGTTCCCCGCGCCCCTAAAGGCCGTGCAGTTCCGCGTGGCCCTGAAAGCCAGCCCCGGCCGGGAGAGTCAGCGTCGACCCGCACCATCCAGCCCCTCCGGCGTTGGAGGAGCGGGGGTCCGGGGGCTGGCCCCCGAAACGGGGTACGGGGTGGGCGGAGCCCCTGGGGATGGGACGGGTAGGGGCGGTGGGGGCGAAATCCCCCCCACACCGTCACGCCGCCAACGACTCCGCAGCAACCCCGCCCCGGGCCACCACCCGACTCCCCACCAGCGACGGCTGATCCTGCACGGGCGTGAGCCGCCGCCCCAGCCCGACCGCCAGCACGGATATGCCCAGCGAGAACAGCAGGAACGTCACGACATACGGCACGTGCAGCGAGGCCCCCATGGGCCCACCCACCGCCGGCCCGACCGCCAACGCAAGCTGCTTCACCAGGGCGAACGCCGAGTTGTACTGGCCAGCCATCCCCACAGGCGCCAGATCGGCCACCAACGGCGCCACGGTGGGCGACAGCATCGCCTCCCCGAGCCCGAACAGCGCGTACGTCGACACGAACGCGGCCGTCGCCATGGCCTGACTCCCGTGCCCCAGCCCCGCATACCCGGCCACACCCCAGGCAACGGCCCATAGGAGCCCGACAGCGGCGATCACCCGGGACCGCCTTCGCCGCTCCACGAACTTCAGCACGGCGAACTGCGCGACCACGATCATCGCCGTGTTCGCGGCCAGAGCAGTCCCCAGCGTGGACGGGGATATCCCGGCGGCCTCCACCCCGTAGGCACTGAGCCCGGACTCGAACTGCCCGTAGCAGGCGAAGAACAGCACGAAGCCCAGCACGCACAACTGCACCATGGCCCGATTCCGCAGCAACTGCCGCCAAGTGCCCCTGGCCGACAGCGCCGGAGCGCCCTCGCCCTTCACGGCCCGCGGCATCCGTATCGTCCCCATGATCAAGACGAGCAGCAGGAACATCGCCGCCTCGATCGCGAACAACAGGGTGAAGGAGCTCGCGCGGGTGGTGTCGACGAGATGGCCACCTATGAGACCGCCGACCCCCAGCCCGAGGTTCTGCAGGAAGAACTGCGTGGCGAACGCCCGCGAGCGCGTACCGGACGGCGAGCAGTCGACGATCACCGTCGCGAGCGCCGGCTGCATCACCGCCTGCCCGGCCCCGAGCGCGGCAGCCGACAGCAGCACGGCCGGCGCACTCGCCGCCAGCCCCAGGCTCAACGCACCGACCGCGGCGGTGACCAGGGCGGCGAGCAGCACCGGCAGCGGGCCCCGCCGGACGATGGCCCGCCCGGCGAACGGCAGCACCACGAGAGCGGCCACGGCGAAGACGGCGAGTACCAGCCCCGCCGTCACGGCACCGAGATCCCGCACCTGCGCCACATAGACGTACAGATACGGGACGGTGAAGCCGAGGCCGAACGCGCTGAGTGCGTTGCCCACATGAACCCGGCGCATCGCTGCGCCCATTGCCCTGGTCACGTTCACCTGCCTTCGGTCTGAGGGACTTAGCCCCAAAGACTTCGAACCTAAAGTTAGAAGGTAAAGAGTACACCTCGAAGGACTTCGACGCCAAGAGGCGGCATGCCATACTGCGGCCATGGGTGACACCCCCGGCGCCGGCGAACCGACCCTCGAAGAGCAGATCGCCGCCTACCAACGCGAGTTCCAGGGCCTCGACCCCCAAGTCGAGAAGATCGTCTCGGCACTGTCCCGGCTCAACCGCCGTATGAACGTCGCCTACGGCCGCCAGACCGCCGACCTCGGCATCAGCAACGCCGAGTGGGAGGTCCTCAAGGCCCTCGTCCTCTCCGGCGCCCCGTACCGCCTGGGTCCGAGCGACCTCGCCAAACGACTCGGCCTCACCCCTGCCGCCATGACCCACCGGATCGACCGCATGGTGTCGGAGGGCCTGGTCACCCGCGAGCGCGACGAGTCCAACCGTGTCCGTGTCATCGTCGAACTCACCCCAGAGGGCCGCGAGAAGTGGCTGGAGGCCATGCGCCTCGCGTCGGTCTTCGAGGAGGACCTCCTCCAGGACCTGTCGCCGGTGGAGCGCGGAGTCCTGGGCGAGGTCCTCACCCGTCTCCTGCGGCGGGTGGAAGACGCCCAGCCCGACGCTGACGGCCGCCTCAGCGACCTGGACTGAGTCCGTAGCGCCGGGCCGTGAGGTTTGAGGCGCCGTCAGGCGGGGGACACTTGACAGTCCACCCGCACATCCGTAAAGTTCTTCGGGTTGCCACGGAGCCGTAACGGTTCTGCGGCAGCAACTCCCGCCGCAACAGCGGCACCTCAAACCATCAGCACGATCTCCCTACCGGGTCGATTTCGGCGTGCCCGAATTCAATTCGATTTGGAGCCCGGCGGCCCGATTGGGAATCGCCGAGAGGATCCGCTAAGGTTTGAGACGTCGGAACGGCCCAACAGCCGCGAAGACACCCCCCTCCGACGGGGAATCGGGACCGAAAGGATCTGATAAAGTCGGAACCGCCGGAAAGGGAAG
>NZ_JBEYXP010000108.1:0-14307 GCF_040704615.1 Streptomyces sp. NPDC046862 | reverse complement strand
ACACCCCACGACTCCACCAACCGGAACAACGCCACTTCCACCGCGAACAACGCCGGCTGCGCCCACCCCGTCGACTCCAACACCCCCGCCGGACCGTCCGGACCGTCCGGACCGTCCGGACCGCTGAAGACAACCTCCTTCAACGACCCGGGCAACAACCCCTCAAAGCCCGCACACACCCCATCGAACGCCGCCGCGAACACCGGAAACGCCTCGTACAACCCACGCCCCATCCCCACCCGCTGCGACCCCTGACCCGAGAACACCACTCCCAAGCCCCCGCCCGACGTCTCGTCGACAGTGGTTGCGCCGCTTTCCGCGAGCCCGCTGAGCGCCTGGTGGAGTTCGTCGCGGTCAGCTGCGACCAGGACCGTGGCGCTGGGCAGGACGGCCCGGGTGGTGGCGAGGGAGAAGGCGAGGTCCCGCAGGGGGAGCCCGGGGTTATCGGTCAGGAAACCCGCGTGGCGGGCGGCCTGGGCGCGCAGGGACGGCTCGTCCCGTGCGGAGAGCACCACGGGGACGACGTCCGGTAGCGTCCCCGGTCCGTCCGTCTCCGGCTGGTCCGTCTCCAGCCCGTCGACCGCGGACGCCGACGCGTCCTCGGCGGGCGCCTGTTCCAGGACGACGTGGGCGTTGGTGCCGCTGATCCCGAACGACGACACACCCGCCCGCCCCAGCCGCCCGGTCTCCGGCCACGACTGACGTTCCGTCAACAACTGGACGCCGCCCGCCGACCAGTCCACTTCGGGAGTGGGCTCGTCCACGTGCAGCGTCCGCGGCAGCGTGCCCTCGCGCAGGGCCATCACGGACTTGATGACGCCACCGACACCGGCCGCGGCCTGCGTGTGCCCGATGTTCGACTTCAACGACCCCAGGTACAGGGGCCGTTCCCGGTCCTGCCCGTACGTCGCCAGCAACGCCTGCGCCTCGATCGGATCGCCCAGTCGCGTGCCCGTCCCGTGGGCCTCCACCACGTCCACGTCGGCGGGGGTCAGTCCGGCGTCGGCGAGGGCGGCGCGGATGACCCGCTGCTGCGACGGGCCGTTGGGCGCGGTGAGACCGTTCGACGCGCCGTCCTGGTTCACCGCCGAGCCGCGTACGACCGCCAGCACCGGGTGTCCGTTGCGCCGGGCGTCCGAGAGGCGCTCCACCACCAGCACACCCACGCCCTCCGCGAGGGCGAAGCCGTCGGCCGCCGCCGCGAAGGACTTGCTGCGGCCGTCGCGGGCGAGGGCGCGTTGCCGGCTGAAGCCCACGAAGGAGGCGGGTTCGGACATGACGGTGGCGCCGCCCGCGAGCGCGAGGTCGCACTCGCCGGCCCGCAGCGCCTGCACCGCCAGGTGAAGGGCGACCAGAGACGACGAGCAGGCGGTGTCGACGGTGACGGCCGGGCCCTCCAGGCCGAACGTGTACGAGATGCGGCCCGAGGCGACGCTGGCGGCGGCGCCGGTCGCGAAGTAGCCCTCGACGTCGGTGGCGGCATCGAGCAGCCGGGCGGTGTGCCCCTGTTCGCTGATGCCCACGTATACGCCCGTGCGGCTGCCGCGCAGCGACGACGGGTTGATGCCGGCCCGCTCCAGGGACTCCCAGGAGGTCTCCAGCAGCAGCCGCTGCTGCGGGTCCATCGCCAGCGCCTCACGCGGGGAGATGCCGAAGAACGCCGGGTCGAAGAGGGCGGCGTCGTGCAGGAAGCCGCCCCGGTCGACGTAGCTGGACTCGGGGGTGCTCCCGTCGGGATCGTGGAGCCGGTGCAGCGGCCAGCCGCGGTCGGTGGGGAACGCGCTGACGAGGTCGGTCCCGTCGTGGACCGCCCGCCACAGGTCCTCCGGGGAGCCGATGCCACCGGGGTAGCGGCAGCCCATCGCGACGATGGCGACGGGCTCGTCACGGTCGGCGGCGGCCCGGACCGCCACGGCCTCCGCCGGACGGTCCCGCACGCCGAAGAGCCTGTCGCCGAGGAAGTCCGCGAGGGCGCTCATGGTGGGGTGGTCGAAGACGAGGGTGCTGGGCAGCCGTACGCCGGTTGCGGCACCGAGCCTGTTGCGCAGGTCGACGGCGGTGAGCGAGTCGAAGCCCAGTTCCTTGAAGGCCCGTTTCGGGTCGACGGCGTCAGGGTCGGGGTGGCCGAGGACCGCGGCGGCGTGTTCACGGACCAGCTCGCGCAGGGCGCGGGTGCGCGCGGCCGGGTCGAGGCCGGAGAGGCGGCGGGCGAGGTCGGAGGCCGGGGCGGCGGAACCGCCGGACGTCTCCTCGTCCGCGGGGGGCAGGGCCTCCGGGATGTCGTCGAGCAGGTGGCTGGGACGGCCGGTGGTGAAGACCTCGGTGAACCGTTCCCAGTCGACGTCGGCGAGGATCACCGAGGTGTCCCCGTCGGCGAGGACGGTGCGCAGGCCGGCGACGGCCGTCTCCGGGTCGATGACGGGCAGCCCGGTGGCGCGGAGCTGGTCGTAGATGGTGTCGGAGACCATGCCACCGCCCGCCCACGGCCCCCAGGCCACGGAGAGGGTCGGTACGCCATTGGCGCTTCGCCGCTCGGCGCGCGCGTCCAGCACGGCGTTGCCCGCGGCGTAGACGCCATGGTCACCGGCGCCCCAGACGGCGGTGATGGAGGAGAAGTAGACGACGGCGTCGAGCTGGTCCGGGTCGAGGACGGCTTCGAGGTTTTCGACACCGGCGACCTTCGCGGACAGAACGGTGCCCAGATCCCCGAACGCGGCCTCGGCGACGGGCCCCAGGAGGCCGACGCCGGCGGCGTGCACGACGGCCCGGATGCGGTCGCCGTCGCACTCGACCCCGGCCAGGGCCGCGGCCAGGGCGCCGCGGTCGGTGGTGTCGCAGGCGACCAGGGTGACGCGGACGCCTGACTCCTCCAGTTCGGCGCGGAGTTGGTCGGCTCCCGGCGCGGCGGCCCCCCGCCTGCTGAGCAGGACGAGGTGTTCGGCGCCGTCGCGGGCGAGCCAGCGCGCGACGTGGGCCCCCAGGGCGCCGGTTCCGCCGGTGACGAGGACAGTGCCGCGCGGGATCCAGCCGGTCCTGCCGCCGTTCTCGTAAACCGGGGCGGAGGCGTGGGCGAGGCGGCGGACATGGGCGCCGCTGGGGCGCAGGGCGATCTGGTCCTCGCCGTCGTGCCCGGCGAGAAGGGTCAGCAGGTGGTCGGTGACGGCTTGGTCGACGGTAGCCGGAAGGTCGATCAACCCGCCCCAGTGCTGAGGCAGTTCGACGGCGGCGCAGCGGCCGAGCGCCCAGACCGCGGCCTGGGCGGGGTCAGCGGGCCCCGCGTCATCGGCGGTGCCGACGGCACCCCGGGTCAGGCACCACAGCGGAGCGACCGTGCCGGTCCGTACGAGCGCCTGGAACAGGGCCAGCGTCGTGGCGAGACCGGTCGGCACCACGGAGTCGAGCGGGTGCGGTGTGGTGTCGGCGCCGGTCAGGGCGACCACAGCGGTCGGCGCGACCTCCCGGATGCGCGCGGCGAGGCTCTCCGCGTCGGCGTCCGCGGGCACGGTCAGCAGCGCGCCGTGCTCCGCGCGCTCCCGCACGGCGTCCACCACCGCGGCGAGTACGGGCTCGTCCCGCAGCGCCTCCGGTACGGCGACCAGCCAGGTCCCCGGCAGGATGGCGGGGGCCGCGGGAGCAGGGGGCAGGTTCATGGGACGCCATTCGACGGCGTACCGCCAGGCGTCCACCGCGGTGCGCTCGCGCCGGTCACGGCGCCAGGAGGAGAGCGCAGGCAGGACGGTGGCCAGCGCCGGATCATCGGCCGGCAGGTCGAGCGCGCCGGCGAGAGCGGAGGCGTCCTGCGCCTCGACCGCCTGCCAGAACTCCTCGTGGGCGGGGTCGGCCGCGTGGGTCCCGGGCAGCGTCCGCGGCCAGTACCGACGGCGTTGGAACGCGTAGGTGGGCAGGTCGACGCAGGGCTCGGGCGACGCGGGACTCCGGTCGGCGTAGACCTGCGACCAGTCCACCCGTACGCCGCCGACGGCGAGTTCGGCGAGCGAGGCGTACATCCGGGCGAGTCCGCCCTCACTCCTGCGAAGGGTGCCCGCGACGAGCGGTTCGGCTCCCGCACGTTCGGCGGTCTCCGTGATCGGGGCGGTCAGCACCGGATGTGGGCTGATCTCCACGAAGACGTGGTGTCCGGCATTCAGCAGGCCGTTGACGGAGGGTTCGAGACGGACGGTGGAACGCAGGTTGCGGTACCAGTACTCGGCATCCAGCCCCTTGGTGTCGAGCCAGTCGGCGGTGACCGTGGAGTAGAAGGGGACTTCGGAAGCCGAGGGCGCCAAGTCGGCCAGCACCGCGAGGAGTTCGGCGTGGATTCGCTCGACCTGGGCGGAGTGGGAGGCGTAGTCCACGTCGATGCGCCTGGCGCGTACGTCCCGGCCGGCCGCCTCCGCGATCACCTCGTCCAGGTCGTCCGGCGCACCGGCCACGACCACCGACGACGGACCGTTCACCGCGGCCACGTCCACCCGGCCGTCCGCCACTCCCGTCAGGCTCCGCACCTCGTCCACCGACAGCTGCACGGACGCCATCCCGCCGTACCCGGACAGGGCCAGTATCGCTTTCGACCGCAGCGCCACGACCTTCGCGCCGTCCTCGAGGGACAACGCCCCCGCGACCACCGCAGCCGCGATCTCACCCTGCGAGTGGCCGACGACCGCGGCCGGCTCGACACCGTACGACCGCCACACCTCCGCCAGCGACACCATCACCGCCCACAACACCGGCTGAACCACATCCACCCGGTCCAACGCACCGCCCGAGCACAGGACATCGGTCAACGACCAGTCCACGAACGCAGCGAGAGCCTGTCCGCACTCCCCCATCCGCGCCGCGAACACCGGGGAGGCGTCCAGCAGTTCCACCGCCATTCCCACCCACTGCGACCCCTGACCGGGGAACACGAAGACGGGGCCGCGTCCGACGGGTCCGGCCGTGCCGGTGATCACCGTCGGAGCGGTGGCCGTGCCGTCGGCGAGCGCGCGTACGCCTGTCAGCAGGTCGTCGCGGTCGCGGCCGATGACGACCGCGCGGTGCTCGAAGAGGGAGCGGCTGTGGAGCAGGGCCCTGCCGACTGCCGCCGGTTGGGCCTGTGTGCGGTCGAGGTGGTCCGCGAGGCGGCCGGCCTGGGCGCGCAGGGCCTCGGGGGTGCGGGCGGAGAGCGTCCAGGGGCGGACGGCGGGTGCGTCGGCGCCATGCTCCGCACCGGGGGCGGGCTCCTCAGGGGTGTGTTCGAGGATGACGTGAGCGTTGGTGCCACTCATCCCGAAGGACGACACGCCGGCGCGGCGCGAGCGGCCGGTCTCGGGCCACGGCTGGTTCTCCGTCAGCAGCTCCACCGTTCCCGGCGACCAGTCCACCTGACGGGTCGGCTCGTCGACATGGAGGGTTTTCGGGAGCACACCGTGCTGGAGTGCCATCACCGTCTTGATGACGCCACCGACACCGGCCGCCGCCATGCTGTGCCCGATGTTCGACTTCAACGACCCCAAGTACAGGGGTCGTTCACGGTCCTGTCCGTAGGTGGCGAGCAGGGCCTGCGCCTCGATGGGGTCACCGAGTCGCGTGCCCGTGCCATGTGCCTCCACCGCGTCCACGTCCGCCGGGGACAGCCCCGCGTGCGCCAACGCCTCGCGGACGACCCGCTGTTGAGAAGGCCCGTTGGGGGCGGTGAGGCCGTTGGACGCGCCGTCCTGGTTCACGGCCGATCCGCGGACGACCGCGAGCACACGGTGCCCGCCCCGCCTCGCGTCCGACAGCCGCTCCAGTACGACGACGCCGGCGCCCTCGGCCCAGCCCGTGCCGTCGGCGGCGTCCGCGAACGCCTTGCACCGGCCGTCCGGGGCCAGGCCGCCCTGGCGGGCGAACTCCAGGAAGCCGCCGCTGGTGTTCATGACGGTGACGCCACCGGCGAGCGCGAGGTCGCACTCCCCCGCGCGCAGCGCCTGCCCCGCCAAGTGCAGCGCGACCAGGGACGACGAGCAGGCGGTGTCCACGGTGACCGCCGGGCCCTCAAGGCCGAGCGCGTACGCGACCCGGCCGGAGACGACGCTGCCGGCCGTGCCGGTCATGACGTGGCCCTCGGTCTCGGGTGTGGCGGCGAGCACGTCGGCGTAGTCGGAGCCCGCGATGCCGGCGAAGACGCCGGTGCGGCTGCCGCTCAGTGCGGCCGGGTCGAGGCCGACGCGCTCCAACGCCTCCCAGGACGTCTCCAGCAGCAGCCGCTGCTGCGGGTCCATCGCCAGCGCCTCGCGCGGCGAGATGCCGAAGAAGCCGGCGTCGAACTCGGCGGAGTCGTGCAGGAATCCGCCGCCGACGGGCACCCGGCCGCCGGTCCGGCGCAGCGCGGTCAGGTCCCATCCGCGGTCGCGGGGGAACGTGGTGACGCCGTCGCCGCCCGAGGCGACCAGCTGCCAGAGTTCCTCGGGGCTGGTGATACCGCCCGGATAGCGACAGGCCATGCCGACGACAGCGAGAGGTTCGTCCGTGAGCCGGGCGCGGGCGGGGACGGCGGTGTCGCCGTCGGGTGCGCCGCTGAAGTGGGCGACGACGGCTTCGGGGGTGGGATGGTCGAAGACCAGGGTGGCGGGCAGCGTCAGCCCGCTCTCCTCGGCGAGACGGTCGCGGAACCGTACGGCCGACAGCGAGTCGAAGCCGAGTTCCTTGAAGGAACGGTCCGGAGCGACGGCGTCCGGGGAGGCATGGCCGAGGACGGCGGCGGCGACGCTGCGGACCAGGTCCAGGTCGAGCGGGGTGCCGTCGGCCGTGGCCGTCCGCGTCTCGGGGACGGGCGGCGGAGGGCCCGGCAGCTGGGCCCCGCTTCCGGCCGTTGCGGGCAGCCAGAAGCGGCTGCGTTGGAACGGGTAGGTGGGCAGGTCGGCCCGCAGTCCGTCGGCCGCGGGGCCGAGTACGGAGGTCCAGTCGACGGCGGTGCCGCGGACATGGAGGGTCGCAAGGGCGGTGAGCAGCGCGGTCGGTTCGTGGTGGCCCTGGGTCAACGCGGGGACGAAGGCGGGCGGCGAGGCGTCCTCCGGGTTGTCGGTGAGGCAGTCACGGGCCAGCACGCTGAGGACGCCGTCGGGGCCGAGTTCCAGGCATGCGGCAGTGCCGAGTGCACCGAGCAGCCGTACGCCGTCGTGGAACCGTACGGCTTCCCGGACGTGCCGGATCCAGTAGTCCGGCGAGCGGAGCTGCTCCTCGGTGGCCAGGGCGCCGGTGACGTTGGAGACGACGGGGATGCGTGGCGCGTGGTAGGTCAGGCCTTCGGCGACCTCGCGGAAGCGGTCCAGCATGGGGTCCATCAACGGCGAGTGGAAGGCGTGGCTGACCTTCAGACGCCGGGTACGCAGGCCGCGTTCGGCGCACAGGGCGGCGGTGGCGTCCACGGATTCGGCGGGACCCGACAGGACGGTGGCGCGGGGTCCGTTGACGGCCGCCACGGCCAGCCGGTCCGTGGTCCCGGCGGCTTCGAGGAGATCGGGCACGTCGTTCTCGGCCGACTCCACCGCGACCATGGCGCCGCCGTCGGGGAGCGCGTCCATGAGGGTCGCGCGGGCGGCGACGAGGGTGCAGGCGTCGTCGAGGGAGAGCACTCCGGAGGCGTGCGCGGCGGCGAGTTCGCCCACGGAGTGGCCGAGCAGGAAGTCGGGGCGCAGGCCCCAGTGTTCGAGCAGCCGGAAGAGGGCCACCTCGAAGGCGAACAGCGCCGTCTGGGTGTACGCGGTCCGCCCCAGCAGTTCCGGCGAGCCGAGCGCCTCGGCGAGGGGCCGGTCCAGATGCGGGTCGAGCCGGGTGCGTACGGCGTCGAAGGCGTCCGCGAACACCGGGTGGGCGGCGCGCAGTTCCTCACCCATGCCGACGCGCTGGGCGCCCTGCCCGGTGAAGAGGAACGCCAACGGCCCGTCCTTGCCGCGGGTCCCGGTCACCACCCGGGGGGAGAGCCGCCCGTCTGCCAGTGCGTCGAGTCCGGCGAGCAGGTCGTCCCGCCCGCTCCCGACCACGACGGCCCGCTGTGTGAACCGGGCTCGTCCCCCGGCGAGCGCCCGCGCGAGCTCCATCGGCTCCGGGGCCCCGTTCCGCCCGGCGAAGGCACCGAGCCGGTCGGCCTGGGCGCGCAGGGCGTCGGGGGTGCGCGCGGAGAGGAGAAGGGCCACGGGGCGGTCCCGCTCGGCATCCCCGGGGCCGGACGGTTCCCGTTCCGGCGCCTGGTCCACCGCCTGGTTCGGTATCGGTTCCGGCGCCTGTTCCAGAATGACGTGGGCGTTGGTCCCGCTGATGCCGAACGACGACACGCCCGCCCGGCGAGGCCGCCCCGTCCGAGGCCATCCGCGCTGTTCTTCGAGCAGCCGCACCGCGCCGGACGACCAGTCAACCTCCGTGGTGGGTGTGCCGATGTGCAGGGTGCGCGGCAGGACACCATGCCTCAGGGCCTGCACCGTCTTGATGACTCCGCCGACGCCCGCCGCGGCCTGTGTGTGGCCGATGTTGGACTTCAGGGAACCGAGCCACAGCGGCTGTCCCTCGGGCCGGTCCTGGCCGTAGGCGGCGAAGAGGGCCTGGGCCTCCACGGGGTCGCCGAGCCGGGTGCCGGTCCCGTGGGCCTCGACCATGTCGATCTGGGCGGGGCTGAGGCCCGCGTCGGCGAGGGCGGCACGGATGACCCGCTGCTGGGAGGGGCCGTTGGGGGCGGTCAGGCCGTTGGACGCCCCGTCCTGGTTCACCGCCGTGCCGCGCACCACGGCGAGCACCCGCTGCCCCTCGCGCTGCGCGTCGGACAGGCGGCGCAGTACGAGGACGGCGGCGCCCTCACCCCAGCCGGTGCCATCGGCGGCGTCCGCGAAGGACTTGCAGCGGCCGTCGCCCGCGAGGCCCCCCTGCAGCAGGAACTCCTCGTACAGGCTGGTCCCCGCCATCACGGCCGCACCGCCCACCAGTGCGAAGGAGCACTCGCGGTCACGCAGCGCGCGCGTGGCCAGGTGCAGCGCGACCAGGGAGGACGAGCACGCGGTGTCGACGGTCAGCGCCGGGCCTTCGAGGCCGTAGAAGTAGGCGAGCCTGCCGGAGGCGACGCTGAGGGTGGTGCCGGTGACCACGTGGCCCTCGACCTCGCGCAGCGCCTCGTCGTCGCGCGGGCCGTACTTCTGATCCGAGAGACCGACGAACACCCCGCCGTCGCTGCCCTTGAGCGTGGCCGGATCGAGGCCGCACCGCTCGATGGCCTCCCAGGACGTCTCCAGCAGCAGCCGCTGCTGCGGGTCCATCGCCAGCGCCTCCCGCGGCGAGATACCGAAGATGCCGGCGTCGAACTCCCCGGCTTCGTGGAGGAATCCCCCTTCGAGCCGGGCCCCGCCGGCCCGCAGGGCCTCGGTGCGCCAGCCTCGGTCCTCGGGGAACGGACCGATGGCGTCACGGCCCTCGTGCACCAGGTCCCACAGGTCGTCGGGGGTCGCGACGCCGCCGGGGAAGCGGCAGGCCATCGCCACGATCGCCAAGGGCTCCCGGCGGTCGGCCTCCAGTTCGCGCAGCCGGTTGCGAGTGCGCTGGAGATCGGCGGTCACCCGCTTGAGGTAGTCAACAACCTTCTCGTCGTTCGCCACGGGTACTCCGATTCGGGCCGTACGGTTCGGGGAGGGCTGGGGGCGACTCACGCGGCGTCCGGTCGCGTGACGTCTGGTGACGTCGTGTCGGTTCGCATCAGGTCAGGTCACCGAACTGGCTGTCGATGAAGGCAAGGACCTCGTCGGCGGTGGCCCCGCCGAGGGTGTCCTCGCCGTCGGCCGGACCGGTCGCGGCGAGCGCGCCGGTGTCGAGCCGGTGCAGGACGCGGCGCAGCCGGCCGGCCACCTCGGTGTGCGCCGCGCCGCCCGCGGTGAGGGTTTCGGCAACGGTCTCCAGTCGGTCGAGGCCGCGGAGCAACTCCTCCTCGGGGTCCGGCGCGGCGGGCAGCGCCCACTGGAGCAGGTGCGCGGTGAGCGCCACCGGCGACGGATGATCGAAGACCAGGGTCGCCGGGGCGTTCATACCGGTCGCCGCGCGCAGCCGGTTGCGCAGTTCCACGGCCGTGAGGGAGTCGAAGCCCTGGTCCTTGAACGACTGGTCGGCGTCGACGTCGGCGGTCCGGGCATGGCCGAGGACCTGGGCCGTCTCTTCCAGGACGAGGGCGAGCGCGTAGCCGTGCCGTTCCTCGGCGGGCAGGGCCGTGAGCCGGGCTGTGAAGTCCGCGCTGGGGGAACTCTGCTGCCGCAGGGCGGCTGCCTGGCGGGGCACAGTGCCGAGCAGGTCCCGAAGGAGGGCGGGCACGGGCTCCTGCCGGTGGCGGTCCCGCAGCGCGCGGAGGTCGAGTGGGGCGGCCACGACGCTCGCGGAGGTGGCGGTGAGCGCCGCGTCGAACAGGGCGAGGGCCCGCTCGGTGGACAGCGCGGTGGTGCCGGTCCGACGCACCCGTTCCCGGTCCCGCGCACCGAGTCCGGCCGTCATCGTGCTGCTCTGTTCCCACAGGCCCCAGGCGATGGAGACGGCGGGCAGCCCCGCGGCCCGGCGCCGCTCGGCGAGCGAGTCCAGGTAGGCGTTGGCGGCACTGTAGTTGGCCTGCCCGGCGGCGCCGAACGTGGCGGAGATGGAGGAGAACAACACGAGCAGGTCGAGGTCGGGGCAGTGTTCGCGGGTCAGCTCGTGCAGATGGCGGGCACCGTCGGCTTTCGCGTGCAGAACCTCGTCGAGCCGCTCGGGAGTGAGGGAGGCGAGGACGCCGTCGGCGACGACTCCGGCACAGTGGACGACCCCGCTGAGTCGCTGTCCTTCGGTGTCGAGCCGGTCCAGCAGGGCGGCCACGGCGTTCCGGTCGCCGACGTCACAGGCCGTCACCTGCACGTCCACACCCGCGTCGCGGAGGTCGGCGAGGAGTTCGGCCGCGCCGGGAGCGTCGGGACCCGAGCGCGAGGTGAGCACCAGCCGGCGCACCCCGTGGGCGGTGGCCAGGTGGCGGGCCACCGCCGCGCCGAGCGCCCCGGTGCCGCCGGTGACGAGGACGGTGCCGTCCGCGCCGTCGGCCGGGCCGATGGTGAGCACGGCCTTGCCGGTGATCCTGGCCTGGGCGACGGCGCGGAACGCCTCGCGGGCGCGGCGCACGTCCCACACCGTGACCGGTGGCGGGGCGAGCTCGCCCGTGGCGAACAACTCGCCGAGCTCGGTGAGGAGTTCCTGTATGCGGTCGGGGCCGGGGTCACCGAGGTCGAAGCTCCGGTAGACGATGCCGGGATGGTCGGCGGCCACTCGCTCCGGGGCACGGAGGTCGGTCTTGCCGATGTCGACGAACTGTCCGCCCCGGGGCAGCAGTTCCAGCGAGGCGTCGGTGAACTCCCGGGCCAGGCAGTTCAGTACGATGTCCATGCCCTGGCCGTCGGTCGCGTCGAGGAACCGTTCGCGGAAGTCCGTGGTCCGGGAGTCGGCGGTGTGCGCGTCGTCCAGTCCTGCCGCCCGCAGCGCACCGCGCTTGGCCTCGCTCGCGGTGGCGTACACCTCGGCGCCCAGAAGACGGGCGAGCCGCACGGCGACGGTACCGACCCCGCCGGCCGCGGCATGGACGAGCACCCGCGAGCCCGGGCGTACGCCGGCGAGGTCCCGCAGTCCGTACCAGGCGGTGAGATGGGCGACGGGCGCTGCGGCCGCCTGGACGAGGGTCCAGCCCTCCGGTACCGGGGCCAGCATCCGGTGATCGGCCACCGCGACCGGTGCGAACGCCCCGTCGAGCAGGCCCATCACCCGGTCGCCGGGCGCGAACCGGCTCACTCCGGGTCCGGTCTCCAGCACCACTCCGGCACCCTCGGTGCCCAGTTCGGCCTCGCCGGGGTACATGTCCAGGGCGATCATGGTGTCGCGGAAGTTCACTCCGGCGGCTCGGACGGCGACTCGTACCTGTCCGTGGTCCAGCTCCTGAGCCGGAGGGACGGTGGGCACGAGGGCCAGGTCGGTGAGCGACCCCGGCACGGTCGTGTCCAGCCGCCACATGCCGCCGGTCATCTCCAGCGGGGCGGTGCCGGTGACGCGGACGAGGCGCCTGCCGTACAGGCGCCCCCCGCGGACCACGAGTTCCGGCTCACCGTGGGCGAGGGCCTCGGCGAGAACGGAGTCGGTCAGCGACACACTGCCGACGCCCTCGCCGTCCCCGGTGCTCTCCGTGCCATCACCGCCCCTGACAGTGTCGGCGTCTTTCCTCTGCTCGGTGTTCTCGCTGCCTTCGATGTCCAACAGGACGACGCGACCCGGCTGTTCGACCTGTGCCGACCGGACGAGACCGGCCGCGGCGGCATGGGCCGACGGCACGTCCCCGCCGTCGAAGCCGCAGGCGGCGGCCACCGGCAGCCCGGGGTCCGCCACCGTCGCGGCCCGGCGGGTGACCACCACCAGGGCGGTGTCCGCGAAACTCTCGTCGGCCTCGGCCCACTGCTGAAGCAGCCGCAGGGTGAACGCGGTGACCGTCCGGATGGTGCCGGGTGGGAGGTGAACCACCACGGCGTCGGGCGGTGAGCCGGCGTCGGGAAGCACGACGGGACCGGAACCGCCCCCGGCGGGGACCGACACGGCGAAGGGTCGGACAGGAGCGGGATCGGCGATCGGCGGCAGCGCGGTCCACTCGACCCGGTGGAGGGTCGCACCGCCCGGCCCCGATACCGCCGACCGGTCGTCCGTCACCTCCCTGAGCACCAGGCCTTCGACGGTGACCACCGGCAGACCGGTGCCGTCGACCGCCGTGACGCCGACCGTGCCGTCCTCGGACCGCGCCAGCCGCACCCGTACCGCCTCGGCGCCGATGGCGTGCACGCGCACACCGCGCCAGCTGAACGGCAGCCGGGCCGGCTCCGCCGCCGAGAGGTCCACGCCGAGTGCGTGCAGGGCCGCGTCCAGCAGCGCCGGGTGCACGCAGAACCGCCCGGCCGCGGCGCGGACTTCGTCAGGCAGGTCGGCCTCCGCGTACAGGACGCCCGCCTCCTCGCCGGACCGCCACACCGACCGCAGCCCGAGAAAGGCCGGTCCGTAGGTGACGCCGACGTCGGCCAGGCGCGCGTAGCAGTCCTCGGCGGCCACGGGCTCGGCGTCCGAGGGGGGCCACGGCAGCGGCTCCACCGGGACTGCGGACGCGGGCGCGAGGAGGCCTTCGGCGTGCCGGGTCCACGGCTGGTCCACACCGGGTGCCGTGCCGTGGGCAGGGGCGGGGCGCGCGTACGCGCCGACGGTACGCCGGCCGCTGTCGTCCGGGGGCCCGATCACGAGCTGCACCTGGGTCGCCGTGTCGGTGGCCAGCACCAGGGGGGCGTGCAGGACCAGTTCGCTCACCTCCGGGCAGCCCAGCCTCTGCCCGGCCCAGCAGGCCAGCTCCAGGAAGGCGGTGCCGGGCACCAGCACGGAACCGAGCACCGTGTGGTCGGCCAGCCAGGGGTGCGTGGCCGCCGACAGCCGCCCGGTGGCCACCACCTCCCCTCCGGACGCCGACTCCAGCCAGGTGTGCAGCAAAGGGTGGTCCGCCGGCGCGAGCCCGGCCTCCACGAGAACGTCCGAGGCGGGTCCGGCGGCCGTCTCGGGCCAGTACGCGCGGTGCTGGAAGGCGTACGTGGGCAGCTCCGTCCGCCGCGCGCCGGTCCCGTCGAACAGGGCCCGCCAGTCCACGTCCGCGCCCCGCGCGTATGCCTGCGCCACGGCCCCCATCAGCGTGTCCGCCTCGTCGCGGTCGCGGCGCAGTGCCCCGAGGGCGAGCAGGTCGGGAGCGGTCTCCTGCACCATCGAGGCCAGCGAGCCGTCGGGCCCCAGTTCCAGCACCGTGCCCACACCCCGGGTCCGCACCGCGCGAACGGCGTCGGCGAACCGGACCGTCGCCCGCACATGCCGTACCCAGTACTCCGGTGAGCACAGTTCGGTCCCGGCCACCTCGCCCGTCACGTTCGACACGACCGGAACGACCGGCTCACGGAACGTGACACCGGACAACACCGAGGCGAAGTCCTCCAGCATCGGATCCATCAGCCCCGAGTGGAACGCATGGCTGACCGCCAGGCGCTTCACGCGTCGGCCCTCGCCGGACAACCGGTCCGCGACCGTCCGTACGGCGTCCTCCTCGCCGGAGATCACCAGCGACGACGGACCATTCACCGCCGCCACCCACACCCCCGACCCCTCGGTGATCTCCGACTCAGCGGCCTGGACCGCCCACATCGCGCCCCCGGACGGCAACGCCTGCATCAACCGCCCACGCGCCGCCACCACCCGACACGCATCCCCCAACGACCACACACCCGCCACATGAGCCGCGAC
>NZ_JBEYXP010000107.1:0-14531 GCF_040704615.1 Streptomyces sp. NPDC046862 | reverse complement strand
CTCGCCGCCACCGGACTCCTCAACCCCATGATCGCCGGAGCCGCCATGGCCTTCTCCTCCGTCTTCGTCGTCGGCAACTCCCTACGCCTGCGCCGATTCCAGGCGGCGGGCGAGTGAGGGCGAGGCAGCGACCATGGCTGGTTACCAGAACCACAAGGACGATGTCGTCAGGCGACTGAGGCGTATCGAGGGGCAGGTGCGGGGCATCCAGCGGATGGTGGAGGAGGACACGTACTGCATTGACGTCCTCACCCAGATCTCCGCCGTGAACGCCGCGTTGCAGTCCTGCGCCGTGACCCTCCTCGACGAGCATCTCAACTGCTGTGTCACCGAGGCGATCGTGCAGGGCGGCGAGCAGGCGAGGGCCAAGGTCGACGAGGCGTCCAGGGCCATCGCCCGGCTCATCAGGACATGACGCGACCGCGGAACTCAGCCGCCCCTGTGTGACGGGCAGTCACCGGACAGCCGGAGGCTCAGGCGCAGACACAGCCCGAGTACCCGGCGGAGCACCACCAGCTCCGCCGCTCCCGGTCCGCATGCCGTCGCGCAGGGGCGGCTCGTTCCCCGGAGGGCGATCTCGTGTATCGGTTTCATGCGACCCAAGGTACCCGTAGGGGGTATCTGGTAGGCGTGGTCCGTACGATATGACGCGTCCCGCACAAGAAGGCAGGGGACAGGCCGAGGAAGGCATGAGGAGGGGGAGGAATGCGGCGGCTCGGGGATCTTGAAGCCGAGATCATGGACCGGTTATGGCGCTGGGGGAGGCCGGCCACGGTCCGTGAGGTCGTCGACGACATCAACCGCGCCCGGCCCGTGGCGTACACCACGGTCATGACGGTGGCGGACATCCTGTACCGCAAGGGCTGGTTGCGCCGCGAGAAATCAGGACGCGCCTGGATGTACGAACCTGAGCGCAGCCGCGAGGACTACACCGCCGGTCTGATGCGGGACGCACTCGTCTCCGCCGAGGACCGGCCGGCCGCTCTGCTGCGCTTCGTCGAGCACATGTCCGACGAGGACATGCGCGCTCTGGACGCGGCCCTGCGCACGGTGGACCGACAGGGCGGCCGGGACGGGGCGCGGGACGACCAGGGCGCCTCGTGATCGACGGACCGGCCGAACCGCTCTGGTTGCCGCTGAACCACCACGTCCTGCCGCCCCTCGCGGTGGTCCTGGCCGCCGGTGTCCTCGTCCCGCTGCTGCTGAGTCGCGCCCGCTGGCCGTCTCAGGCGCCGCGGTTCGCGGTGGTCGCCTGGTGCGGTCTCGCCGTCGTCTTCACGCTGTCATCGGCGGTCGCGCTGACGCAGTTCCTGATGCCGTCGGGAAGCGGTCACCGGCTGCCCGCTCTGCTCGCCGCCTGTCTGCCGGGCACGGGTGCCCCCTGGCCTTCGGCGGCGGACCTGGCCGGGCTGTCGCCCGCCGAGGCGGGCGCGCTGGCGGCGGGCGCCCTGGTCCCGCTCGTACCCCTCGTCGCCTGGGTGCGCGCACTGCTCGGCGCACGCCGCCGCCGGGCCGGTCACGCGGAGGTGCTGCGGCTGACGGGCAGGCGGCAGCCCCGGCTCGACGCCACACTGCTGGAGCACGAGACCCCGGTCGTCTACTGCCTGCCGGGCCGCTCCCCTCAAGTCGTGGTCAGCTCCGGAGCGTTGAAGGTGCTGACCGACGAACAGCTGACGGCGGTGCTGGCGCACGAGCGTGCGCACATCAGCGGCCGGCATCACCTGCTGGTCGCCGCGGCCGAAGCGTGCGGGTCCGTCTACCGGTGGCTGCCGCTGGGCGGTGAGGCCCGCAGGCAGATGCGGTTGCTCCTGGAGATGGCCGCCGACGACCGGGCCCTGCGCCGGTGCTCGCGCGACGCGCTGGCGACCGCGCTGTACGTGATGGCCTCCGGGCAGGCGCCGTCCGCCTCGTTCGCGGCGGGAGGGCCGTCCGCCGTGCTGCGGGTGCGGCGCATCCTCGCCCCGCACACCGCCGGCCATCCGGTGCTGCGTGGACTGTTCGCGGCCGCCGCCGCCGTGGGGGCGCTCGTGCCGCTGCTCATCGCGTGTTGTTCGATTCCCGGATAACCCTGAAAACTACGGTCCAACTTAGGAAATTAGTAGTTGTCATTTCTTTGCCTTGAAATGGCAATTCGGCGGTACTGTGGGGCCGTTGGGGTGTCAGGGCTGTCGCTGTCCCCCTCGGGGAGGTACGGAAAAGATGCACCCTGTGGAGGTGCGGCCGGCGGCTCTCGCCGAAGGTCCCACGATATCCCGGCTGCTCGCCGAGGTGATCCGTGAGAGCTACACGTCGCTGCTGGGGGAAACGACGACACGGCGCCTGGTCAATACCAATTGCTCGCTCACGCGTATCAACGCGGAAATAGCAATTCCCGGCGGCGCTCCCGGCTGGCTCGGCTGGCTGGTCGCCACCGACACCGGTGGCCGCATTCTGGGCGCGGTCGCGGGAGGTGTCCCGACCCACGGGGAAGGCGAGTTGTACGTACTGTGCACCGTGCCGGACCGGAGGCGTGAGAAGGTCGGCTCCGCTCTGCTGGTGGCGACCACCGAGCGGATGCTGCTCCACGGGGCCGCACGCCAGTCGGTGAGTCTGCAGGCCGAGGCCGACCCCGCCCTTCCCTTCTACGCCGCGCACGGATTCACCGGCACGGGACAGCGCCTGCGCCGCCCTCTGTGAAGCCCGGCGGCTGAAGCCCCCGGCGGCTGAAGTCCTCGGTGGCGTGTTCGCGCGTTGGCGTGGATGTGCAGCGGCCTCGGCTGGCCCGGGACTTCCCGCCCGGGACACGATGGTGACCGACGGCGCGCCCCGGCGGCACGGGGCACGTCGAGTCCTGACGGCAGGGACCGGTCGAGCCACCTGGAGGAGCGATGCACACACAGACCGGTGCGCCGGTGGCGCCCGCGCTCGACCCGGTCCCGCCGTCTCGGCCCCTTCCCTCCTTGCCTGCCCCGGCCTTCCCCGCCCGCCTGCCGGGCCTCGAGTCGGTGTCGCCGCACTCGGAGGACGAACTCTGGCTGCATGACACCCTGTTGGGTCCCTTCAGCGGCGACATCGTGGACTATCTGCGGCTGGCGAGGGTCACCGGTGGTCCGGTCCTGGACCTGGGCAGTGGTTACGGGCGGCTCGCCGTGCCCTTCGCCCGCCACGGTTTCACCGTCGAGGCGGTCGACCGCGACGCGCACAGTCTGCGCCGGCTGTGTGCCTGGGCCGACCGGCTCGGGCCGCGCGTGCGGCGCCGGATCACGACCCACCGCGGCGAACTCACCGCGCTGCGACTCGACCGTGACTACCAACTCGCCCTGCTCGCGGGCTCGATGATCGCGGCCGTGCCGCCATACGCCAGGCCCAGGCTGCTCCAGGAGATCGTCTCCCACCTGGGTGCCGACGGTGCGGTCGCCCTCGACTACACCGCGCACGACGCGGCGGGCCTCGCCGAACACCCGTGCCGTTCCTGGGCTTTCCAGGTACCGCGGTTCGACGGGGTCACCGAGCGGGTCGTCGCCCGGCAGGAGTTCGACCCGGCCGCCATGAGCGAGCGCGTCACCTACTGCGTGGAGCGCTCCGGCAGGTCCGGGATACGGCAGACGGTCGCCACCACCGTCAAGTGGATCGTCGACCAGGGAGACCTGACCGAGCAGCTGCACGCCGCGGGGCTGCGCATCGCCGACCTGCGCCAGCAGTGGCTGGACCGGCGGACCCGCAGCGTCCTCGTGGTGTGCCGGGCTGTTGAGTGACACGCGTCACATCGCGAATCAAGAGCGGAGAGCCACCACTGGGCCTGTGACAATGTGTGATGGGGGCAACTCGCAGAATCACAAGGGGGGTTTCTTCGCGGTGGTCAAAAGCAGTGGCGGCAACGGGGCGCAGTCCACTGAACAGGCTCTCTCCCTCTACCAGGAACTGCGTGCCCGCGGCGCTTCCAGCTTCAAAGAGGTCGCCGCCGAGATGAAGCTGGCGCAGGAGGAGCACGACCGATGTCGCGACGAACTGCTGCGCCTCGGCCTCGTCGTCCCGACGGGGCGGCAACACGCCAACCGGCTCGAGCTCCAGGAGGGCCAGACCCCCGAGGCCGAGTCCGACGCGGTGACCGTCATCGCCCCCGAGATCGCCCTGCTGCGCCTGCTGGAGCATGAGCGGAGCAGGCTGCGTGACCATCTGTACCAGGCCGACCGGTCCTACAGCGCGCTGGAGACGCTGGCCGGCAGTTACCTTCGGGCCGAGACCGTGGCCCGGGCGTCCGGAGTCGAGGTGGAGATCCTTTCCGACTACCGGCGCATCCAGCAGGTGCTCAAGGACATCTCCGACACGGTGCAGGACGGCCTCTCCTCCATGCATCCCGTGGTGCGCGGACGCGAGATCCCGGAGCGGGCCCTCAGCCGGGACCGACAGCAGATCGACCGGGGCGTCCAGGTCCGTTCCATCTTCGGTCAGCGGCTCACCGCGGTGCCCGAGGACGCGCGGTACCTGGAGCAGAAGGCCGAGATCGGCGTCCAGGTACGGCTGTCTCCCGTGGTCCCCATGAACATGATCATCGCCGACCACCAGTTCGCGGTGCTCCCGGTCGACCCGGAGGACCCCTCGGCCGGCGCCATCCTCGCCCGCGGCCCCGCCCTCGTACGTTCCTATCTCGCCCTGTTCGAGCACTGCTGGCACTCCGCGACGCCCTTCGCCTCGCCGGAGACGGGCGAGCAGGGCGGGGACGGCCTGACCGAGCAGCAGCGGGCCGCCCTGCAGATGCTGGCCTCCGGCATGAAGGACGAGAAGATCGCCCGGAGTCTCGGTGTCTCGCTCCGCACGGTCAGCCGCATGCTCTCCGAGCTGATGCAGGAGCTCGGCGCCTCCAGCCGCTTCGAGGCCGGCGTGCGTGCCACCCGGCTCGGCTGGCTCGACTGAGCCCTCCCGCTCCGCCACGGCAGTCCTGATCGGGCAAGAGGTACGATGCCCGCAAAGTTTTGGTCCGACCAGGTGGCGGCGATGATGGAACGCGAAGCGGTGGCGAGCGAGCGCGAGGCGGCGATCCAGCAGCTCCGCGACGTCGGCCTGCGGGTGACCAGTCCCCGTCTGGAGGTGCTCCAAGTGCTCGGCTCGGGGGAGCACCTGGACGTCGAGGCGCTGACGGCCAAGGCGCGGGAGCGCCTGGGGACGCTCACCAGCCAGGCCGTGTACGAAATGCTGCGCCACTTCCTGGAGACCGGCCTCGTCACGAAATTCGACCGGCCCGGCTCGACGGCGGTCTTTGAAATCGCGGGAGATCCTCACCAGCACGCCCTGTGCGTGAATTGTGGGCGGGTGGAGAACGTCGAGTACGAGAATCCGACGCCGCCGAGGAAAGGGCTGCGCGGCTGGCGCATGGACGCTGCGGAAGTCGTCTTCAAGGGCACCTGCCCGGAGTGTCGCAAGGCCTGAAAAGGCGCTCACCACAACAGGGACGGGCCCCGCGGTCAACGACCGCGGGGCCCGTCCCTGTTCGGCTCAGAAGCTGGAGGCCGCCGGGGCCGGGGAGGGCGGCGTCGGCCAGTCGTTGTCCGCCGTCACCCGGTGCGTAGGGCCCTCCTGCCCGGGCGCGGCCCCGATCGCCGCGCCTCCCGCGACGCCGGCACACAGGACGAGGGCGAGGGTGAACTGGCGGGCGGTCTTGCGGAAAGCCTGAGCGCGGGAAGGTGCGGACATGATTCCTCCAGGATGTCAATTGAGAATTTCCGTCTTTCCGTGGCCCGTGCCGCCGGGCCGTTCGGTGAAGACAACTCAATGATGTCCCGTATCAGGGCTGGAATCCATGGATCCGCACGTCGTGGATATGTCATGGCGCGGATATGTCAGCGGTCCGCTTTCGGTCGCGGATTTTCAGTACCTGAAACCGTATTTCCAATACTTTCTGGACCGTACCAGTTATTTGGTCACCTCAAAAGAGGTGCTAGACTGGGGCTGCGGTGTCCTCGTTCCTCCAGGAGGGGGCGCCCGTCGGGGCAGGGGCGTGCCGCCGCCCCTGCCCCTCCCGCCTCCCGGGCGGCCAGGGCGCCTTCGTACACCCGCAACGTCCGCTCGGCCGCGGTCCGCCAGCTCATCCCCTCGGCGTGGCGCACCGCCGCCACGCCCATGGGGGCGGCCAGTTCGGGATGGAGCGCGAACCACAACAGACGGCGCGCGTACGCCTCCGGGGCGTGTCCCCGTACGAGAAGTCCCGTCACCCCTTGCCATACGGCGGCCGGCAGACCGCCGACCGCGGCGGCCAGCACGGGCGTGCCGCAGGCCTGCGCCTCCAGCGCGACCAGGCCGAACGACTCGCTGCGCGAGGGCACCACCAGCACATCGGCGGCCCGGTACCAGTCGGCCAGTTCGGCCTGCGGCACCGGGCGTTCCCAGCGCATCACATCCAGTACGCCGAGTTCGGCGCACAGTTCGCGCAGCCCGCCCGGCGTCCGCGTACCCGCGCCGCTGAGGCCGCCCACCACCGGCACGACGAGACGTTCGCGCAACCCGGGGGCGAGGCGGAGCAGTTCGGCCACCGCGCGGACCAGCACGTCCGGTGCCTTTAGCGGTTGGATGCGGCCGGCGAACAGCGGGACGAACGCGCCGGAGGGCAGCCCGAGCCGGGCGCGTGCCGCTGCCCTTCCGTCGGCCGGGCGGAAGGTGCGGGTGTCGACGCCGGGGGTGACGATCTCGGTGCGGTGCGCGGGAGCACCGTACAGGCGCCGCAAAGCGCGGGCCTCGTCAGCGGTGTTGGCGATCAGCCGGTCGGCCGAGTCGACGACCTGGCTCTCACCGCGAACGCGCACGGGGGGCTCGGGAGTGTCGCCTTCGGCGAGGGAGGCGTTCTTGACCCGGGCGAGCGTGTGCATGGTGTGCACGAGCGGGACCTGCCAGTGGGCGGCGGCGAGAGAACCCGCCTGACCGGAGAGCCAGTAGTGCGAGTGGACCAGGTCGTACGGGCGCTCGGTCGTCGCCCGCGTCCCGGCTCCGGACCGCAGCAGGGCGAGGCCGCATTCGAGGACCAGCCCCGGCATGGCTTCCTTGGGCAGCGGACGGCGCGGACCGGCCCGCAGGTGCCGCACCCGCACCCCGGGGCCGAGGGGCACCACGGGCGGACGGTCCTCACCTCGGCACCGGGTGAACAGGTCGATGTCGACGCCGAGTTCCGCGAGGGCCCGGGAGAGTTCGACCATGTAGACGTTCATGCCGCCCGCATCCCCGGTGCCGGGCTGGTGCAGCGGCGAGGTGTGGACGCTGAGCATGGCGATGCGCAGGGACACGTGGGACTCCTGGGGTAGGGCCACGTGTCCCGTCGCCGCCATGGCTGCCGACGCACGGCCACGCGGCGATTCGTTCGCTCGGTAGGGGAGTGCCGGCGGGCGAGCCGGCCGGCGCCGTGCTCGGGAGGAGTGCGTCGTTCAGAAGCCGAAGACCGAACCCGACGGCGGCGACAGCCGCGTGCCCGGCCCCGGTGCGGCCAGCGCGTCCAGCGACACCGGACGCCCCGGCTCGATCCCGAGCGCGGCGGCGAGCCGGTCCGCGCCCTCCGGCATGACGGGGCGCGCCCACGCGGTCAGCGCGGCCGCCACGCCCAACTGCGCGACCATAGGCGGCAGATGACGCTCCGCACCGCTCGGCCTGCGCCGCTCATGGGTGTTGACGTGGCCGAAGTCGGCCGTGGAGCGCACGATCTCGTCCAGCAGGGCGACAGCGCGGCGCGGTGCGAACGCCTCCAGCCCGTAGGCCTCACGCAGCTCGTCCACCGCGCGTTCGAGACGTCGCCGCTGGATGTCCCAGCCCGTGCCGCCGGGTAACGCCTCGGGCACCACTCCGCCGCACTCCTCCCGTACCGCGGCGAACAGGCGGTTCAGCCAGGCGTTCCAGGTGGTGTCGAGGATCTCGCGCGTGCGGGCGAGCTGCTCGCGGTGGAACTCGGTGCTCCGTCCCGTGGGGCGGGCTTCGAGGACGTGGCGGCGCAGGGTGTCCGAGCCGAACTCGGTGAGCAGGTCGAGGGCCCAGGTGTCGCGTTCGTCGATGCGGTATGTCTCGTTGACGCAGAAGTCCTGGGGGAGCTTGACGCCCTGGGCGAGCAGCAGCGCGGGCAGCAGGACGGCGTGGCAGAAGGCGTGGCCGAACCCGCAGAAGTGCACGGCACGTTCGGGGAGCGGCACCTCGTCGTAGCCGTAGCCGAAAAGATGCATGGCCGCGGTCTCGAAGCAGCCGTCGATGCGCTGGTCGGCGAAGCCCTCGACGGGGACGGGGATGCCCCAGTCCCCGGGGTGGCCGACGGCGACGTCGGGCAGTCCGTCCTCGACGAGGCTCTCGCACAGCGCGGCGAGCCGGGGCGGCAGCGCGGCGGCGGCCCAGTATTCGGCGAGCGTCTCGCGGAACGGTTCCAGCGGCACGTACAGGCGGCGGCAGCGCTGCGGCTTCGCCTTCCCGCCGCACAGGGTGCACCTCGGATCGATCAGGTCGCCGCTGTCGTTCGGTCGTGCGCACTCGCGGCACATCCCGCCGCGCCCCGGCTGCGTGCAGTGCGGGCAGCCACCGGTGACGAAGGCACCGTGCAGCCAGCGACCGCAGGGCTCGCAGTAGGGCAGCAGCCGGGTGCGCGGGGCGATGACCCCGTCCGCGTGCAGGCGGCCGAACAGGTCCTGTATCCACCGGGTGTAGCCGCGGTCGCCGCGCGGCTGGACGATGCGGTCGAACTCGACGCCGGAGCGCAGCCAGTCGGCGGTGATCGCCGTGCGGAACCCCTCGGCGACCTCCTCCGGCTTGCGCCCGCCGCGCAGGGCGCGGACCTCGACGGAGTCGGCGTGGTCGGCGGTCCCGGTGGTGAGCAGGACGGCCTGACCGTCGGCCCGCAGGAACCGGGCGAGCACGTCGGCGGCGACGTAGGGGCCGGCCAGGTGGCCGATGTGGAGTTCGCCGTGGGTGGCGGGCGGGGTCGCGGTGATCCAGAGAGGGGTACTCACGGACGGGACCTCCTTTGGCGCGGAGTTCGATGCTGGGGCGGGTTCAGCGGGGCTCGAAGTGGAAGGAACGGATGAAGCAGTCGCGCGGCTGTTCCACCGCGTAGACGACGCATTCGAAGAGGGCCTGCGTGGTGAGTTTCTCGTCCGTGTCATGAGAACCGCCGTCGGGATGACCGATGTTCTCCCATTCCGCGGAGCGCGGATCCGAGGCCGAGTAGTCCGGTGGATAGAGCGAGAAGACCCGCACACCGGAGGGGCGCAGCCTGCGGGAGAGGATGTCGGCGAATCCCGCCTGGGCGCTTTTCGCCGCGTAGAAGGCCTCGTGCGCGCGCGAGTCGGTGCCGTCCCGTCCGCCGCCGCAGACCGCGACCATGTTGACGATGTCGGGCCGGCCGGAGCGCCGGAGCAACGGCAGGAAGTGCTTGACCATCAGGACCGTTCCGCCGGCCGTCGACTCGATCGTCTCGACGATCCGGTCGTCCGGAGCCTCTTCGAGGTCCATTCCGTCCAGCCAGCGGGCGCCGTTGTTGACCAGCAGGTCCACCCGGTCGGTGTGCTCGCCGACCTGACGCGCGAACTGCCGTATCTCTGCGGGCCTGCTCAGGTCGCAGCCGAAGGCGTGAATACGCTCCCGGGCCGTTCCCATCACTTCGGCCCGGGTGCGTTCCGCGGCTTCGGCCGTACGCGCCGAGACGTACACCTCGGCGCCCAGATGGGCGAAACCGATGGCGAGTGCGCGGCCGAAGTACCGGGAAGCGCCTGTCACCACCACACGAAGGTTGTCGAATTTCATTTCCTGATTTCTCCCCGGGGTCCTCAGGTGTCCTCGGTCGGGACAAACTTCGGCCCAAGTCCTTTTCTGCGAGGCGGAATTGGGTGAGACCTCACCAGGGTGGCAGAGGAACGCGGGGCACGGCCGCCCCGAGCGGCTGCGCGTTCACGCCGTGACGTGGATGCGCCACGGCAGCGGGATCCCGCGTTCGAGGACGTGCGCACGCTTGTGGTGGACCGCGACGGAGCGCAGGGAACCGGCGGCCGTGATGGCGGACACGGCCACCGGCCCGCCGGGAGTCGTGACCGCCAAGTCGCCCCGCGGGGCCAGACGGTGGGGCAGCGTGCCCGGCACCGTGGCCGCCGCCGCGAGGCAGAGCGCGCCGGTCAGGGCGAGGCCCGGGTGCCATGAGGGGACGGTGAGGGCGCGGACGGAGAGCCGGCCGGAGTCGTACGAGCCGAGAGCGGCGATCTTGGGCAGTGCGCTGTGCGGCGCGTACCCGAGGACGCGGGCGGCAGCCGCGCGCAGGGCCACGAGCCGTCGCAGCGTGGCCGGCCCGGCGGTGAAGAGGTCCCGCTCGGTGCGCAGCCCCAGCTCACGGGCGTCCACGAAGACGTAGGGGTTGCCGTAGCGGACCACGGAGACGGCCACGCCGCACAGGCGGTCCACGGGGCGGCCGGTGGGCAGCAGCGAGTCGGGCGTGGCCGGGCGCAGCAGCCGTACCGTGCGGGCGCCGTCCGGTTCGGGGACGCACTCGACGGTGTCCCCGGTCGTCAGGGCGCGCACTCTGACCGCGCCGGGCAGGCCGGACCCCACGACGCAGGCGAGCAGTGAGTGCCCGCACCCCGTACGGAAGTCGAAGCCGCCGGGCAGCGCCTGCACGAAGCGGTAGTCCAGATCGTGCGCCAGGTCTCCGGAGACGCCGTAGAGGCCGAACTTGCCGATGTGGCCGCGGCCGGTCCGCAGCAGCCACCGCCGTACGGCGGCCAGCTCGGCCCGCGAGGCCAGGGTGCCCGCGGGGAGCCGGTCGCGGTCCAGGACGAGGGTGGGGCCGGGGGCGCCCTCGGCGCGCACGACATCGGCGATCACGCCGCGCATCCGACCGGGACGCGAAGCCCCCGCACGACCTCCGTCCAGAGCTCGTGGACGGCCAGGGCCCACAGGGTGAGGGCGTCCCGGTCGGAGGGCCGCTCGAACTGCCGGGCGAGCAGCGCCTGGACCCGGTCGGGGCGCAGCCGTCCGTCGCGTGCCAGGCGTGCCGGGGAGAGCAGTTCGCACACGACGTCCACGAGCGGACCGCCGGGGGCGAGCATCGCGGTCAGGGGCAGCGTGAACGGCTGTTTGGGGCGGCTCAGCACGCTCGCGGGGAGCAGTCCCGCGCCCGCCGCGTACAGGACCCGTTTGCCGTCACGGGCGCGGGCGGGCACGGCCCGGGCGAGCCCGGCCACGGACGGCTGGCAGAACGGCAGCCGCGCCTCGACGGCCCAGGCCATGCTGAGGTGGTCGACGCGGCGCAGATGGTAGGCGGGAAGCCGCCACCGCGTCTCGAAGGACGTGAGCGCCGTGACCCGGGCCGCGTACCGGTCGCTCGGCGCGGCGCGCAGCTCGGCGAGGATCCGGTCCGCGACGGAGCCCCGGTCGGCGATGTGTGCGCGGTAGTCGGGGGTGTAGAGGCGTTCGCGCAGCAGACGGGGAGCGGCGCCGAGCGCGTCGGTGTAGGCGGTGGCCCAGTCGGTTCCGGCGGGGGCGGCCAGCGCGGTGCGTATCCGGTCGTAGCCGCCGAAGAGTTCGTCGGCGCCGTCGCCGGTGAGCGCCACGGTGAAGCCCGCCTCGCGGACGGCGCGGAACAGCGCGAAGGTGCTCAGGGCGATGGGGTCGGCGTTGGGCTGGCCGAGATGGCGCACGGTGCGGGTGAGCAGCGAGGGCAGCTCACCGGGGTCGACGGCCACATGGTGGTGCACGGTGCCGGCCCTGCGGGCCACGGCCCGCGCGTGCCGCGTCTCGGCGCCGGGCCAGCGGCCCTGGTAGCCGAGGTGGAAGGTGTGCAGCGGCGGTGCCGCGGCATCGCGCAGGGACTCGGCGGCGAGCGCCGTGACGAGGCCCGAGTCCAGGCCGCCACTGGTGATGGCGCACAGCGGGACGTCCGCGTCGGCGAGGCGGCGCACTTCGTGGGTCAGGACATCCCGGACACCGAGGTCGGGGGCGCCGGTGGCACCGTGGGCCGGACGGCTGACCGTGCTGTCGTAGGGGCGCGGGGCCCGGCGCCTGACACGCAGCCCGGACCCGCCGCCACCGGCCATCGGCCCCGCCTCCGCGACCGCTGTCGCCCCCGGCGGCAACACGCGCACGCCGCGCAGCACGGTCTCGGTGCCGAACGAGGTCTTCGTCGCCAGCACGGTGTCGAGGCTCTCCTCGGCGGGATCCGTGGGCACACCGTCGAAGGCGAGCAGCCCCGGGATCTCGGAGGCGAACCGCACCGCGCCGTCCGGTCCGCAGTGGTAGTGGACCGGCTTCATGCCCATGTCGTCGACGGCGAGGACCAGGCGGGCCCGGCCCCGGACGCGCAGGTCGAGCACGGCGACGGCGAACATGCCGTCGAGGTGTTCGGCGAAGCCGGGGCCGTACTCGGCGTAGAGAGCGGGCAGCAGGCTCCCGTCGCACCGGTCGGGGATGTGGTGCCCGCGCGCCGTCATCCGGCGGCGCAGCTCGCGGTGGTTGTAGATCTCGCCGTTCAGTACGGCGAGCACTCCGGGCATCGTGGCCGACTGGTAGGGCTGCTGTCCGCCCATCGGATCGGTGACGGCGAGACGGTCGCACCCCAGGGACCATCCGTGGCCGCTCAGCACTCCGCGCTGGTCGGGGCCGCCGTGCCGTTGCCGGGCCGACACCGCGTCCAGCTCGGGGCCGGTCGCCCCGACGGCGAAGGAGCCGAAGATCCTGCACATGCCGGTCGCCTCCGGAAATTCGGGTTCGCGCTCTGTGGTGACTCTGTTTTGTTTCGATCGCTTTTTTGAAGCTACCAATTTTTTGGATGTCGCGTAAGTGTCATGGCGTGGACGCGCCACCGGCCCCTGCTTGCCGAACCCGCCCGGCGGTCAACAGGCTTGCCCCATGGCCGACTTCGCGACGACCCCGCATCCCGACCGCGCCGCCCCGGAGAGCCTCCTCGTGGTGGCCGCCCACCCCGACGACATCGAGTTCTGCGTCAGCGGCACCGTGATGCACTGGGTGGGACAGGGCACCCGCGTGACGTACTGCATCGTCACGGACGGTGGGGCCGGCGGTTACGACGAACAGCTGCCACGCCAGGCCATGGCCGATCTGCGGCGCGCGGAGCAGGTCCACTCCGCCAAACTCAGCGGCGTACGCGACGTACGCTTCCTCGGCTACCCGGACAGCTTCGTGGAGCCCGGCGCGGACCTGCGCCGCGATCTGTGCCGGATCATCCGCCAGGTACGCCCGCAGCGCGCCGTCATCCCCAGTCCCGAGATCAACTGGAAGCGCGTCGCCGATCTCCACCCGGACCACCGGGCCGTCGGCGACGCCGCACTGCGCGCGGTCTACCCGGAGGCACGCAACCCCTTCGCCCACCCCGAACTCCTCAAAGGGGAGGGCCTCGAACCGTGGGCGGTGCCCGAGCTGTGGCTGATGACAGGGCCGACGCCCAACCAGTACGTCGACGTCACCTCCGTCTTCGACCGCAAGGTCGACGCCCTGCGCATCCACACCTCACAGACCGCCCACTTCGAGGACCTGGAGGGATTGCTCAGGGAGTGGCTCTCCGAGCACGCCAGGGCGGGGGGCCTTCCGAAGGGCCGCCTCGCCGAGGCCTTCCAGATCGTCAGCACGGCGTAGCGTGGACCATCCTCAGCGGTAGATGAGGAGTTCCTCCTCCGTCGCAGCCTTCAGCTCGTACCGCGTACCGACGAGCGGTCTGCCGGAGTAGATCCGGATGAGAACCGCCACGTCGCCGTGGAACTCTGCGGCGGGGCGGTCGGCGGTGGCGTTGCCGAGCAGCAACGGGCCGTCGTGGCCGGGCAGGCGGGCGTGCAGGCACGGTGTCTCCCGCCGCCGGCTCGCCTCCGCGAGCAGCGGCAGGGCGTAGCGCGCACTCGCCCCCTCGTACGCCCCCGGCTCGCCGAAGGCCTCGCGTACGTCTCCCGCGTGCACCCACTCGCCCAGGGCCACCGCGTCGAGCGTGTCGTCGTCGTGGGCGGCGATGCGCGGGCCGGCCTCGCTGAAGCCGCGCTCCAGCTCGTCGAGGATCCGCGGCAGCGGCCAGTCGGCGCGTTCGGCGACGTCCGCGGCGTTCGACTCCGGTGAGAACACGCCCTCTTCAAGGCGGCCCTCCACGATGCGGAGCAGCGCCGCCCCGCAGTGCGCGAGGACCTCGCGGACGGTCCAGCCGGGGCAGGCGGTGCGGAGGGAGAAGTGGTCGTGAGGGGTGGCACGCAGGATCGGCATCAGCGCGTCCCGCTCGGCTGTCAGCAGGCGGCCGGGCAGGCCGGGATCGCGTTCGTACCTCGTCGGCGTCGGCGTCGGCGTCGGCGTCGGCGTCGGTGTCCGTGTCCGTGTCCGTGTCGGCATCGGCATTCTTCCGGTGGCGATCAGTAGCGGTAGTGGTCCGGCTTGTACGGGCCCTCGACCTCGACCCCGATGTACGAGGCCTGCTCCGGACGCAGCGTCGTGAGCTTCACGCCGAGTGCGTCGAGGTGGAGGCGGGCGACCTTCTCGTCGAGGTGCTTGGGCAGCGTGTAGACGCCGGTCGGGTACGCGTCGGGCTTGGTGAACAGCTCGATCTGGGCCAGGGTCTG
>NZ_JBEYXP010000106.1:0-14924 GCF_040704615.1 Streptomyces sp. NPDC046862 | reverse complement strand
GCCCCCCCCTCACCCAGGGGGGTCTGGGGGCGGAGCCCCCAGGGACAGGATGGGACGGGTAGGGGCGGCGGGGGCGAGGAAAACCGGCCGCGCCCCGACACCACAACCGCACCCCCCACCACACCCATCCCACCCCCCACCCCTCCCGCCCGGAGGGCACCCCATCGAGGCGGCGCGCCACAAATTCGACAGGTACAGTGCGGAGATCAGCAGCTCCCAGGGTGAGGCCCCCGTACGTGTTGACCCAGACGACCACCAGGGTCCTCGAACCGAGTGACCTGGACGCCGCACTCGCGGTCCTCGACCGCGAACCCGTCGCGAACGCCTTCGTGACCTCGCGCGTGCAGGTCGCCGGCCTGGACCCCTGGCGTCTCGGCGGCGAGATGTGGGGCTGGTACGAGGAGGGCATGCTCACCAGCCTCTGCTACGCGGGTGCCAACCTCGTCCCCATCTGCGCCACCCCCCGCGCCGTACGCGCCTTCGCCGACCGTGCCCGCCGCGCCGGCCGCCGCTGTTCCTCCATCGTCGGCCCCGCCGAATCCACCGCCCGGCTCTGGCGTCTGCTCGAACCCAGCTGGGGCCCCGCCCGCGAGGTCCGCGCCCACCAGCCCCTCATGGTCACCGACCGGCTCCCCGCCACCGATGTCGTCGCCCCGGACCCGTACGTCCGCCGCATCCGCAAGGACGAGATGGAGACGATCATGCCGGCGTGCGTGGCGATGTTCACCGAGGAGGTCGGGGTCTCACCCCTCGCCGGTGACGGCGGGCTCCTCTACCAGGCCCGGGTCGCCGAACTCGTCGGCTCCGGCCGCTCGTTCGCCCGCCTCAACGCGAACGGCAAGGTCGTCTTCAAGGCGGAGATCGGCGCGGCCACCGCCCTGGCCTGCCAGATCCAGGGCGTCTGGGTCGCCCCCGAGTACCGCGGCCAGGGCCTGGCCGCCCCCGCCATGGCCGCCGTGCTCCGCTACGCCCTCGCCGACGTGGCCCCCGTGGCGAGCCTGTACGTCAACGACTTCAACACCGCGGCCAGGCGCACGTACCACAGAGTGGGCTTCCAGGAAGTGGGCGCGTTCATGAGCGTGCTGTTCTGAGCTCCTGAAAGGGGCGCGGGGCTGTGACATCGTGCGGCTCCGCGTGGGCGCGAGCAACCACGGCCACCGTGCAGTTGACCGAGAACCCGCAGTCCCCAACAGTCCCCGGCGCAACCCTGCGGAGCGCCCAGGTAGTCTCCCCGGCATGCTGCGCTTCCCCGGACAGGGCCCCCGCAACCCCGACGACGTGGTCATCGGCCCGCTGGATCTCGCCGCGCGCGTCGACGAGGCGCTCGCCGTGCAGGCCCTGGCCTTCGGGCTCGGTGCCGACGAGGTCGCCGTCCGCCGGCAGATCGTCCTGAGGCACCTCACCTACCCGGGAGCCCGGGCGCTCGGCGCCACCACCCCCCAGGGCCGGCTCGTCGGCTTCGTCTACGGCATGCCCAACAACCGTGCGCACTGGTGGTCCACCGTCGTCGAACCGTATCTGCGCGCCCGCGGCAACGAGCAGTGGCTGGACGACTCCTTCGTGATCACCGAACTGCACGTCCACCCGCACTACCAGAACCACGGCATCGGCCGCTCCCTGATCACCACCATCACGGACGGCGCCACCGAACCCCGCTCGATCCTCTCCGCGATCGACACCGACAGCCCGGCCCGCGGCCTCTACCACTCTCTCGGCTACGAGGACCTGGCCCGCCAGGTGCTGTTCCCGAGCGCCCCCAAGCCGTACGCCGTCATGGGCGCCCCCCTGCCGCTGCGCAGCCGCTAGACAAAGCCCGGCTGCTAGACAAAGCCCGGCTGTGGGTACCCGGCCAATTTCCACCGACAAGGACGGCCCGGCTAACCTCCTTGGCATCATCCTTACGCAGCAGGAGTACGAGCATCATGGCGAACGCACCGGTCCAGCGCATGTCCCAGTTGATGGCGAAGACGCTGCGCGACGACCCCGCCGACGCCGAGGTCCTCAGCCACAAGCTGCTGGTCCGCGCGGGCTACGTCCGCCGCACCGCCGCGGGCATCTGGTCCTGGCTGCCGCTCGGCAAGAAGGTCCTCGCCAACGTGGAGCGGATCGTCCGCGAGGAGATGGACGCGATCGGCGCCCAGGAGGTGCTGCTGCCCGCGCTGCTGCCGAGGGAGCCGTACGAGGCGACCGGCCGCTGGAGCGAGTACGGCCAGGAGCTCTTCCGCCTCCAGGACCGCAAGGGCGGTGACTACCTCCTCGGCCCCACCCACGAGGAGATCTTCACCCTGCTCGTGAAGGACCAGGCGTCCTCCTACAAGGACCTGCCGGTGATCCTCTACCAGATCCAGACGAAGTTCCGCGACGAGGCCCGCCCGCGTGCCGGCATCCTGCGCGGCCGCGAGTTCCTGATGAAGGACTCGTACTCCTTCGACGTCGCCGACGAGGGCCTCGCCGAGTCGTACGACCTGCACCGCCAGGCCTACCAGAAGGTCTTCGAGCGCCTCGGTCTCGACTACCGCATCTGCGCGGCCACCGCCGGCGCCATGGGAGGCTCCAAGTCCGAGGAGTTCCTCGCCCCGGCCGCCGCCGGCGAGGACACCTTCGCGGACTGCCCCGCATGCGACTTCGCCGCCAACACCGAGGCGATCACGTACGAGTTGAAGCCGGTGGACGCGGCGGACGTGCCGGCGGCCGAGGACATCCCGACCCCGGACACCCCGACCATCGAGACCCTCGCCGCCTCCCTCGGCGTCCCGGCCTCCGCCACCCTCAAGAACCTCCTCGTGAAGGTGGACGGCGAGATCGTCGCCATCGGCGTCCCCGGTGACCGCGAGGTCGACATGGGCAAGGTCGAGGCGCACTTCGCCCCGGCGGTCGTCGAGATGGTCACCGAGACGGACTTCGCGGGTCGCCCCGACCTGGTGCGCGGCTATGTCGGCCCGCAGGGCCGCCAGGAGAAGCTCACGTACATCGCCGACCCGCGTGTGGCCCCCGGCACGGCCTGGATCACGGGCGCCAACAAGGCGAACACGCACGCCAAGAACGTCGTCGCGGGCCGTGACTTCGAGGTCGACGCCTACGTCGACGTCGTGGTCGTCCAGGAGGGCGACCCGTGCCCGAACTGCGGCACCGGCCTCAAGCTCGACCGTGCCATCGAGATCGGCCACATCTTCCAGCTCGGCCGCAAGTACGCCGACGCCCTCAAGCTCGACGTCCTCGGCCAGAACGGCAAGCCCGTCCGCGTCACCATGGGCTCGTACGGCATCGGCGTCTCGCGTGCCGTCGCGGCACTGGCCGAGCAGAGCGCCGACGACCAGGGCCTGTGCTGGCCGAAGGAGGTCGCCCCGGCCGACGTCCACGTGGTCGCCGCGGGCAAGGCGCTCCAGACCGAACTGGCCCTCGACGTCTCCGAGAAGCTGCGCGCCGCCGGTCTGCGCGTCCTGGTGGACGACCGCGCCGGCGTCTCCCCGGGCGTGAAGTTCACCGACGCCGAACTCATCGGCGTCCCGCAGATCCTGGTGGCCGGCCGCCGCTCCGCCGAGGGCGTGCTGGAGCTCAAGGACAGGAAGACCGGTGAGCGCGAGGAGCTCACGGTCGATGAGGCGATCGCGCGCCTGGCGGCGTAACGACGCCTGGTGGGAGGCCGGTTGGAGGCGCGCCGCACCCAGCGCCCCACCGGCCGCGTCACCGGCCGCCTCATTTAAAGGGGCCTCTCAGACAGTTCTGTCGCGGCATATGGGCGCCTCACAGACTTCTCCCAGGCTGCTCCCCGACCGTGGGACGTGACGACACCACGTCGTTACGGATTCACGGAGGGGAGCAGCAGCGATGACTGGCAGAGAACGGGGACCCGCCGCGGCGGTGCGCGGAGGCGCCCGGCGTACGGCGGCAGCGGCAGCGGCGGTGACGCTCGCGGCGGCGGCCGGGATGTTCGCGCTGATCGGCACGATGCAGGCGGACGCGGAGGCTACGGCGAACTCGTCGGGCAAGGGAACGACAACGACCTCGTCGTCCTCGTCCTCGGGTTCCTCCTCGGGTTCTTCGTCGGACTCGACCGCCGACTCTTCCTCCAACTCTTCCTCCAACTCGTCTTCCTCGGACCTCCAGTCGTCCTCCGACGGCATGACCTCGCCCTCCGGTGACTCCGCGGACTCCACCTCGGGGGCGTCGTGATGAGCACCGCTGTCCGTTCCACGGCCGCCGCGGACTGGCGGGCCCTCGGTACGAGCGTCCGTCTGGTCGTCACGGACCCGGCCCTGCTGGACTCCTGCAACCTGCTGCTGGCCAGGCACCTGGCCGAGGTGGACGCCACGTGCAGCCGCTTCCGCGACGACTCGGAGCTGGCCGCGCTGGACTCCGCACAAGGGCGCCCGGCGCGGGTGAGCCCGATGCTGGCCGAGGCGCTGGCGGTGGCGCTGCGCGCGGCCCGGGCGACCGACGGAGCCGTGGATCCCACGGTGGGCTCGGCGATGAACGCCATCGGTTACGACCGCGACTTCCGCCTGATCGAGGAGGACGACCGACCCGTACGGCTGACCGTGCGCCCGGTCCCCGGCTGGCGCCTGGTGAGGCTGGACCGCGAGACCAGCACGGTCACGGTCCCGCCCGGCGTCCGCCTCGACCTCGGCGCCACGGCCAAGGCCTGGGCGGCCGACAAGGCGGCGGAGCTCCTCGCGCGGACGGCGGGCTGCGGCGTCCTGGTCGGCCTCGGCGGCGACACGGCGGTCGCGGGCGAACCCCCGGCGGGCGGCTGGCGCATCCGCGTCCAGGACGCCACGGCCCCGGTCGACGAGCTGCCGCCCCGGGGCCCGTACGCCACGGTCGGCATCCGCAGCGGCGGCCTGGCCACCTCCGGCACCACGGCCCGCCGCTGGCGCCGAGGCTCCCAGGAACTCCACCACATCATCGACCCGGCCACGGGCCACCCCGCCGCCACCCCGTGGCGCACGGTCTCGGTGGCAGCCGCTACCTGCGCCGACGCCAACGCGGCCAGCACAGCGGCCCTGGTGAAGGGCGAGGGCGCGCGGAAGTGGCTGTCCAGCCTGGGCCTCCCCGCACGACTGGTGGCATACGACGGCACGGTCGTCACGGCGAAGGGGTGGCCCCCATCAGCCCGTCCGGCGTTTGAGGGCGAGGCCGTTCAGGCCGGTCGGGGGTCCGGGGGCGGAGCCCCCGGGGTCGGGACGGGAAGGGGCGGCGGGGGCGACACCCTCGCACCGGCACCCACCCTCGCACCGGCACCCGCCCCCCACCCGGAGGCGACCCAATGACCGACTCCTCGATCCTCTGGTACGCCAACCGAGCCACCGGCGCCGTATCCCTCGTCCTGTTCACCCTCGTCGTCCTGCTGGGCACAGCCGTCCGCCTCCGCACCCGCCTCCCCGGCCTGCCCCGCTTCGGCACGGTCTCCCTCCACCGCACCCTCTCCCTCTCGGCCACCGCCTTCCTCGTCCTCCACGTCGTGGCCGCGGTCGCCGACGGCTACGTCAACATCACCGTCCTCGACGTCCTCGTCCCCTTCGTCTCCGCCTACCAGCCCCTCTGGCTGGGCCTCGGCACGGTCGCCCTCGACCTGATGCTCGCCGTCCTCGTCACCAGCCTCCTCCGCGCCCGACTGGGCCACCGCACATGGCGGGCCGTGCACTGGCTCGCGTACGCCTCCTGGCCGGTGGCCCTCGTCCACGGCATCGGCATCGGCACGGACACCGGCAGCGCCTGGATGCTCTGGCTCACCGCCGGCTGCGCGGCCACCGTGCTCGCGGCCCTCGGCATTCGCACGGCCCAGGCCACCCGCGCCGCCCGCCGCACCCCGTCCACCCTCCTCCGTACGGCCGAAGGGGCACCCCAGTGACCACCACCGCCACCACGACCACCGCCCCCACCGACCGCCACCACGACGACCGCCCCGTCGACCGACACCACCTCTACATGTCCCCCCGCCTCCTCGCCCCCGGCGCCACCCCGGCCGACTTCCCCACCCACGAGAACCGCTACGGCCCCCTCACCCACGGCCACCCCACCCAACTCCTGCGCACCCTCGCCGAGTCGGGCCTCACCGGCCGGGGCGGCGCCGCCTTCCCCACCTACCGCAAGCTGGCCTCCGTCGCCGAGGCGGGCCGCCGCACGGGCCGGGCCCCCGTCGTCATCGCCAACGGCGCCGAGGGCGAGCCCGCCTCCGCCAAGGACAAGACCCTTCTGCGCCTGTCGCCCCACCTGGTCCTGGACGGCGTGCAGCTGGCCGCCGAGGCGACCGGCGCGAACGAGGCGTACCTCGCGGTCGAGGACGGTGCGACGTACTTCGAGACAGCCCTCGCCGAGCGCACCCGAGACCTCCTGCCCGTCCGCGTCGTCCGCGTGCCCAGGCGTTTCCTGTCGGGCCAGTCATCGGCGCTCACCCAGTACGTCGACGGCCGGGCCGCCCTGCCCCGCCACCAGCGCCCCCCGGTCCGCGAACACGGCGTGCACCGCGCGCCCACCCTCGTGCAGAACGTCGAGACACTCGCCCACCTGGCCCTGATCGCCCGCTACGGAGCCGACTGGTTCCGTAGCGCGGGCACCCCCGCCGAACCGGGCAGCGTCCTGTGCACGGTGCACGCCCCTGGGCGGCGCGCACAGGTCGTGGAGGCGCCGTACGGCATGCCGCTGAGCCGCCTGGTCCCGTTCGGCGGCGTCGGCGCGGTCCTGGTCGGCGGCTACCACGGCAGGTGGTTCCCGGCCGTGGACGCGGCCCGACTGGTCATCCGCGCCGACCACCTGGGCGCCGGCGTCCTGGCCGCGCTGCCCGTCGACCGCTGCGGCCTCGCCGAGACCGCCCGCGTGCTGCGCTACCTCGCCCTGGAGTCCGCCGGCCAGTGCGGGCCCTGCCTCAACGGCCTGCCACGCATCGCCGCGGCCTTCCGGACCCTGGCGGCGCCGGGCCCACAGGGCGCCACTCGCGAGGACGTCGCCCGCTGGGCCGGACTCGTCGAGGGCCGCGGCGCCTGCCACCACCCCGACGGCACGGTCCGCCTGGTCCGCAGCGCCCTCACCACGTTCGGCGGCGAACTGGACGCCCACGCCCGCGGGTACTGCTCGGCCACCGACACCACTCCCTTCCTGCCCGTCCCCGAGAACCGGAGCTGACAGCCGACATGGACACCCGACCACCTGGCACCGCCCAGCACGTCGACGTCGACCGGACCGCCTGCCAGGGCCACGGCCTGTGCGCGGAGCTCCTCCCCGAGCACATCACGCTCGACGAGTGGGGCTACCCGATCCTCGGCGAGGGCCCGGTCCCGCGCACGGCCTTGAAGAGGGCGAGGCGAGCTGCGGCCGACTGCCCCGTGCTGGCCCTGAAACTCGAACAGGCCTAGAGCGACACGCCTAAAGCCTGCCTACAGCCAGCCCGCGAACTCCAGCAACAGCTCCGCGTCCCGCGCCCGCCCCACCCGACGCGCCCGAACCCCCGACTCCACCGCCCGGAACAGCGTCCAGCCCCGCAGCCGTTCCTGGTCCACGTCCAGTGACTCTGCCAGGCGCTTCACCCGGCGCCGGGTGGTCGCCGCCCCGGAGGGCGAGGCGATCACGTCCTCCACCCGGTCCCGTACCAGCCGGGCCAGGTCGAAGGCGCACTCGCCGACCACCGGATCGGGCCCGACGGCCAGCCACGGCATCCGCTCACCGGCGAGCACCTTGCTCTGCCGGAAGGTCCCGTGCAGCAGCCGCTCCTCGGGCGGCGAGGCGAGCAACTCGACCCGCGCGGCGAGCGCGGCGTCGACCAGCGCCGCGACGTCCCGGTCGGCGGTGGCGCTCGCCCGCATCGCCTCGGCCTGCCGTCCGGTCCGCTCGGCCACGGTCTCGAAGAGGTGCCCGTCACCGTCCGGCGGCTCGACCCACAGCCGCCGCAGCACCCCCGTCGCCTCCAGCAGCGCCTTCGCCTCGGGCAGGGACCGCACCGACAGGTCCGGGTGCAACCGCTCCAGCAGCAGCACGCCCGGTGTGTCACCGGGATTGAGGAGCCGCACCGCGCCCCGCCCGTCCCAGTGGCCGAGGGCCGCCCGCTCGCTCTCCGGCCGGGCCCGGCCCGGCGCCAGTTTCAGCACGGCCGGCGTTCCGTCGAACTGCCGCACCAGCAGCACGAGGCTGCTGCGCCCGCCGGGCGCCTGGACGCGCTCGACGGTCAACTCGCGCAGCGCGACGGCCTCCCCGACCAGCTCGGGCAGCTCGTCCAGCCAGCCGCCGACCCCGTCGCCCCCGTCGACGCCGCCCTGCCGCGCCTCGGAGAGCGCCCGCACGAGGCGCTGCGGCGGTTCGAAAGCCATGCGAGCCATGTGCGAGTCGTTCCCTTCCCAGGTCGCGTTCAGGTGCGTGGTGCCGCCGAAGGGGTCGCTGTGGCCGCCCGCTCGGCGAGACCAGGGAAGGCTACGCTCCCGCCCCGCCACCGGACCGCCCGCACCGCCGCCTCGCGGAGCGCCTGGGCGGCCATACGTCTCCGGTCGCCCTCGGAGGCCCGTACGAGATCGGAGTACACGCCGGCCACTCGCTCCTCCAGCTCGGCGGCGAACCGTACGGCGGCGTCGGGGTCCGTAACGGAGAAGGGCAGCGCGTACGCGGCGTCCGCGGCCACGGGCCTGCCGCCCAGGTCCCGTACGGCCCGCACGAGTTCGTCGCGCCGGGCGCGGTGGGCGTCGTACCCCTCCCTGGCCTCCGCCCGCCTCGCCTCGCCGATGTTCCCGCCCACCACTCCGTAGCCGTACACGGCGGCGTGCTCGGCGCCGAGGGCTGCCTGCAGTGCCTTGAGCTCCCCGGCCTTCGCCGCCGTACGGTCCGCCGCGCCGGCCATCCGTCTCACTTCGCACCTTCCGTCAGCAGGAACACGTGCACCGCTCCGGCCGCGGCCACGGACGCCATCAGCCGGGCGAGTTCCCCCGGCACCGCCAGAAGTGCCTTCGTACGGCGGTCCGCGAGCTGCTTCTCGGCCGTCACCAACTCGGCGAGCGCGGCCTTCTCGTCGGCGGGGACGGGGGAGGGGCTCGCCGATCCCGACCTGGCGTCGGAGGCCGACGGCGTGGCCGAGGCCTTGCCCCCGAAGGCCTTGGCGTGCCGGACGACCTCCGCCCGCAGCGGCTCCAACAGCCCGGCCAGCGCGGGGTGCGCGGCGAGCACGGCGGTATAGCGCTCGGCGAGCGTCTCGCTGTCGCGCGCCACGCGCGCGCGTGCCCGGTCGGCGGCCGAGGGGCCGCCCCCGGTGTCCGACGCGGCCCCGGGCGAGCAGCCCACGAGCAGAACCGCGCCCGCGGCCCCGGCGAACAGGCTCCTTCTGCGCGGCCCGGCGGACGGGGTGCGCGACGGCAGGGTGAACGGCACGGCAGACGTCCTCGGAGGGTTCGTACGAACAGAAGAGCGGTGTGATCACCGTACCCGCGAGCCCCTCGAACACACGTCACCGGCTCACCCCCGCGCCCCGTAAGGGGGCACAGCCCCCTTGGGCGCGCGGGGCTGTATCGATATGCGGCTCCGCCGCGTGGGCGCGACCAGCCACCAACAACCAGCAGCCGCCAAAGCACCCGCACCCCCCGAGCTCACACGCGAACCGCCCAACCGCCGGAGGCAACCCGTGGACGGCAACACCCCCCGGGAACCGATACCCTTTGACCTGACACGCGACCTACCCACAACAGCACACGCGGCCGAGGAGTCACCCGGATGAGCACCACCCAGAGCGAGAGGCTGCGAGAACTCCTGGAACCGCTCGTACGCTCCCAGGGCCTCGATCTCGAAGAGATCGCACTGGACTCCGTCGGACGCAAGCGTGTGCTGCGCGTCGTCGTCGACTCCGACTCGGGCGCCGATCTGGACGCCGTCGCCGATGTGAGCCGCACGCTCTCGGCGAAGCTCGACGAGACGGACGCGATGGGCCAGGGGGCGTACGACCTGGAGGTCGGCACCCCGGGCGCCGAACGCGCCCTCACCGAGCACCGTCACTACGTGCGCGCCACCGAGCGCCTGGTGAAGTTCCAGTTCAGCGAAGGCGGTGACCTGGTCGCGAGGATCCTCGCCGTGGACGAGGACGGCCTCGACGTCGAAGTCCCCGGAGTCAAGGGACGCAAGGCCACCACCCGCCGCCTCGCCTTCGCCGACATCGAGAAGGCGCGCGTCCAGGTGGAGTTCAACCGCAAGGACAACAAGGACATGAAGGAAGAGGAGGAGGCGTAGCCGTGGACATCGACATGAGTGCCCTGCGGGGCTTGGTTCGGGAGAAGGAGATCTCCTTCGACCTGCTGGTCGAGGCGATCGAGTCGGCCCTCCTCATCGCCTACCACCGCACCGAGGGAAGCCGCCGTCACGCGCGCGTGGAGCTCAACCGGGAGACCGGCCATGTGACCGTGTGGGCGAAGGAGGACCTCGAGGACCTGGAGGAGGGGCAGGAGGCCCGCGAGTTCGACGACACCCCGTCGGGCTTCGGGCGGATCGCCGCCACCACCGCCAAGCAGGTCATCCTGCAGCGCCTGCGGGACGCGGAGGACGACGCGACGCTCGGCGAGTACGCCGGCCGTGAGGGCGACATCGTCACCGGTGTCGTCCAGCAGGGCCGCGACCCGAAGAACGTCCTCGTCGACATCGGCAAGCTGGAGGCCATCCTGCCCGTGCAGGAGCAGGTCCCCGGGGAGACGTACCAGCACGGCATGCGGCTTCGGTCGTACGTCGTCCGGGTGGCGAAGGGCGTCCGCGGTCCGTCCGTGACCCTTTCGCGCACGCATCCCAATCTGGTGAAGAAGCTCTTCGCGCTCGAAGTGCCGGAGATCGCCGACGGCTCCGTCGAGATCGCCGCCATCGCGCGGGAGGCCGGGCACCGTACGAAGATCGCGGTCAGGTCCACCCGTTCGGGCCTGAACGCCAAGGGCGCCTGCATCGGCCCCATGGGCGGTCGTGTGCGCAATGTCATGGGTGAGCTGAACGGTGAGAAGATCGACATCGTCGACTGGTCGGACGACCCGGCCGAGATGGTGGCGAACGCGCTGTCCCCGGCGCGGGTGTCCAAGGTCGACGTCGTCGACATGGCGGCCCGCTCCGCGCGGGTGACCGTTCCCGACTACCAGCTGTCCCTGGCCATCGGCAAAGAGGGGCAGAACGCCCGTCTCGCGGCCCGGCTGACCGGCTGGCGGATCGACATCCGCCCCGACACCGAGCAGCCGTCCGAACAGGGCTCTCCGGGTACGTCCCGGTGAGCGGGGAATAGATCCAAGCCGCAGGTCGCTTGGATCACGACAACGTCCGTTCGATTCTTGCCCCGAAGGGGTGAGGTCGGTGCGGGGAGGTAGACTGAGGAGTGTCTGGCCGGACGCGTGCCCGCGTATGCCCTGAGCGCACCTGTGTGGGGTGCCGGGAACGAGCGGCCAAGAACGATCTGTTGCGGATCGTGGCGATCGAGGAACAGTGCGTTCCCGATCCTCGCGGTACGCTGCCCGGCCGGGGTGCTTATGTACACCCGGCCCCGGTCTGTCTCGACCAGGCGGTACGCCGCCGGGCGTTCCCGAGGGCGCTGCGCGTCCCAGGGCCGCTCGACATAAAGGCGTTGCGCCATTACGTCGAGCAGACAGACAGTTGCTGAGCAGTGGTTGCGCTGAGCAGGCAACACCGTAAGACGTGTCGTACGGAACCCCGTGCGGCCAGGTACCTCGCGAGTTGGAAGTAGGTCGAGATTGCGATGAGCACTCGATGAGTACGCGATGAGTACGCCCATGAAGTAGCGACGGTCCGGCCGCAACCCGGACCTAAAAGGAGCGAAGTGGCTAAGGTCCGGGTATACGAACTCGCCAAGGAGTTCGGGGTTGAGAGCAAGGTCGTCATGGCCAAGCTCCAGGAACTCGGTGAATTCGTCCGTTCGGCGTCCTCGACGATCGAGGCGCCCGTTGTACGCAAGCTGACTGACGCCCTCCAGCAGGGCAATGGGGGCGCCAAGTCGGCCGCCCCCCGTAAGGCTGCCCCGGCGAGGCCGGCGGCGCCCTCTCCCGCGCAGGGCGCCCGTCCGGGCCCGCGCCCGGGTCCGGCGGCTCCCAAGCCGCCCGCGGCCGAGAAGCCCGCGGCCGAGAAGCCCGCGGCTGAGAAGCCCGCGGCCCAGGCCCCGGCTCCGGGTCCGCGCCCCACGCCCGGTCCGAAGCCCGCGCCGAAGCCCGCCCCGGCGGCTCCGGCTCCGGCCCAGCCCGAGTTCACGGCGCCCCCGGCGCCGCCCGCGGCCCAGAGCCCGCGTCCGGGCGCTCGTCCCGGCCCCGGTGCCCCGAAGCCCGGTGGCGGCCGTCCGTCCGGCGGTCAGGGCCAGGGGGCCCGGCCCGGTGGCCAGGGCGGTCAGCGTCCGGGTGGTCAGGGCGCACCGCGTCCCGGCGCCCGTCCGGCAGGCCCGCGTCCGGGTAACAACCCCTTCACCTCCGGCGGTTCCACCGGCATGGCGCGCCCGCAGGCGCCCCGTCCGGGCGGTGCCCCGCGTCCCGGCGGCCCGGGTGGCCGGGACGGTGCCCCGCGTCCGCAGGGCTCCGGCCAGGGTGGTCCCCGTCCGCAGGGTGCGGCCGGTGGCGGCCCGCGTCCCCAGGCTCCGGGCGGTAACCGTCCGACGCCGGGCGGCATGCCCCGTCCGCAGGGCGGCGGTCCGCGTCCCGGCGGCGGCCCCGGTGGTCCGCGTCCGAACCCCGGCATGATGCCGCAGCGTCCCGCTGCGGGCCCGCGTCCCGGCGGCGGTGGCCCCGGCGGCCGCGGTCCCGGTGGCGGCGGTCGTCCCGGCGGTGGCGGCGGCGGTCGCCCGGGTGGCGGCGGCGGCTTCGCCGGTCGTCCCGGTGGCGGCGGTGGCGGCGGCTTCGCCGGTCGTCCCGGTGGTCCCGGTGGCGGTGGCGGCGGTTTCGCCGGTCGTCCCGGTGGTCCCGGTGGCGGCGGTGGCCGTCCCGGCTTCGGTGGTCGTCCCGGTGGTCCGGGTGGCCGCGGTGGCACGCAGGGCGCCTTCGGCCGTCCCGGCGGTCCCGCGCGTCGTGGCCGCAAGTCGAAGCGGCAGAGGCGCCAGGAGTACGAGGCCATGCAGGCCCCGAGCGTCGGCGGCGTGATGCTGCCGCGCGGCAACGGCGAGACCATCCGTCTCTCCCGCGGCGCGTCGCTCACCGACTTCGCGGAGAAGATCAAGGCCAACCCGGCCTCCCTCGTCGCGGTCATGATGAACCTCGGCGAGATGGTCACCGCGACCCAGTCCGTCTCCGACGAGACGCTCCAGCTCCTCGCGGACGAGATGAACTACACGGTTCAGATCGTCAGCCCGGAGGAGGAGGACCGCGAGCTTCTCGAGTCCTTCGACCTGGAGTTCGGCGAGGACGAGGGCGACGAGGAGGACCTGGTGGTCCGCCCGCCGGTCGTCACCGTCATGGGTCACGTCGACCACGGTAAGACCCGACTGCTCGACGCCATCCGCAAGACGAACGTCATCGCGGGCGAGGCCGGCGGCATCACCCAGCACATCGGTGCCTACCAGGTCTCGACCGAGGTCAACGAAGAAGAGCGCAAGATCACCTTCATCGACACCCCGGGTCACGAGGCGTTCACCGCCATGCGTGCCCGTGGTGCGAAGTCGACCGACATCGCGATCCTGGTCGTCGCTGCCAACGACGGCGTCATGCCGCAGACGGTCGAGGCGCTCAACCACGCCAAGGCGGCCGGCGTTCCGATCGTCGTCGCGGTCAACAAGATCGACGTCGAGGGCGCCGACCCGACGAAGGTGCGCGGTCAGCTGACCGAGTATGGCCTCGTGGCCGAGGAGTACGGCGGCGACACGATGTTCGTCGACATCTCCGCCAAGCAGGGTCTGCACATCGACTCGCTGCTGGAAGCGGTCATCCTGACCGCCGACGCCTCGCTCGACCTGCGGGCCAACCCGACGCAGGACGCGCAGGGCATCTCGATCGAGTCCCGCCTCGACCGCGGCCGCGGTGCCGTGGCGACGGTGCTCGTCCAGCGAGGCACGCTGCGGGTCGGCGAGACGATGGTGGTGGGCGACGCCTACGGCCGCGTCCGCGCCATGCTCGACGACAACGGCAACAACGTGACCGAGGCGGGCCCGTCGACGCCGGTCCAGGTCCTGGGTCTGACCAACGTCCCGGGCGCAGGCGACAACTTCATCGTCGTCGACGAGGACCGCACGGCCCGCCAGATCGCCGAGAAGCGTGCGGCCCGCGAGCGCAACGCGGCCTTCGCGAAGCGCACGCGGCGCGTGTCGCTGGAGGACCTGGACAAGGTGCTGAAGGCCGGCGAGGTCCAGCAGCTGAACCTGATCATCAAGGGTGACGCTTCTGGTTCGGTCGAGGCGCTCGAGTCCTCCCTGCTCCAGCTCGACGTCGGCGAAGAGGTCGACATCCGGGTCCTGCACCGCGGCGTCGGTGCGGTCACGGAGTCCGACATCGACCTGGCGATGGGCTCGGACGCCATCGTGATCGGCTTCAACGTGCGCGCCGCAGGGCGTGCGCAGCAGATGGCCGAGCGCGAGGGTGTGGACGTCCGCTACTACTCGGTCATCTACCAGGCGATCGAGGAGATCGAGGCGGCCCTCAAGGGCATGCTCAAGCCGGAGTACGAAGAGGTCGAGCTCGGTACGGCGGAGATCCGCGAGGTCTTCAAGTCGTCCAAGCTGGGCAACATCGCGGGTGTGCTCATCCGCTCCGGCGAGGTCAGGCGGAACACCAAGGCCCGCCTGCTCCGCGACGGCAAGGTCATCGCGGAGAGCCTCAACATCGAGGGTCTGCGTCGCTTCAAGGACGACGTCACCGAGATCCGCGAAGGGTTCGAGGGCGGTATCAACCTCGGCAACTTCAACGACATCAAGGTCGACGACGTCATCGCGACGTACGAGATGCGCGAGAAGCCGCGGGTGTAAGCCTGTGGCTCGGGGCCGGGCGGAGAGGACATGTCCTCTCCGC
>NZ_JBEYXP010000105.1:0-15562 GCF_040704615.1 Streptomyces sp. NPDC046862 | reverse complement strand
TCCCGCGAGCTGACCGGAGAATCCGCACCAACGTGGCGAATCGAAACGGACATCCCACTCGCATCGGCGTGAACACTGATCAGATGCTCTCTAAGCCATCCCCACACCATCCGGACTGCCGTCAGAATTCACCAACATCCAGCCGGCCCGAGGCCATGAACCGCCGTCAACTTTCACGGCCAAACGACGTCAGCATGCACGGTCAAAGCCATCCACTCGTGGGGCGTGGAGATCTGACGAGCGAGCAATGGGCCAGACTGGAACCGCTGTTACCGGCGAGCAAGAAGCCGGGACGGCCTCCGGTCTGGTCCAAGCGGCAGCTGATCAACGGCATACGCTGGCGTACGCGAACCGGCGCTCCCTGGCGCGACGTTCCCGCACGCTACGGCGAGTGGGAGACCGTCTACGGACTCTTCCGTCGCTGGCAGCGCGACGGCACCTGGAGTCGGATCCTCACCCACCTGCAGGCCGAGGCCGACGCGAAAGGCCTGATCACCTGGGACGTGAGCGTCGACTCCACCGTCGCGCGAGCCCATCAGCACGCCGCCGGAACTCGCAAAGGGGGATCTGCAACGAGACAAACCCGGTGGAGTCGCAGTCGAGCCCGCCGACCACGGGCTCGGACGCTCACGCGGTGGACTGACCACGAAGGTGCACCTGGCGGTCGAACACGGACAGAAGCCGCTGTCCTTCCTGGTCACCGCCGGCCACCGGCACGACAGTCCCCAGTTCCAGCCAGTCCTGGAGCGCATCCGGGTGCCCCGCGTAGGCGTCGGCAGGTCGCGCCGGCGACCGGACCGGGTGCGGGCCGATAAGGCCTACGGGTCCCGAGCCAACCGCGACTACCTGTGCAAACGCGGAATCCGCTGCACGATCCCGGAGAGGTCCGACCAGATCCGCAACCGCAAGAAGCTGGGCGCCCGCGGCGGTCGTCCGCCGAAGTTCGACAAGGACGACTACCGCGAGCGCCACGCTGTCGAGTGCGGGATCAATCGCCTCAAGCGCCACCGAGCGGTGGCCACGAGATACGACAAGCTCGCCGTCCGCTACGAGGACACCGTCACCATCGCCGTCATCAACGAGTGGCTCTGACCTTGCTCGCCAGCCTCGGTTAGCGAGAAATGCGGTATCGCTGCAGGTAGCCAGACATTTAGCCTGTGGCGCATGCATCAGCCACGAAGGCGCGACCGGCGCCTGGCTCGCCGTGCGCCGTCGGAGCCGGCCCAGCGCGAGGCATTCCGGCTCACAGCCGTGGGCGCCGATGTGGTCCTGGTTGGCTACTTCTCTGCGAAGCAGAAGGACTTCGAAGCGCTCATGGAGTCGGCAGCGACGGAACTAGCAGCGCACGGCGCTCGGGTCGCCGTGCAGATCGTGCAACGACGAGGCGTCTCGGACGGCGGGGTCAAGAAGATGGGCCTGCCCTACTCCTCGCGGACTCTGCTGAGCTACGGAAAGGTCCGCGAGGTGGCTCAGGCCTGTGAGCAGGTCAAAGCTGACGTAGTGATCTTCGTTGTCACCTTGACCGAGCGCCAGCAGCGCACGCTGACAGACATGTTTGACCGCCCCGCTGTGAGTCTTACCGACATCCTCTCCGCCGACTGACCGCTCGCACGAGGCAGGCTTTTGAAACAGGCCCTAGCTCCGGTTCGAAATGACCACGGTCAAGTTCGACCACTCAGCCTGAGAACGACAACGGGGATGAGGCGGGTGAACGCCTCTTGCAGGAGAACGTCTGTGCGGGCCCCTGGGGGCGCTCGGAGTGGCCGACCAGGTGGGTTACCGGCAGCATGCACTCTGGCTCAGCCCGGCGGAACTGGAGGAACTGATCGACAAGCTACGCGCGGCCATCGCGCCGAAAGAAAGGCTGCCGCAGCCAACTGGTGCGAGAGTCTGCGTGTGGTCTGAGTAGCTTCCGGGTTGCTACGAGGTCAATGGGAACGTCCTGCAGACCGCTCCTCATTGACGTGACGTACATGAGGTGCGGTCTGCAGGACGTCAGGTTGCGTGGCGGAGCGAGATGACGACGTTCTCGCCCATGCTCATCGTCGTGCTCCTTTCCATCCCTGAAGGGTACGGGTACGTACCCGTACACACCATGCGGCTGATTCCAGTCACAACCCTGTTGCCTGGCCGAATCCAGTGCAATGCTGTGACGGCGGTGATCCTCCAACCCCCGTGGAGGTCCCTGGCCCCGCCCGTGTACTACCACCTGGGCGGGGCCGCGCCCTCCCTCCCGGTCTCCCCACGGGAGGGCCGACGCCTGCCCCACGGCGTGGCACGTGAACGCCCAGCAGGCGCAGGACTTCGAGGCCGACGGACGGGCGTGTGAACTCGCGGGCCTCTGGGCGGCGGCTGTCTCACGCCGTGCTGTGTCAGGTGCGGACCTGGTGGGGCAGCACGCCCGCCCTGGACTGCTTCAGGTACCAGCTGATCTCCATGGGGAACTGGTCGGCGACGGTCAGGAGCGGGCCGAGGGCGCTCTGGTACAGCGGGTCCGTGAACCCGCGGTCGAAATCGGTGAGCCGCCCGGCCCGCAACGTAGCCTCCTCCTCCGGTACGCCGTCGCCGCTCATCCGCAGCTGCATGAACGTCTCCACCCATAACGGATCAGCCCTCAACACCCCACCCATACAAGGGAAATGCCCTGATCACGGCCTTCTGCAACACGCTTTTAGTCCTGCAGAGAAGGTCCCGGGGCGTACAGCTCACCGGATGCCACCTCCAGGACAGCCTTTCCGGAGATCCGACGACCGCGAAGCGTCTCGGCCGCCTCGTCAAAGCGGTCCCAAGATCCTTGCCAGCCGATCTCGACGGTGAGGGCCCCTGCAGCGGCCAGCTCGGTGAGGATGGCCAGATCCGCGCCTGTGTCGCCCTCGATGACGAAGGAGGTCAGTGACTTGGCCGGGCCGACGGTCGCATACGGCGGAAAGACCGCCGGCTCCCCGGATGTCCAGCCGACGCTCTGCAAGCTCCCCCCAGGAGCGAGCAGATTCCATGCCGCGATCAGTTGAGGGCCGCCAACACTGTCGATGACCACGTCGACCGGTCGCTGGAGTCCCTCCAGTCCGATCAGCACGGCGTCGGCGCCGGCCTCGGCCAGCCCCTCTCCACGGGCTGTCGAGCCCACGGACGCGATCACATGGGCACCGGCCCGCGCCGCCAGCTGGACTGCGAACCGGCCGACTCCCCCCGAGGCACCGGTAACCAACACCCTCTTGTCCGGTCCGAGCCCAGCGGCCCGCAGTGAGCGCAGTGCGGCCACTCCGGCGACCGGCAGAGCAACCGCCTGCGCCAAGTCCAATCCCTTCGACACCTTCGCAAGCGCACCCACGTCGATCGCGACGCGCTCAGCGAACGCCCCCGGGGTCAGGGCCACCACCCGGGTGCCCACCGCCGGGCCGGTTCCGTCGGCGGCGGCTTGAACCACCACCCCGGCAGCGTCCGACCCGAGCACCGCACCAACGGGGACCCGACCGGAGCGGGCGTCGTTGAGGTCGCCGTAGTTCAACGAGGCATGGGAGACCTCCACCACGACCTGGTTCGGGCCGGGCACGGGGTCAGGAACCTCGGCGAGGCGGACGGCCGCGGATGCGGACGGATCGACGACGAGAGCACGAACAGGCATGTCTTCCCCCTTGGTTCACGACTTGTAACAGCAGTCATCATCGATAACCTTGCTGCTCATCGGAAGGAGGCACTTTCATGTCACGCAGTCACACCCGTGTTACCGAAGCACTGAGGGACGAAGCCTGCCCGGTCACCGAGGTGCTCGACCGCGTGGCGGGCAAATGGAGCATCGGGATCCTGATTGCCGCCGCCCACGGCCCGGTCCGCTTCACCGAACTCGAACGCTCCATCAACGGCATCAGCCGACGGATGCTCACCCTCAACCTGCGCAGGCTGGAGCGGGACGGACTGCTCGTTCGCACGGTGTATCCGACCGTGCCGCCCAAGGTCGAGTACAGCCTCACCCCCATGGCCCAAGAACTCCACTCCTCGCTGACCGGGCTGGTGGGCTGGGCCGAGCGTCACCGGTCCGCCATCGCCGAGGCCCGCGCCGCCTACGACACCGCGGCGGAGCAGGAACCCGACACCGACTGAACGGGCCAGGACCAGCTCTCGGGCTTCTGCGGCCACACGCCGGGGCACCCACTTCCTGAGACGGTCCTTAGCCACGGACCAACCCGGGTTCCTGTTCCGAGCAGGACTTCGCCGGGTAGAGGGTCTCGGCGATGACGACCCACTCCCAGTCATCCAACTGGTTCATAGAGTCGTCGGGACCTCGAGAGCTGCGTTCCAGCTCCAGCTCCGTCTTGAACCGCGTCGTGAACGTCTTGCCCGCGCGGTGACCTCCCGCAAGGCGTTCAGTCGTTTTACGTCCTGATCGTTTTCAGCGTTGCCTCTCCAGGGTGAGAACGGCTTTGGTGATGACGGTCATGCGGTTGGGGCTGATCCGGGACCTGCGGAAGATCTGCCAGGACTTCAGCCGTGCCATGCCGCGTTCGACTGGTGCTCTCGCCGCGGCCAGGGCCCGGTTGACGGTGCGCTGGGTGAGGGTGAGTTCACCACCCGGCGGCCGTTTGAGTCCGGTGATGATCCAGGGGCCGGCGCCTTGGTAGGCACGGTCGGCGAGGATCGGGACGCCCTGGCCTTCGCAGATCCGGATGATGCGGCGGGTGCGGGTTGCGGTCAGGTCGTGGGTGCGGCCCGGCAGCGCGGGCGAGATCCACAGGACCTCACCGGCGGGGTCGGTGACGACCTGGACGTTCACGCCGTGCCGGCGGTGCTTGGCCGAGTAGTCGGCTCGGCTGTCGCCGACGCGGTCGCACTCGGCGAGGGCCCCGTCCAGCAGGACGAATTCCGGATCACGCTCGCGCAGAGTCTTGAACAGGCCCGGGGCCCGTTCGGCGAGCAGGGCGGTCACGGCGGTGACATACGCGTGGGCGGTACCGACGGATATCCCGAAGCCGGACGCGAGCCGGGTAAGGGTGTCGTGGCGGCGTAGGTACACCAGAGCGACGAGCGCCCGCTGGTGCGGCGGGAGTTTGCACCGTCGGTCACCCTCACGGGTGACGATGAACATCGTGACCCACTCGACGAGGGCATGCGGGAGGTCGAGTGCGGCAGGATAGGGAACCAACAGGGCTCCTGTGCCTATGGTTTGAGACTTCGAACACCTCCCCCAACGGCACGGGGGCTTTGTGCGTTGCAGTGCTCCTCGACCTCACCGGCGTCACCCGATCAGTGGGGCCACGCTGAAAACGCTCACTGGTCGGTGACGTGGTGGCCGACGCCCAGACCACAGCGGCATCCGAGTGCTCGCCGCTCAGGCCCACCGCAGCGGCCGAGAACTTCAAGTGGTGGGCAAGCACGTCCCATTTCATCGCTTCCTGCCGCCCGGGCCCGAGGGCCGGACGGTCTCAACGGGGCTCGGCGGGCGTTGTGTTGTCTCCCCTCAGCCCGGGGCTGCACGTTGGTCGACCGCGACAGCTTGTGCCGCGATGTTGCGCGCAGCTATTGAAGTCCCTGTCGATCGTGGTCGTGTGAACGCCTCGACCTGGCCCGGGGCGGTATCCAGCGCGAACCGGAACGCCCGAAGGATCTCTTCCCGCACTCACTCACCCCCTTTGACTCGCCCGCCCTGCCGACTGCGCTGAAAACGGTAGAGGCCATCACTGACAACTAGGGTCCGTCTTCAAACGGATCTCGCCCAGAGCAGGAACGACGCGAGACTGACCGCTGCTTCGTAGGAGGTGGCGGTCTTCTCGTATCTGGTCGCGATCCCACGGAAGCCCTTGAGCCGGTTGAAGCAGCGCTCGACCATGTTGCGTCGCCGGTAAGTCTCACGGTCGAACCCTGGTGGTCTGCCACCGCGGCAACCGCATCTCAGCCGGTGCCGTCGCTGGTCGGCCTTCTCTGGGATGGTGTGCGCGATGCCGCGCTTACGCAGGTAGGCACGGAAGCCGCGGGAGCTGTAAGCCTTATCTGCGATGACCTGGTCGGGCCTGCAGCGCGGTCGGCCCTGGCCGGTGCGGGGAACCCGGATCCGTTCCAGAAGGGGTTGTGCACAGACACTGTCGTGGCGTTGGCCGGGCGTCAGCAGGATCGCGAGCGGGCGGCCCTTGCCGTCACAAGCAAGGTGGATCTTGGTGGTCAGTCCTCCACGGGATCGACCGAGGGCGTGACCGTCCGGTTCGTCCTGCCCGTGCTGCCCCCTTTTCGACCGGTCGCGGCGGCGTGCTGGTGAGCGCGGACGACGGTGGAGTCGATCTGCACCAGCCAGTCGATGTCGCCGGCCGCATCGGCCTGGGCCTGGATCTGCTGCAGGGCTCGGGTGAACACACCGTCCAGGGCGTAACGACGGAAGCGGGTGTACACCGTCTTCCATGGCCCGTAGCGTTCCGGCAGGTCTCGCCAGGATATCCCCGTGCGGATCTTGTAGACCATCCCGTTGATGACCTGCCGGTCCTCCACGCGCGGCCGACCCGTGACGGCCCTCGGTATCAGCGGAGCGAGTAACTCCCACTCCTGATCGGTGAGTTCATGGCGACGTATCACCCCGCCATGGTCCACCATCCGGTGATCTTTGAAGACGGACCCTAGTGCCGCATCAGGCAACGTTCGCCCTGTCGATGGCTACTCTGACAACGTGGCCGATGAGAAGGACAGTGGGAGCGGCTCGATCCGACGCCCCTCGTGGGACCCGGTAGTGTCCACCGTCGCGCTGGAACTGGTCGGCCTCGCTTTCTCCGGGTTGGTCGCTCTGGTGGGGTGGCCGTTCGGGTGGCTGCCCGACACCAGTCTCGTCGGCGTCGTGACGGGCGTGATCGCGATCGGGCCTGCGGCTGAGTTGTACCGCGAGGCCGGCCCGCCGCGTCGGCTTGCTGTTGTTGCCGCTCTCCTTGCGCTGGTAACGGTGAGACTGCTCGTGGCTGCAGCAGTGAACTGGGCCTTTCCTGCGCTGGCTGATCCGGGCGTCGGTATCCTCGTCGGCTACCTTGTTGCGATGCCCATCGGCGTGGCTGTGTTGGCTTGGTTCCTCATCAGGGCGAACGTTGCCTGATGCGGCACTAGCACTGACCTGTACGTTGGCTCTGCCCCGCAGCCCCTAACAGCACCTAACACAATGAGGAGAGGTGCTCCGGCTTCTTTTCATCCAATGAAGCAGGAGCGCCCCATTCCGATCTTCAGTGGCCCTACAGGCACTATCGGTTAACCGAGGTGCTGGTGGGAGGTTCCTTGCTGCTTGAGGACTTGGTAGCGGTTCGCCAGGGCGTGGAACGCCTCCTTGGGTTCCCAGGGCATGTCCGGGTACGTACGGGCAGCTGCTGGGTAGCCGCTGTGCTGGTCGAGGATCTTGACGATGCCGTAGGAGGCGAGGTCGGGGTCCGGTCCGGACAGACGGTGGGGGGTGCCGTAACCGGCGAAGCTGAACCAGAAGACGGAGTCGACGCCTTCGCCTTCGAAGATGGGCATGAGGTCGTCGAGATAGCGGACCTGCTCGCTCTCGTCGCGCACCAGATCAGGCTTGGGGGTGACACCGTCCGGCTCCATGGCCACGTACCAGCCCGAGCCGCCGTAGTCGCCCGCCCCTTGGAAGGTGCAGCAGCCGACTTCCATGATGGCGACCGGCTTGCCGTGGGTGAACTCCTTGCGCAGGTCATCGCGGTATGTGGCGGCGTTGCGCAGACCCCGGAAGGCATCCAGGCCGACGATGTCGAACGGGCTCCATTCCACGCCGTCCAGGGGGCAGGAGGCGTAGCTGAGCGGGCCGGCGAAGAGAGGGCGGACTGTGCGGACGACGTCGCCGAGGAAGGCGTTGACCTTGTCGGGGATGGGCCGCAGTGCGGCTTCGCGATCGGGGCCGGCCAGGACCGGGATGCGCTCGTTGAAGGTGTCGCCGGGCAGGTACCCGCGGGCGAACAGGCTCAGTTCGCAGCCGGTGACAAGGACGACGTCGGCGCCATCCTGGCGCAGGCGTTCGGCTCGCTCGGCGCAGTCGGCGAAGTACGGCAGCATCTGTTCGTTGGTCATCTCGCAAGGGAACGGCGAGAACCAGACCTCCAGCCCGGCGGCGGCCGCATGCCGCGCGGTGATCTCGATCCGGTCCGGGTCGCCGCCCGTGATACGGATCGCGGTGCAGTGCAGATCTTCGGCGATGACCCGCATGTCCCGCGCGACGACGTCGGCGTCGAAGACAGGGCGGGAGGTATCGCCGTTGGGAAAGGTGCCGGTGTCGTAGTGGATGCCTTTGCCTCGCATGTCTTGCGCCTCCGTTGAGAACCCGCGTGTCGCCTACAGCGCGATCGTCAAGTCTCCAGCGGCGTCAGAGTCAAGCCCGGCTGGTGATCAGCCGTTTGAAGCCGATCGCTGCCTCCGCGCCGAACGGCTCCGTCCCAATCAGGCCGTTCTGGACGATGGGCGGGTCAGGGCCAGCACTTGGCGAGATGTGATGAGACAGCATGCGAGTCGCAGGAAGGCTTCGTGGATGTCAGCCCTGCGTTCCCAGCGGATGCGCAAGCGTCGGAAGCCATGGAGCCAGGCGAAGGCGCGCTCGACCACCCAACGGTAGGTGCCCAGTCCGGCCGTGCTGGGTCCCGCGGCGGGCGATAGCTGGCACGATGCCGCGAGCGAGGACCTGCTCGCGGTAGACATCGTGGTCGTAGCCACGGTCTGCGAATAATGCGTCCGGCTTGCGGCGAGGACGCCCGACCCGGCCGCGGACTGGTGGGACGGCATCGAGCAGAGGCAGCAACTGGGTGACATCATTCCGATTGCCGCCGGTCAGAAGGACCGCGAGCGGAGTACCGTGCCCATCGGTGATCAAGTGGTGCTTGGAGCCGGCCCGGCCCCGGTCGACCGGCGACGGGCCCGTGTGCCCCCCCTTTTAGGACCCTGACGTGCGAAGAGTCGACTACGCACCGGGACCAGTCCAGCTTCGCTGCCGCGTTCAGCTCAGCGAGCAGGACCTCATGAAGGCGTTGCCAGACGCCAGCTTCATTCCAGTCCCGCAGCCGACGCCAGCACGTCATGCCCGAGCCGAAGCCCAAATCCTGCGGCAGGTACTTCCACTGGATACCGGTGTGCAGCACGTACAAGATCCGGCACAGCACATCCCAGTCCGGCAACGGCTTGCGGCCCGGATACCGAAACCGCCGCCGACGCTGCGGCAGCAACGGTTCAAGACGGTCCCACAGCTCATCCGACACGATCCACGGTGACTTCCCCACAAAAGACCGAACGCTCAACTCCCGCCCCAGACACGGCAACCAGGACCGACGCGCCTCATTGTGTTAGCGCCCAGGCCGAGTTGTTAGTTGGTGCGGGGCTGGAGGTTGATGTCGCGACCACCCGAGAGTAGATCTATGCGGATCGCATATAGTTCTGGGTGTGGAATCAAGCCTTGAAAAAGCGATCAACGAGTGGCACGCGAGCGTCAACGCCGGTGACCTGCAGCGGTCTGCGACAGCGGTCGGTGATCCGGTCGTCGTCCTCGGCCCGAAGGGTGCGGGGCCGATCACGCCTACGCAGTTCGCTGACTGGGTGGAGCGTTCGGGGATCAAGCTGATCCCTCGGTCGTGGCACCCGGTCAGCGAGCGTCTGATGGTGGTCGAGGAAGACGCCACCTGGCCCGAGAGCACGGAGCCCACGCGGGTGGCGACGGTCTTCCGTGCCTCCGGCGGGAAGGTCACGGCTGCGCTGAGGCTGCCGGACCTCAAGGCCGCTCTCGAACTGGCCTACATCTGCCGCGAGATGGCGGCAAGCGAATGACAGACCAAGGCCCAGGACAGATCCTGTTCCACTTCGTCCGACACTGGGCGCGCCGACCCGTCGCAGCAGACACGGGCGGCGAGCAGGGGCGACTCGTGCTGGTCTGCGAGGCAGTCCATGCGCTCAGCCTGCGCGGGACCCCGGCAACGGTGAATGCGATCGCGCACGAGATCGGGATCGACCAGAGCGGCGCTTCACGGTTGATCAAGAGCGGTGCGGCAGCCGGCTACCTGGTCATGGCGGCGTCCGCCGCTGATGGTCGACGACGCGAAGCGTCACTCACTTCCGCGGGCAGGTCCATGCTGGACCAGGCACATCGCTGGCAGGAGGACGTCTTCGTTCAGCTGACCACAGGCTGGAGCGACAAGAAGCGCCACGACTTCCAGCAGGCGATGGCCGATCTGATGGACCGCTCCTACGCGATGGACTCATGAGCCACGCCAACGCCCCGCTGAGCATCGAGGGACGCCGCCGCTTGGTCGAGCGCTGCAAGACACGCCCCATCGCGCATGTGGCCACCGAGATGGGCATCTCCCGTGCCTGTGCGTCAAAGTGGGTCAACCGGTGGCGGCGTCACGGCGAGGCCGGACTGCTCGACCGTTCCTCGAGCCCGCACCGGAGCCCGCACGCCACACCAGCCTGGGTCATCGAGAAGATCGAGTCCTGGCGGCGCGAGCACAAGTGGTCCGCCCAGCGCATCACCGACGAGCTCGCCGACCTCGGATTCGCGATCAACCGCCGAACCGTCACCCGCCACCTGACAAAACTCGGCCTGGGCAGGCGAAGGTTCATTGACTCTGGCGGAGACAACAACCGCAAGCCTGGGAAGATCACCGCCCGCTGGCCCGGCCACATGGTGCACCTGGACGTGAAGAAGGTCGGCAGGATCCCCGACGGCGGCGGCTGGCGCATCCACGGCCGCGACAGCGACCAGGCCAAGACCGTCGATCGAGCGAAGTCAGCTGGCGCAAAGCGCGGCTACACCTACCTGCACTCGGCCGTCGACGGATTCTCCCGGCTCTCCTACACAGAGCCGCTGACCGACGAGAAGGGAGCCACCGCTGCGGCGTTCCTCGCCCGAGCCAAGGTCTGGTTCGCCGCCCACGGCATCACCCACATCCACCGGATCGTCACCGACAATGGGGCCTGCTATCGATCTGGTGACTTCGCACGGATCGTCGGCCAGCGCACGCGACATCAGAAGACCAAGCCGTACACCCCACGCCACAACGGAAAGGTCGAGCGCTACCAGAGGATCCTCGCCGAGGAACTGCTCTACGCCCGCGAGTTCACCAGAGAAGACGCCCGCTCTTCCGCGATCGCGGTCTGGAACATCCACTACAACTATCACCGCCCGCACAGCGGCGCTGGCGGACGGCCGCCAGCATCTCGACTCCGGGACAGTAGCGTCACCAACGTCCCGCCCTCATACAGTTAGTTGTTCCTCGGACCAGCCCCCTGCAGGACTCGTCCGCGTCCGCGCTGGACGAGGTGGAAGGGACGTGGCTGAAAGGCGTTGAAGAAGCGGCCCCGAGTCGAGGTCGTCCGGGATCATGAAGCATGCCCCTGGATGACTGGCACCTCACCCAAGATGTCGACGACTTCCTCGCCCAAGCCGACGACTTCCTGTCCTCGCGCGCCGCCCTACACAACACGCAGCTGACGGACATCGAGAAGCTGCGAATACACAGGGCGGCCGATCGCGACGCCCAATCCGCCGTTTTCGGCCGACTGGAGTCACAGGGCGAAGTCCGCGCGATCTTCTATCTCACTCCCCACGGACGCCTGGGCCTCACGTCTCTCTCCGTCGCGCAGACCGACACCCTCGCTGCACACCTGGCCGGCCTCGGCCACTCACCCGCCCACGTCATCGCGGACCACGACACCGCTGGCGCCTTCGCCGAGTCATGGCAGCAGCACACAGGCGCGGTTCCGGAAGCCTTCTGGAGGACGCATCTTTACCGTCTCGGCACGCTCACACCACCGCAGCCGCGGCCGAAAGGCCAGGGGCGCCTCACGGACGGGAAGGACCGTGAGCAAGTCGTGCGCTGGTGCCGTGAGTTCTGCGTCGACGTCGGGGAGCAGCACTCCATCGACTTGATCGACGCCGGTGCATGGGACGACTCGCGTTTCGGCGACAGGCACTTCACATTCTGGGAAACCCAGGAGGGCGCCCCCGTCTCGATGGCAGCCGCGACCTCGGTCATCGGCGGCATGGTTCGGGTGGACCCCGTCTACACCCCCGCCCACCTCCGCGGCCGCGGCTATGCGGGAGCAGTGACGGTCGAGGCGAGCAGGGGCGCACTGGCCGCGGGGGCGACGGACGTTGTCCTGTTCACAGACCCGGACAACCCCACCAGCAACGCCCTCTACCAGCGCATTGGATATGTGCACGTCGCCGACTTCGCCGGGTACAAGTTCTCCTACGGCGCACCAGAGGTCGAGTGAGGGGCACCCCTGGGCAACGGGGCACAGGAAGGCTCGCCAGCAGCCCCCGTACCGGAGATACGGCGGGCTGTGGGCGCCATCTGCCGCAGACCGCTATACGAATAGTGCATGGATCGAACACTGCCTCTTCACCAGTAAAACGCGATGGAATCCTCACCCTGTCACGTCAGTGGTCTGCCGGTCTGCATGCGCTTCTGAACGCGTCCGTCGCGGGCGACATCTGGAGGAAACCGCGTATCGGGGCTCAGTTGGGCGGTCAGCACCTGCTCAACGGTAAGACCACGAGCAGTCCGTAGGTCAGCGTTTGTGAGGTCCGCATCGTCCAGGTGCGCGCCCTGCAATTGAGAGCGTGAGAACTCCGCGCTATTGAGTTGAGCACCGCGCAAGTCGGCAGAACGCAGATCCACATCTGTGAAAACTGCCGCCACCAACATCGCTTTCCCTAGTTTCGCCCGACGGAGATCTACGCGCCCTACGAGTGAGTTATGCAAGCTTATCCCAGTCAGGTCTTGTTCCCTCAGATCACTGTCAACCAAATAGACCTCGAAGAGGCTTGCCCCGCGAAGTTTAGCACCGTCAAAGGATGCGCCTTCGGTGTCCGACCAGAACATATCGGCTCCGCGCAGGTCCGCTTTCCTGAAATCTACACCCGACAAGCCCATCCGCAAGAATTCCGCGTTCCGGAGATCAGCACCGCTCAAATCGACATCACTGAGATCGGCCTCAGCGGCCTTGACACCTGCTGCTTGCACGTGTGTTGCAGGTCGCCTTACTTTGCGCCCGGCAAATCAGACCCGGACACGCTCCCCTCCGTACAGACGCACATAGGCGCAAAGTACGCTGATGATGGCAGGTTGATCCCTTGGCGAGTCCTGCATGATTCACTGAAGATCGTAAATCCCTCCAAGTTTCACATCTGCCGATTTATCACCAAGTTGTTCCACTGCGGCGGTGAAACGCTCTGCGACATGCCCTTCCTGAGCGATATTAAGTTCCTTCCTCCGATTACCGAGTTCATTCTGAGCCTGCCGCGCAGACAGCCCAGTGAAGAGCAGAGCGGCGACAGCGGCGAGCACGGTCAGGGCAGTAGCAGTCGAGGCGACCCACTGATGCCATCTGGCACCAGTCATCGGTGGCTGGACCTGCTCAGATTGTGCCGCAGGCCGAGCCCTCCTTCGCGCCAGATTGACTAGCTGCCGAGCATCTCGGTTGGCGCTTTGGTTGCGCGTGGATCGTAGCTTCCGCCTGGCCATGCTCCTCCTCATGCGCCGCAATCCGATGGCCTGATCAACTTATGCGTCCGGCGTTCCTGGCGGCGAGTATCGGGGGATCGGTCGCACTGCGCCGGACCCGAATAGCGCACCTTCGGAATACTGCCCCTCCACCAGTTGGACGGCGGTGTGGAGGCGGCGGTATACCGGGGATGAGTGCGCGCCCCGGAACACATACGGCCCATCAGCGGCGTCGACAACGACCAGGTGGACACCGAGCGACTGACGCCGCGGCCGGAGTCGACCGCGCGCGAGCTGCTCGAGCCGCGCCGGGTTTTCCGCGTGGGTGCGACGCACCGGCGCTCGATATGAAGCGCACCCTGGACGCGGCAGAGCATCCCGGCACCCGGCAATGCCCCCAGTGCGGGGTAGCGCACGAACTGGAACCGATACTGTGCGGCTTGAACGACATCGCTGACAGCGGAGCTATTCTGAAGCACCGGCCTCCGCTGCGTGGACGTCCCGCGAAGGAATGCGGAGTTCCCCCGTGAACGGCGGTACGCGCGTATCGTCGGCCTGCCTGGGTGGTTCAGAGAATCGCATTCGAGGTTTTCGCCGCTTCCTGCTCATGGCGGCGATTCGCGCTATGACCCTGGGATCCGCAGCCAGGTGCGCGGGCAGGGAAGTCTCTTGTCTGGGGCCGACGGACCCCAGTTGCTCAACCGTCAGATGCCGAGAATCTTCAAGGTGGGCCCACTCAGGACCGCCCCCTCCAGGGCATGTGTCGGAAGTGGATCAAGCCGTAATCGCAAGCTCGACGAGGTGCCGGGCTGTGCCAGCGGGATCGACGATCTGATGGAGATGCGCGCCGGGCAGACGCATCACACGCCAGCCGCGCTCACCCGCCTCGACGGCCAGGTCGTCATACGGAGGGCCGAACAGCAAGTAGGAACCCGGCTGATCAATCCTGAGAGTCAGGGCGAGCCCGGTGCCACGCGTCCTCGAAGTCGTCACAGCTGATCCCCAAAGACGCATGCTGCGGGTCATACAGGTCACAGGGCGGGTTGAGCGGCCAGTCTTCCACGCTCGTCTTGACGGGACCTCCGTCCGCGCCGATTTCGACTTGCCGCAACCGCCGTCCGTCCGGACCGAGTTCCATCAGGAAGATCTCTTCGTCACCGTCTTCCTGCCAGCGCAAGTACTCGCGGTCCCGTCCCGTCAAGACGCCGAAACCAGGCTGACCGCGCTGGGCATCCCGCTGGGCGCGGAAACCGGACAACGGGTTCGGGTCCGGTGCCTCGAGATGGACCTCTTCCAAGGCTCATGTCTCCGCACGTTCGACGGCTTCCGGGTCTGTGACCACCTCGATCTCAGCGCAGACACGGACGATCTCCTCCGCAGACTCCGCCCACACCCACCGCCACGGTCCCCCCATCCCATAGCCGTGAAGGAGCAGATGGCGCGTCTTTCGAACCTCACCCAGGTGATTCACCACCCGTGACCCTACGTCGGCCTCGGGACCGCTCAGCAGCCTTCGGCCACCAGCTGGCGCTCCGCGTCCGCCGCCTCCTGGGGCGATGTACCGCGCCATCGCCTTCGTCACCGGGATCGATCGACGGTTCGAGGGGTAGGCGGAAGTCAAGGACTGCTTCAGTCGACTCACCTGGGAAGGAACGCCGTGCCTGGAATACTGGAACGGATCAAGAGGTTCGCGCGAAGCCCGCAGGGACAGCGTGCCATTGCTCAGGCCCGTCGTGCGGCGTCTGACCCCCGCAATCAGGCGAAGCTGCAGCGGCTGCTGGCCAAGCTGCGCACGCGTCGGTAGTGCAATCGATCAGATCCGCCACCGCTCCCAGGACATCCACAGTCTGCTGTGGAAGGACTGGACGATCAATGCGATCGCCCGGCGGCTGAGCCTGGATTTCAGAACTGTGCGCGGTCTCAACTTGTTCTTCGATCTTTCGACCTTTGTGGGGTGATCAGGGTCTTTTCTGGCTGCCAGCCCTGCCTGGTCTCCGTCTAAATTTTGTCCCGTAATGTCTAGTCCCAGGTGATGTTTGACGTTCTGGTCCCAGCTGATGCTTGACGGTGGGCCTAGACAACATCGGAAACCTCGTGGGGCTTGTTCGCCT
>NZ_JBEYXP010000104.1:0-15772 GCF_040704615.1 Streptomyces sp. NPDC046862 | reverse complement strand
CACACACCTCGTCAAAGGCGGCCGCGAACACCGGAAACGCCCCGTACAACCCACGCCCCATCCCCACCCGCTGCGACCCCTGACCCGAGAACACCACTCCCAAGCCCCCGCCCGACGCGACTCCGCGGACCGTGCCCGGTGCGTCCTCGTCATCGACGAGCGCGCGGAGACCGGCGGTCAGGCCGGACAGGTCCGTGGCGGTCACGGCCGCTCGGTGGTCCATGAGGGCCCGAGTGGTGGCCAGGGAGAAGGCGAGGTCCGGGAGCCGGAGGCCGGGGCGCTCGTCAAGGTGGGCGAGGAGATTCGCGGCCTGCTCGCGCAGCGCTGCCCCGCTGCGGGCACTGAGCATCACCGGTACGGCGGGCAGGGGCCTGGACGCGGCGCCCTGCTCGGTCTCCGGCTCGTCCTCGGGGGCCTGTTCGAGGATGACGTGGGCGTTGGTGCCGCTGATCCCGAACGACGACACACCCGCCCTCCGCAGCCGCCCCGTCTCCGGCCACGGACGCGACTCCGTCAGCACCCGCACCGCGCCCGCCGACCAGTCCACCTGCCGGGACGGCTCGTCCACGTGCAGTGTCCCCGGCAGCACCCCTTCCCGAAGCGCCATCACAGTCTTGATGACTCCGGCGACGCCGGCGGCGAACTGGGTGTGCCCGATGTTGGACTTGATGGACCCGATCCACAACGGCCGTTCCTCCGGCCGCCCCTGTCCGTACGTCGCCAGCAGCGCCTGGGCCTCGATCGGATCGCCCAGTCGCGTGCCCGTCCCGTGCGCCTCCACCACGTCCACGTCCGACGGCCCCAGACCCGCACTCGCCAACGCCTCACGGATCACCCGCTGCTGCGACGGACCGTTCGGCGCCGTCAGACCATTCGACGCACCGTCCTGATTCACCGCCGAGCCACGTACGACCGCCAGCACCGAGTGTCCGTTGCGCCGGGCGTCCGACAGGCGCTCCACCACCAGCACACCCACGCCCTCACCCCACCCCGTACCATCCGCCCCTTCCGCGAACGCCTTGCACCGCCCGTCCGAGGCCGAGCCGCCCTGGCTGTCGAACTCGCCGTAGATGGCCGGGGTGGTCATGACGAGGACACCGCCGACGAGGGCGAGGTCGCATTCGCCGCCGCGCAGGGACTGGCCCGCGAGGTGGAGGGCGACGAGGGAGGAGGAGCAGGCGGTGTCGACGGTCAGCGCCGGGCCCTCCAGGCCGAGCAGGTAGGCGATCCTGCCGGACATGATGCTGGCGGGCAGCCCTGTGATGGCGTAGCCGTCGGTGTCCTCGGGCGAGTCGGTGAGGAGGGCTCCGTACTCCTGCGGCGCGCCGCCGACGAAGACGCCGGTGCGGCTGCCGCGCAGTGACAGCGGGTCGACGCCGGCCCGCTCCAGGGCCTCCCAGGAGGTCTCCAGCAGCAGCCGCTGCTGCGGGTCCATCGCCAGCGCCTCACGCGGGGAGACGCGGAAGAAGGCGGCGTCGAAGTCGCCCGCCGAGTCGAGGAAGGCCCCCTGGTGGCCGGGGTCGAAGGAGGGTCGGTGTTCCCAGCCCCGGCCGGCGGGCGGGCCGGTCATGGCGTCGCGGCCCTCGGCGACCAGCCGCCACAGGTCCTCGGGGCCGTGTACGCCGTCGGGGAAGCGGCAGCCGAGGCCGACGACGGCCAGGGGCTCCGTGGCGGCGGAGGTGAGGCGGTGGTTCTGCCGGCGCAGTCGCTCGTTCTCCGCCAAGGAGGCGCGCAGCGCGTCGATGACCTCGTCGAGGGATGTGTTCATGCCGCTTGGCTCCCGCTGGTTCGGACCGCTGGGTCTGCCGGTTCTGCCGGTTCTGCTGGGGTCAGCCGCTGGTTCCGCCTGTCGCGCGAACGACGGCGGGAGCGGAGGGCAACAACGTGCGCCGGGCACCCGGAGCCCGGCACCCACGGGGGTCTGGGTCCCGACGCTATGGGGCTGGTCGCGGCCTGTAACCCCCAGAAGGGCCCGGCCGTCCCCCTAGGACTTGGTCGGGTGTTCTAGGGGGCGGCCGCGCGACCTGTGCCCGTGGGCGCCGCCCGCGCCCGTCTCACCACACGACGGGGATGGCGAGCGCCCCGTGCACCATGTTGTAGCCCCGGTACGCCACCTCCTCGGGCGGCACCGCGAGACGGAGGTCCGGGAAGCGGCGGAGTACGGCGGAGAACGCGATCCGCATCTCCAACAGGGTCATGGTGCCGCCGATGCAGCGGTGGACTCCGTGGCCGAAGCCGATCTGCTGGGCCGGAGCCCGGGTGAGATCGAGCCGGTCGGGGTCGTCGTAGTGGCCGGGGTCGCGGTTGGCGACGGCCAGCGCCGGTACGACGTGCTCACCCGCCTTGACGGTGACGCCGCCGAGTTCGAGGTCCTCGGTGGCGGTGCGTCCGCCGGTGGCGGAGATGACGCTGAGGTAGCGCATGAGCTCCTCGACGGCCGTGTCGAGGACGGCAGGGTCGTCGCGCAGCCGGGCCAGTTGGCCGGGGTTCTCGAAGAGGGCGAGGAGGCCGAGGCCGAGGGTGTTGGCGACGGTGTCGAAGCCGGCGGTGAGGAACATGTTGCTGATGCCGACGATCTCCTCGTCGGAGACTTCGTCGCCGTGCTCCCGTACCAGCATCCCGATCACGCCGTCACCGGGGTGGGCGCGCTGTTCGGTGACGGCGGCGGACATGAACCGGTGGGCGGCGCCGACGAGTTCCCGGCCCTCTTCGGCCGTGGCGGCCAGGCCGGGTGCCCTCGCGATGACGCTGAGGTACTCCTCGCGCTGTGCGTCGGTGAGGCCGAGCAGTTCGCAGATGGCCAGCAGGGGGAACGGGAAGGCGAACGCGGCCATGAAGTCGGCGGGCGGGCCGCTGTGTTCCATCGCGTCGAGGCAGTCCTCGGCGATCTTCTCCAGGCGGGGGGCGAGTTCCCGCATGCGGCGGGCGGTGAAGCTCGAGGTGACCGTACGGCGCAGTCGCGTGTGCTCGGGCGGGTCCATGTTGACGAAGCTGCCCGGGGGGACCGTCAGGCCGGTGTCGTCGATGCCGGGGAGCATGAGGGTGAGCGGGGTGAGGGCGCTGCTGAGGCGGGGATCGGTGAGCATCCGTCGTACGTCGTCGTAGCGGGTGACGACCCAGATGTCCCGGCCGTCCGGCAGGCGGTACTTGTGGACGGGATCCTTCTGCTGGGCCTCGCGCAGGGCGGGACCCGGGTCGAAGGGGCAAACGGAGTCACGCTGGTAGGGCAGTGGGGTCTCGATGTTGAGGGGCATGGATCTCCTTGGCGGTACTCGACCGGTCTCAGTGGGGCTCGACCGGTCTTGGTGGTGCTGTGCGACAGGTCTCGACGCCGGCGGCGCCGGCGGCGCCGGTGGGACCGGGGTGCCGGGGGCGCCGGGGGCGCCGGGGCTCATTTGATGCCGAACTCGTCCCCGATGAGGCTGAGGAGTTCCTCCGTGGTGGCCGCGCCGAGGTCGCCGTCCGCGGGGGCGGGGCCGGTGGTGCCGGGTGTCTCTTCGAGCTTGGCGAGGAGCACGCGCAGCCGGATGGCGAGCGAAGCCTGGCGGCCGGGGTGGTGGGGGTCGTCGGCGGGGGTCTGGAGGGCGGTTTCGAGGGACTGGAGGGCGAGCAGGGCCGGATCGGGTGCCTGCGTGGGCGTCAGGTCGAGTCCTTCGTGGAGGAGCTGGGCCAGGTCCTTCGGCGTGGGGTGGTCGAAGACCAGGGTGGCGGGCAGCCGCAGGCCGGTGAGGGCCGAGAGCCGGTTGCGCAGGTCGACGGCCATGAGGGAGTCGAAGCCGAGGCTCTTGAAGGGTTTGCCGGCGGGTACGGCGTCCGCGGAGGGCAGTCCGGCCGCGGTGGCCGCCTCGGCGCGCACCAGGTCGACCAGGGCGGTGGCGCGGTCGGCCTCGGACAGCGGCAGCAGCCGCTCGCGCAGTCCGCCCGCTGGGGCGGCGGGAGGCCTTCCTCCGGCACCGGACACGGCACCGGACGCGGCGGCGAGCCCGCGCAACAGCGCGGGAGTGGTGGGCGAGTCCGCGTCGAGGGCGGAGGTGTCCAGGCGTACGGGGACGGCGAGGCTCTCCCCGGTGGTGAGGGCGGCGTCGAACAGTGCCATGCCCTCCCGGGGGTCGAGCTGGCGCAGGCCCGCGCGGGCGATGCGTTTGAGGTCGCTCTCGGCCACCCCGGCCGTCATGCCCGCGCCGCGCTGCCAGGGCCCCCAGGCCAGGGAGAGCGCGGGCAGTCCGGTGGCCGCGCGGCGTGCGCACAGGGCGTCGGCGAAGGCGTTCGCGGCGGCGTAGTTGGCCTGCCCGGCGCCGCCCATGGTGCCCGCGAGCGAGGAGAAGACGACGAAGGCGTCCAGGCCGAGGTGGGCTGTCAGCTCGTGCAGGTGCTCGACGGCCTCGGTCTTGACCGGGAGCACGGCGTCGACCTGGTCGGGGGTGAGGGCGGTGAGGGTGCCGTCGTCGACGGCACCCGCCGTGTGCACCACGGCCTTCAGATCGGGGGCGGTGTCGAGGAGCGAGGCGAGCGCGGCGCGGTCGGTGACGTCGCAGGCCTCGGCGCGTGCCGTGGCACCGAGCTCGGCGAGTTCGGCGATCAGGTCGGTCATGCCCGGGGCGTCGGAGCCGCGCCGGGCGGCGAGCAGCAGGTCGCGCACCCCGTGCCGGGTGACGAGGTGCCGGGCGACGAGGCGGCCGAGGGTGCCGGTGGCGCCGGTGACGAGGACGGTGCCGGTGGTCGGCCAGAGGGCGTCCGGGGTCTCGTCGACGGGGGTGAGCACGGCCAGGCGCGGGACGAGTACGCGGTCGTTCCGCAGGGCCAGTTGGGGTTCGCCGGCGGCCAGGGCGTGGGCGACGGCCTGGGGCAGGGGGGTGGTGGCGCCGGGCAGGTGGTCGACCAGCAGGACGCTGCCGGGGTTCTCCAACTGGGCGGAGCGGGCCAGGCCCCACACGGCGGCGCCCGCCAGGTCGGCCACCGTCTCGTCGTCCGCGGCCCGTACGGCACCGGAGGTGCACAACACCAGCTGGGTGCCTGCCAGGGCGTCGTCCGCGGTCCACTCCTGGAGCAGGGCGAGGGCCCGGTGGACGGCGTCGCGGGCGGCGTCGGCCGTCGGTGCGGCGGGCGGCAGCGGGACGACGACCACGTCGGGCGGCTCCGTACCGGCGCGCAGGGCCGCGAGGTCCGGGTGGTACTCGACGGCCTCGGCGGTGCGCAGCAGCACTTCGGCGTGCGGGTACGCGGCGGTGTCGCCGAGGACCGCGAAACGGCCCGGAAGGCGGCCGGCGGGCACGGCGGCGGCGCCGTCGAGGGGCGTCCACTCGGTGCGCAGCAGCCACTCGGGGCGGACCCGTAGGGTCTCCAGCTGCTCGGACGACGTGGGGCGCATGTGCAGGGCGGCGACGGAGGCGACGGGGCGGCCGGAGGGGTCGGTCAGGTCCACGGCGACCTGGTCCTCGGCCAGGTCCCGGACGTGTACCCGCAGGGCCGTGGTCGGTTGCTCGTGCGCGCTGACGCCGCGCCAGGCGAACGGCAGCAGCGGTCCGCCGGTCGTCGGTGCGGTGGGCCGGAAAGCGAGGGAGTGCATGGCGGCGTCGAGGAGGGCGGGGTGGGTGGCGAAGTCGCCGGTCGCGGGCTCGGGCAGCCGTACCTCGGCGAAGACCTCGGTGCCGTGCCGCCAGGCGGCGGTCAGACCGCGGAAGGCGGGGCCGTAGGTGAATCCGTGGTCGACGAGGTCGTCGTAGAAGGTACTCAGGTCGACGGGTTCGACGTCCGGCGGGAGCCAGGAACCGGGTGTGGGCGCGGTGGTCGGTGCGTCGGCCGCGTCGGGGGTCTCCACGGTCAAGGTGCCCTCGGCGTGCGCCGTCCACGGGCCGTCGGGTTCGGTGCGGGAGTGGACGGACAGGGTGCGGTGGCCGCTGTCGTCGGCCGGTCCGACAGCCAGCTGGAGCTGCACCGGCGCGTCGGCGGGCAGCAACAGGGGGGCAGCGAGGGTGAGTTCGTCGAGGTGGGGGCAGCCGAGCCGGCCGCCCGCCCACAGGGCCAGTTCGACGAAGCCGGTGCCGGGGAAGAGCGGGGTGTCGAGGACGGCGTGGTCGCTGAGCCACGAGTGGGCGGGCGTGGACAGCTCGCCGGTGAACAGGGTGGTGCCGTCGGCGGCCGCGGTGACCTGTGCGCCGAGCAGCGGATGCCCGGCCGGGTCCAGGCCGAGGGCCGCCAGGTCGCCGGTCGCGGCGGCCGGGCGGGGCTCGGGCCAGTAACGGGCGCGCTGGAAGGCGTACGTCGGCAGGTCGACGCGGCGTGCGCCGCTGCCGGCGAAGAGGGCGGCCCAGTCGACGTCGGCCCCAGCGCAGTGCGCGCGGGAGACGGCTCCGATCAGGGCCTCGGTCTCGGGGGTGTCCTCGCGCTGGGCGGCCACGCACACCGGCGGTTCGGCCTCGGCGTCCAGGCAGCTGTGGGCCATGCCGGTGAGGACGCCGTCGGGCCCGGCCTCCAGCAGCACGGTGGCCCCTTCGGCGGCCAGGGTGCGTATCCCGTCGGCGAACCGGACGGTCTCCCTGACGTGCCGCACCCAGTAGCCGGGCGAGCAGGCCTGTTCGGGGGTGAGGAGCTGGCCGGTGAGGTCGGAGACGACGGGGATCAGCGGCGGGCGCAGGTCGAGTCCGGCCACGATCTCGGCGAACTCGTCGAGCATGGGCTCCATGAGCGCGGAGTGGAACGCGTGACTGACCGTCAGGAAGCGGGTGCGCACCTCCTGTTCCCTGAAGTGGTCGCCAAGGGTGGTGAGGGCGTCGGCCGGACCGGAGAGTACGACGGAGCCGGGTGCGTTGACGGCCGCGACGGTGACGCCGGGGTGCTCCGTGAGGGCTTCGGCGGCCCGCGCCTCGCCGGTGGCGACGGCGAGCATCGCACCGCCGGACGGCAGTTGTTGCATGAGGCGGCCGCGGGCGGCGATGAGCCGGCAGGCGTCGGGCAGCGTCAGCACCCCGGCGACGTGCGCGGCGGTGATCTCCCCGACGGAGTGTCCGAGCAGGTAGTCGGCGCGTACGCCCCAGCTCTCCAGCAGCCGGTACAGGGCGGTCTCGAACGCGAACAGGGCGGGCTGGGTGTACTCGGTGCGGTGGATCGCCTCGGGGTCGGGGGTGTCCGTTCCGGTGCCGAGCACGATCTCCGCGAGCGGGCGGGGCAGATGGGGATCGAGGTGGACGCAGACGGCGTCGAAGGTCTCGGCGAACACGGGGTGGGCGGCGTACAGGTCGCGGCCCATGCCGTACCGCTGTGCGCCCTGTCCGGTGAACAGGACGGCGAGCGCGCCGTCGCGGGCGGCGTCGCGCACGAGCCCGGCGGGCAGTTCGCCGGCGGCGAGGGCGCCGAGGACGGTGGCGGCCTCGGAGCGGTCGTGGACCGTGGCGGCGGCGCGGTGTTCGAGGGCGGCGCGGGTGGTGGCCAGGGAGTGTGCCAGGTCCGCGAGGGCGGTCTCGGGTTCGCCGTCCAGACGGTCGAGCAGCCGGGCGGCCTGCGCGCGTAGGGCTGCCTCGTGGTGGGCCGACAGCAACAGGGGCCACGGGCGGGGCGCGGCAGCCGGGCTCTCAGGCTCGCCGCTCGGGGCGTCCTCGGCGGGAGCCTGTTCGAGGACGACGTGGGCGTTGGTGCCGCTGATCCCGAACGACGACACACCCGCCCGGCGCGCCCGCCCCGTCTCGGGCCACGGCTGATGCTCCGTCAACAGCGCGACGCGGCCCATCGACCAGTCGACCTGGGGTGACGGCTCGTCAACGTGCAGCGTCCGCGGCAGCACCCCGTGCCGCATCGCCAGGACCGTCTTCATGACGCCGCCGACGCCCGCCGCTGACATGGTGTGGCCGATATTGGACTTCAACGACCCCAGGTACAGCGGTCGTTCACGGTCCTGCCCGTACGTGGCGAGCAGCGCGTGCGCCTCGATCGGGTCGCCGAGGCGCGTGCCGGTCCCGTGTGCCTCCACGGCGTCGACGTCGGCCGCCGTGAGTCCGGCGTCCGCCAACGCGTCGCGGATCACGCGCTGTTGGGCCAGCCCGTTGGGCGCGGTGAGCCCGTTGGAGGCCCCGTCCTGGTTGATCGCCGAGCCACGGACGACCGCGAGAACGGGGTGCCCGTTGCGGCGCGCGTCGGACAGCCGCTCCACCAGCAGCACCCCCACACCTTCCGACCAGCCGGTGCCGTCGGCCGCCGCCGCGAACGCCTTGCACCGTCCGTCCGCCGCCAGCCCGCCCTGCCGTTCGAAGTCGGCGAAGAGCGAGGCGTCCGGCATGACGCAGACGCCGCCGGTCAGCGCGAGGTCGCACTCGCCGCCGCGCAGTGCCTGGGCCGCGGTGTGGAGGGCGACGAGGGAGGACGAGCAGGCGGTGTCGACGGTGACCGCGGGGCCCTCCAGACCGAGGGCGTAGGCGATCCGCCCGGAGATCACACTGGTGGCGTTGCCGGTGACGGCGTACCCGGCCATCTGCTCCGAGCCGGGCGGGAAGAGCTGCGAGTAGCCGAGGGCGGCGGCGCCGACGTAGACGCCGGTGCGGGTGGAGCGCAGGGTCGTCGGGTCGATGTGGGCCCGCTCGATCGCCTCCCAGGAGCTCTCCAGCAGCAGCCGCTGCTGCGGGTCCATGGTGAGGGCCTCGCGCGGGGTGATGCCGAAGAAGCCGGCGTCGAAGGAGGCCACGTCGTCGAGGAATCCGCCGCGGGCGACGTCCTTGGCGCGCCAGCCCCGGTCGCGCGGGAAGCCGGTGATGCCGTCGCGGCCCTCGGTGAGCATGTGCCACAGGTCCTCGGGGCTGCTGACCCCGCCGGGGAAGCGGCAGGCCATGCCGACGACGGCGAGGGGTTCGCCGTCGGCGGCGCGGCGGCGGGCCGACACGGCATCCGCGGTCGCGGTCGTCCGCGCGTCGGGGGCGTCGCCGAACAGTTCGGCGTACAGGGCCCCCACCATGCGGCGCGGCGAGGGGTGGTCGAAGACCACGGAGACGGGCAGGCGCAGTCCAGTGGCGGTGGTGAGCCGGTTGCGGAAGTCGACGGCGGTGAGGGAGTCGAAGCCGAGTTCCTTGAACGGCCGGGTGGCTCGGACGGTCTCCGGGTCGTCGTGGCCGAGTGCCGCGGCGGCCGTGTCGCGGACGAGACTCATGAGGATGCGGGTGCGTTCGGTCTCGGTGAGCGGCGCGAGGCGTCCGCGCAGCGAGCCGGGGTCGGCGTCGCCGCTGGTGTCGGTGGCGGCCGTGCGGCGGACTCGTGCGGGCCGGGCAGCCGGTACGGGCTCGGCACGGTCCAGGCGCTCGGCGGAGGGAGCGGTGCCGAGCAGTCCGGCGGGGTCGGCGGGGCGCAGGAGCAGGGCGTCGGCCACGGCGACCGGTGAGCCGGTGGTGTCGGCCAGCAGGAGCCCCACGGTGCTGTCGCCGGTCCGGCTCAGGCGCACCCGGAGCCGCGTGGCGCCGGTGGCGTGGAGTTCGACGCCGCTCCAGGAGAACGGCACGGCCGGCTCGCCTCCCTCGTCACCGAGGGCGTACAGGGCGTGCAGGGCGGCCTCGGAGAGCGCGGGGTGGAGACCGAAGCGGGCGGCCTCGGTGCCCTGCCCGGCGGGCAGCCGTACCTCGGCGTACACCTCGCCGTCGCCGCGCCACAGTTCGGTGAGGAGGCGGCGCTGCGGGCCATAGGAGAAGCCGTCGGCGGCCAGTCGCTCGTACAACTCCTCGACCGGTACGGCGGCGGTGGTCGGCGGAGGCCATGCGGTCAGGTCGGGGGCGGGGGCGCCGGTTTCGGGGACGAGGGTCCCGGAGGCGTGCAAGGTCCAGACACCGCCCGCGTCCGGAGCGGTGGAGGAGTGGACGGCGAAGGTGCGCCGGCCCGCGCTGTCGGCACCCAGCCTGACCTGGAGGCCGACCGCGCCGTCCGGGGGCAGCAACAGCGGGGTGTGCAGGGTGAGTTCCTCGACCCTGGCGCAGCCGAACCGGTCGCCCGCCAGCACGGCGATTTCGACGAACACGGTGCCGGGCAGTACGGCGCGGTCGCCGAGGGAGTACCCGGCGAGCCAGGGGTGGTCGTGCGGGGAGATCCGCCCGGTGAGGACCGCTCCGTCGGCGTCGGCGAGCCGCACCAGCGCTCCCAGCAGGGGGTGGCGCAGCGGGCCGAGCCCCACGGAGGTCACGTCGCCGCCGCGGCGCGGGCCCTCGGGCCAGTGGCGGCGGCGCTGGAAGGCGTACGTCGGCAGCTCGACGCGGCGTGCGCCGGTGCCGGCGAAGACGCGCGGCCAGTCGATGGGGGCGCCGCCCGTCCACGCCTGGGCGAGCGCGGTGCGCAGCCGGGCCGGGCCGCCCTCGCCGCGGCGCAGGGTGCCGGTGACGGCGGCCTCGTGGTCGCCGGCCTCGACGCACTGCTGGAGGGAGGTGACGAGGACGGGGTGCGGGCTGGGTTCGACGAACAGCCGGTGCCCGTCGGCGAGCAGGGCGCGGACGGCGGCCTCGAAACGGACCGGTTCGCGCATGTTCCGGCACCAGTAGGCGGCGTCGAGTCCGGCGGTGTCCAGCGGTCCGCCGGTGACGGTGGAGTAGAACGGCACCTCGCTGGTGCGCGGCGCGAGGTCCGCGAGGTCGGCCAGCAACCGCTCACGCAGCGGCTCGACGTGCGGGGAGTGGCCGGGGCTGGCGGCGCCCGGGATGCGGCGGGCCTGCACGCCGTCGGCCGCGCAGGCGGCCACGAACGCGTCGCAGGCGTCGGGATCGCCGGTCAGCGCGACGGACGCGGGCCCGTTGACGGCGGCGATCCACAAGCGTTCGCCCCAGGGCGTGAGCCGCTCGCGGACCTGTTCCTCGGGCAGCAGGACGGAGGCCATGCCACCGCGCGCGGTCAGGGTACGCAGGGCGCGGCTGCGCAGGACGACGACGCGGACGGCGTCCTCCAGTCCGAGGCCGCCGGCGATGTGGGCGGCGGCGATCTCGCCCTGCGAGTGCCCGACCACGGCCGCGGGTTCGACGCCGTACGCCCGCCAGGTCCGTGCCAGCGACACCATGACCGTGAACAGGACCGGCTGGATGACGTCGATGCGGTCGGTGTCGACGTCGATGTCACCGGGTTCGCCGCGCAGCACGGCGAGGACGTCCCAGTCGACCAGGCGTTGCACCGCCGCCGTGCAGGCCCTCACGCTGTCGGCGAACACCGGCTCGGTGTCGAGGAGTTCGCGGGCCATGCCGAGCCACTGGGAGCCCTGACCGGGGAACACGAAGGCGGTCCGGCCGGTGATCTCGGTGCCCTCGGTCACGGTGTCGTGGGGTCGGCCCTCGGCGAGCGCGGTCAGGCCCGCGAGCAGTGTGCCGCGGTCGGCGGCGAGGACCGCGGCGCGCTGGTCGAGGGGGGTGCGGGTGGTGGCGAGGGAGTACGCGACGTCCGGGACCGGCAGGCCGGGGTGCGCGGACAGGTGGTCGGCGAGACGGCGGGCCTGGGCGCGCAGGGCGGTAGTGCCGCGGGCGGAGAGGACGGAAGGGAGGACGGCGGGAAGGACTGCGGGGAGGGGGCCCGGGCCGGTGGTGACGGGTTGCGCGGCGGTGGCGGGTTCTCCGGTGGGCGCCACTGCTTCGGTGGGCGCCGGTTCCGCGGTGGGCGCCTGCTCGATGATCACGTGCGCGTTGGTGCCGCTCACGCCGAAAGAGGAGACGGCCGCCCGGCGTGGGGTGTCTCCGTCGGGCCAGGGGCGGTCCTCGGCGAGCAGGCGTACGGTGCCGGAGGACCAGTCGACGAAGGGTGTCGGTTCGTCGGCGTGCAGGGTGCGGGGCAGGGTGCGCTCGCGCAGGGCCTGGACCGTCTTGATGATCCCGCCGACGCCCGCGGCGGCCTGGGTGTGCCCGATGTTGGACTTCAGCGAGCCCAGCCACAGCGGCCGTCCTTCCGGCCGTGCGGCGCCGTACGTCGCCAGCAACGCGTCCGCCTCGATGGGGTCGCCGAGCCGGGTGCCCGTCCCGTGCGCCTCGACGGCGTCGACCTCGGCGGCGGTGAGCCCGGCGTCGGTGAGGGCGTCCCGGATGACCCGTTGCTGGGAAGGGCCGTTGGGGGCGCTGAGCCCGTTGGAGGCGCCGTCCTGGTTGACGGCGGAGCCCCGGACGACGGCGAGCACCGGGTGGCCGTTGCGGCGGGCGTCCGACAACCGCTCGACGACGAGGACGCCCGCGCCCTCGCTCCAGCCCGCACCGTCGGCAGCGGCGCCGAACGCCTTGCAGCGTCCGTCAGGGGCGAGCGAGCGCTGCCGGGAGAGCATGACGTGCACGTCGGGCGTCGACATCACGGTGACACCGCCCGCCAGGGCCAGGTCGCACTCCCCCGCGCGCAGGGCCCGTACCGCCAGGTGCAGGGCGACCAGGGAGGAGGAGCACGCGGTGTCGACGGTGAGCGCCGGGCCCTCCAGGCCGAGGACGTACGAGATGCGGCCGGACAGCACGCTGTTGGAGACACCGGTGGAGCCGTGGCCGTCGATGCCGCCCTCGGTGGCGGTCAGCAGCGTGGCGTAGTCCTGCTGCGAGACACCCGCGAACACGCCGGTGCGGCTGCCCTTCAGGGCCCGGGTGTCGAAGCCGGCCCGCTCCAGTGCCTCCCAGGAGGTCTCCAGCAGCAGCCGCTGCTGCGGGTCCATGGAGTGTGCCTCGCGCGGCGATACGCCGAAGAACGCGGCGTCGAAGGAGGCGACGTCGTCGAGGAATCCGCCCTCGCGGACGTAGCAGGTGCCCTCGTTGTCCGGGTCGGGGTCGTACAGGGCGGCCAGGTCCCAGCCCCGGTCGGTGGGGAAGGCGCCGACGGCGTCACGGCCCTCGGCGACGAGCTGCCACAGGTCGTCCGGCGACTGCACGCCGCCGGGGTAGCGGCAGGCCATGCCGACGACGGCGATCGGTTCCCGGGCCGCCGACTCCAGTGCGCCCAGGCGCCCCCGCGTCCGGTGCAGTTCCGCGGCGACCTGCTTGAGGTAGTCGCGGAGTTCCTTGTCATCAGCCATGTGAACCGTTCACTCCTTGCCGAGTTCCGTGCGGATGAAGTCCAGCAACTCGTCGTCCGAGGCCTCGGCGAGGCGGGTGTCGACGTCGTGCTCGCCCGGGGCGTCCGCGTGGGCGTCCGCGGTGGCGGGCAGGGGCTGGGCCGGGGCACCCGCGGTGGCCAGGGTGCTCAATCGGGCCGCGATCCTGGGGCGGTCGGGTGCGTCTGCGCTCAACTCGGCGAGTGCCGCTTCCAGTTGGTCCAACAGCGCGGGCACGCCCGGCCGGCGCTGCGAGCCCGCCGACCCGAGGTGGTCGAGGAGGCGTTTGTCCAGCTGCTCGGCCAGGGAGGCGGGGGTGGGGTGGTCGAAGACCAGGGCGGCGGGCAGGGGCAGGCCGGTCGCGGCGGCCAGGCTGTTGCGCAGCTCCACCGCGGTCAGCGAGTCGAAGCCGACTTCGCGGAAGGGCCGGCGAACGTCGAGGCTGTCGGGTGACGGATAGTCGAGGACCGTTGCGGCCCGGCTCCTGACAAGGTCCAGCAGCTTCCCGGCGCGTTCGGCGGCGGGCAGTTCGGCGAGCCACCGCGCGTACGCGTCGGACGCCTGGCCGCTCACCGTGTCGTCACCGAAGGAGTCACCTACGGGATGCTGATTCCCCGTCTGCGTCTGCGTCTGCGTCTGCGTCTGCGTCTGCGGCACGAGGGTGCGCAGGGCCGCGGGCAGAGAGCCTGCCTCGGCGCGGCCGCGCAGCACGGCCGGGTCGGTGCGCATCGGCACGAGCACGGCCGTGTCGCTCGCCGCCCAGGCCCGGTCGAACAGGCCGAGTCCCCGCTCGGCGTCGAGCGGCAGCACCCCGGCCCTCGCCATGCGCCGCAGGTCCACGTCCCCGATCCGGCCGCCCATGCCACCACCGGTCCCCCACAGGCCCCAGGCCAGGGAGGTCGCGGGAAGCCCATGGGCGTGTCGCAGGCGGGCCAGCGCGTCCAGTGCGGCGTTGGCGGCGGCGTAGTTGGCCTGCCCGGCGCCGCCGAGCGTTCCGACGGCGGACGAGAAGAGCACGAAGTGGGTGAGGTTCAGGTATCGGGTCAGTTCGTGCAGATGGTGTGCGGCGTCCGCCTTGGGGCGGAGGACGGTGTCGATCCGCTCGGGGGTGAGCGCGGTGACGATCCCGTCGTCGACCACGCCCGCGGTGTGGACCACACCGGTCAGCGGCCGGTCGGCCGGGATCGCGGCGAGCACGGCCGCGAGCGCGTCGCGGTCGGCGACATCGCACGCGGTGAACTGGGCCCGGGCGCCCACCCGTTCCAGGTCGACGGCGAGTTCACCGGCCCCGGGTGCGTCAGCCCCTCGGCGGCTGAGCAGCAGCAGATCCCGTACACCGTGTTCGGCGGCCAGATGCCGGGCTACGAGAGCTCCCAGCTCACCGGTACCGCCGGTGACGAGCACCGTGCCGTGCCGGCGCGGGCCGGCGGGTGCCGATACGGCGCCGGGTGCTGAGGTGGCGGCCGTGAGCCGCGGGACGTGCAATCGCCCGTCGCGCACCGCGACCTGGGGTTCCCCGCCGGGTGCCCCGGACAGGGCGGTGGCCACCGCGTGCGCCAGGGCGGGCACGTCCGTGCCGTCGTCGTCAAGGTCGACGAGGACGAACCGGCCGGGGTGCTCGGTCTGGAGCGACAGCAGCAACCCCCAGGCTGCCGCCCTGGCGGGGCCGCCCGTGGTCGCCGCGCCGGTCACGACGACCACGCGGGTACCGGACAGCCTCTCCTGCGCGAGCACGCCCTGGACGCGGACGAGCGCGTCGTGCGTGACGCGACGCACCGCGACGGGGTCGCCGCCATCACGATCGTCATCGGCCGTGTCGTGGAGCGGCAGGACGACGAACTCGGCGTTCCCGTCCAGGGATTCCGGCCCCGGATGGACGTCCACGACGTTTCCCGGCTGCTGGGCGAGCCCCTTGGCCAGCGCGCCGGCCCGTCCGTCCGGCCGTCCGATCACGGCCCAGCGCGCTGCGGACGGGGTGACGGTCTCCACGGGCTGCCAGACGGGCGCGTAGAGCGACTCGGAGGTACCGCCGCCCGCCTCGTCCCGGGTCGTCTCCAGCCAGTAGGCACTGTGCTGGAAGGCGTACGTCGGCAGATCCACTCGTCGGGCCCCGGCGAGCAGCGCCGACCAGTCCACGCCCACCGACCGCACGTGCAGCCGCCCCAACGCTCCCACCAGCGACCGCGTCTCGTCCCGCCCCTTGCGCAGGGCCCCGAGGGCGAGGAGGTCGGGGGCGGTCTCGCGCACCATGGGGGCGAGGGAGGCGTCGGGGCCCACTTCGAGGACGGTGCCGACGTCCTGTGCTCGCACGGCACGCACACCATCGGCGAATCGGACGGTCGCCCGGACATGCCGCACCCAGTACTCCGGAGTGCACAGCTCCTCACCCGCCACCCGCCCGGTCACGTTCGACACCACGGGAACCACCGGCTCCGCGAACTCCACCCCAGCCAGCACCTCAGCGAAATCGGCCAGCACCGGCTCCATCAGCCCCGAGTGGAACGCATGGCTGACCGCCAGGCGCTTCACCCGCCGCCCCACAGCAGCCAACCCCTCCGCCACCGTCCGCACCGGGCCCTCCTCACCGGAAAGCACCAGCGACGACGGACCATTCACCGCCGCCACCCACACCCCCGACCCCTCGGTGATCTCCGACTCCTCAGCCTCCACCGCCCACATCACACCCCCGGACGGCAACGCCTGCATCAACCGCCCACGCGCCGCCACCACCCGACACGCATCCCCCAACGACCACACACCCGCCACATGAGCCGCGAC
>NZ_JBEYXP010000103.1:0-20787 GCF_040704615.1 Streptomyces sp. NPDC046862 | reverse complement strand
ATTTTTTTTTTTTTTCTTTTTTTTGTCGTTGCTTGTTTACCCCCACACCCCCCCGCCCCCCCCCTCCTTGTGCTCCCCCCCCCGCCCCGCGGGGGGGGCCGGGCCCCCCCCCGCGACCAGCCACGAACAAACCCGCACTCGGCAGCGAACCGCCAGGGGCAGCTCAGAAGCCGCGAACTACCGCAACCGAGCCATCAGCGCATGCTCGACCAACGTGATCAGTGCCGACTTCGCGTCGGCCCGGTGCCGCGCGTCCGTCGTGATGATCGGCGTGTCCGGACCGATCTGGAGGGCTTCCCGGACCTCGTCCGGGTTGTACGGCTGCTGACCGTCGAAGCCGTTGAGGGCGATCACGAACGGCAGACCCGAGTTCTCGAAGTAGTCCACCGCCGGGAAGCAGTCGGCCAGACGCCGGGTGTCGACGAGGACGATGGCACCGATGGCGCCGCGGACCAGGTCGTCCCACATGAACCAGAAGCGGTCCTGGCCCGGGGTGCCGAACAGGTACAGGATCAGGTCCTGGTCGAGCGTGATGCGGCCGAAGTCCATGGCGACCGTCGTGGTCGTCTTGTCCCCGGTGTGGGTCAGGTCGTCGATGCCCGCTGAAGCAGACGTCATGACGGCCTCGGTGCGCAGCGGATTGATCTCCGAGACGGCGCCGACGAACGTGGTCTTGCCCACGCCGAAGCCGCCCGCCACCACGATCTTCGCGGAGGTGGTGGAGCGGGAAGGCCCTCCGCTAGAGCTTGCGAAGTCCACTGAGCACCCTTTCGAGCAGTGTCACGTCTGGCTGGCCGCCGGCGCTCTCGTCGCCGCCGGGCTGATGGATGGCGACCAGGCCCGCCTCCGCCAAGTCGGCGACGAGGATCCTGGCCACGCCGAGGGGGATGGTCAGCAGCGCGGAGATTTCGGCGACCGACTTGATCTCTCGGCAGAGGTTGCAGATTCGCTGATGCTCGGGCAGCTGGCCCTGCATCTGGTGCGGCTGCGCGGTGGTGTGCACCAGCGCCTCGATGGCGAGCTGGTAGCGGGGCCTGGTGCGGCCGCCCGTCATGGCGTACGGGCGCACCAGGGGGTTGCTGGCGCCTCCCGCGGGCGACGGCTCGGGGGAGCGCCGCTGCGGCTGCACGGGCTGGATGCGGGGCGCCGGCGGCTGGTCGTACGGCGACGGACCCGGGCCCTGGGGGCCGGGGTGCCCGTACGGCTGGCGACGCTGCTGGCTCGGTGCGGAGGGGAAGTTGTACCGGTTCTGCTCACCCGGGCTCTGACCCTGGCCAGGGCCGTAGGACCAGTTGCCCGAAGACGAACCGCCTGGGGGTGTTGCCACTTTCTCCTCCTCCGACTGTGCCGGTCACCCAACCTTGTGAAAGCCGCGTCCCGAAACTTTACGGCCCCGGGACGCCAAAACGCACCGACTGTCAGTTAGTTGAGCAGGCTCCCTTGGAGCTCCGCTCGCAGATCGGGTGTCAGGACCGTACCGGCACGGTCGACCAGAAGCGCCATCTCGTACCCAACGAGACCGATGTCCGCTTCCGGATGTGCGAGGACTGCGAGGGACGAACCGTCGGAGATGGACATGATGAAGAGGAACCCTCGCTCCATCTCCACAACCGTCTGGTTGACGCTGCCGCCCTCGAAGATGCGGGAGGCGCCCGCGGTCAGCGAGGTCAGTCCGGACGCGACGGCCGCGAGCTGGTCGGCCCGGTCGCGCGGAAAACCTTCGGACATCGCCAGAAGGAGTCCGTCGGCGGAGACCACCACCGTGTGGGACACCCCCGGGGTGTTGTCCACGAAGTTGGTGATCAACCAGTTCAGGTTCTGTGCCGCCTGGCTCATCGGGCTCACACTAACGCTCCTGGTTGTAGGTGCTGTCAGGACCGAAGCCCTGGCCGTTCGTATCACTGCCTGCGTTGCGTCCCCGCTGGACGCCGCGGCGCAGGTTGCTCAGCCTGCCCCGTACGTCCTCGGGAGCGCGGGAGACCGATGGGCCTCCCTGCTGGGTCGTTGCGGCGGCTCCCTCGACCAGGTTGGCCTTGGGGACCCGTCGTGGCAGGCCGGAGGAGGTGACCCCGCCCGCCCTGGGCTTCCGGAGCTGGGAGGCCTGCTGCCACCGCGCGTCGTTCGCGGAGCGCCAGTCGTCGTTCGGCTCCTTGGCCGCCGGCGGTTCCTGTGCCACGCGCTGGGGGGCGCCGGTGCCGTTCGCGGTGGATCCGCGGCGCGGCAGCCCGGCGTCGGTCAGCTCGTGGGCGGCGGAGGGGGCCGGTCCCGGACGGTCGAAGCCTACGCCGTCCGGCTCCTTCACGTCATCGGCCTGCGTGGATTCCGGTTCCGGAGCGTACTCGGACTGGTACGGGCTCTGGTAGCTGTTCTGCTGCGGCCAGTCGTCCTGATAGGCCGGCTCTTCGAAGGCGGAGAACGATTCCGGGGCGGAGGTGTGCGCCTGCGGCTGCTCCTCGCGGACCGGCTCCGGATACCTCGGCTCGGGGTAGCCGCCGTTCGACGTGAAGTCCGCCGACGGCGGGAAGTACGTCTCCTCGTACGACGGCTGCTGCGGCTCCTCGTACGCGGTCTGCTGGTCGTACCCGGTCTGCTGCTCCGGGAAGGCGGTCCGTCCGGTGTCGTACGACGGCTGCGTGGGGGCCTGGAAGTCGTCGCCGTACCGGGGCGGCTCGATGGCCTCCGGACGGTCCTGGCCGTGCGCCTGGGCCTCCAGGGCCGCGCGGCGCTCCTCACGCATCAGGGAGCGGCCGACGGGGTCCAACTCGCGTATGTCGTCCGGGACTTCGGAGTAGCGGCTGTCGTCGAAGCCGAGCTCGGCGGCCGTGCGTATCGGCTGCTGTGCGGGCGGCTGGAAGGCCTGCTGCTCCGGGACGATCTGCGAGACGGTGAACTCGTCGTGCGGCGGCTGGTGCTCGCCACCGCCACCGTGGGTGATGACGTCCGGGAGCATGACCAGCGAGGTGGTGCCGGCCTGCTCGCCCGAGGGGCGCAGCTGGACACGGATGCCGTGCCGGTCCGACAGCCGGCCGACCACGAAGAGGCCCATGCGCTGCGAGATCGCGGCGTCCACGGTCGGCGGGTTGGCCAGCTTGTGGTTGATGTCCGCGAAGTCCTCGGCGGTGAGTCCGATGCCCTTGTCGTGGATCTCGATCATGATCCGACCGTCGGGCAGACGGGTGGCGGTGACGCGAACCTTGGTCTGCGGCGAGGAGAACGTCGTGGCGTTCTCCAGAAGCTCGGCGAGCAGGTGCACGAGGTCGGTCACGGCGCGGCCGTGGATCTCGGCCTCCGGGACGCCGGAGAGCTCGATGCGCTCGTACTGCTCCACCTCGGAGGAGGCGGCGCGCAGCACGTCGACCAGCGGGACCGGCTGGTCCCAGCGGCGGCCGGGCTCCTCGCCGGCGAGGACGAGGAGGTTCTCGCCGTTGCGGCGCATACGGGTCGCCAGGTGGTCCAGCTTGAAGAGGTTCTCCAGCTGGTCCGGGTCGGCCTCGTTGTTCTCCAGGTCGGTGATCAGGGTCAGCTGGCCCTCGATCAGCGACTGGTTGCGGCGCGAGAGGTTGGTGAAGATCGCGTTGATGTTGCCCCGCAGCAGGGCCTGCTCGGCGGCGAGCCGGACGGCCTCACGGTGAACCTGGTCGAAGGCGCGGGCGACCTCGCCGATCTCGTCCCTGGTGTTGATCGGGATGGGCTGCACACGCGTGTCAACACGGCCAGGGTCGGTGCGCGAGAGCTGGTCGACCAGCATCGGCAGGCGCTGCTCGGCGACCCCGAAGGCGGCGTTGCGCAGCTGGCGCATCGAGCGGCTCATCTGGCGGGCCATGAGCGAGGCGATGATGAACGCGGCGAGCAGGGCGAGGATGACGACGGCACCGTTGATGTAGGCGTCGCGCTGGGCGTTCGAGGCGATCTGGCCCGCGTCGTCCACGGCGCGGTTGATCATCTCGTTCTCGACCTCGCTGTAGCCCTCGAACTTGAGGGTGGAGGCGGCCATCCAGGTGGACGGGGTGATGCCGCGGTCGGCGAGCTGCGCGGGGGTCAGCCCGCTGCCGATCGCCTGGATCATCTTGGTCATGGAGGGCGGTGTCACCACGGTCTTGCCCTCGGCCTGGGCCTGCTGAGCGGCCTCGGCCAGCAGCTTCTTGCCCTCTTCGGTCTTCTGCGCCATGACCTGCTTGAGGCGGGCGGCGTCCTGCTCGGTACCGCCGGAGACGTACTCCTGGAGGGCGATGTTCTCGAGGTACGCGTACGAGGTGTAGGCGGTGACCTGCTGCTTGAAGATCGTCTCGTCGGTGCTGGGCTTGACCAGCAGGTGCATGCCGATGGCGCGCTGCAGCGAGGCGGCACCCTTGGCGAGGGCGACCGCGTACACCGTGCGGCCGTAGGCGGTGATGTTGCCGGTGCCGAGACCGAGCTCGTTCGAGAACTCCATCAGCAGGTGCTCGATGGTGACGTAGCCCTCTTCGGTCTTCGTCGGGTCCATCGAGCGGGTGTAGGCGGCCTGCCGGATCTGCTCCAGCTTCGGCTCGGCCTGCTCGACCAGCCTCAGGCGGCGCTCAAGGCCCTGCTTGGACGGCATTCCGACGACTTCCTTGTGGAAGGTGTCGGCCTTCTCGTCGGTGAGGTCGCGGGCCTGCTGGACGGTCTCGTTGTCCCGGTCGCCCTCGAGGAGCGGCTGGGCGGAGACGTCACGTTCGTTGAGGAGGGCCTCGGCGTACGCTCCGGAGGCGGCCACGATCTTCGCGACCTTCTCGGCGTCCTTCGCCTGCTGCCACGTGTCGATCGAGCCCTTCACCTGGAAGCCGCCCATGACCAGGCCGACCACCACGGGTATGAGGAGGATCGCGTTCAGGCGGGTGGGCACTCGCCAGTTGCGGGGAGAGAGCCGACTGCCGCTGGGCGCCGGCGTGACCGATGGTTCCGGTCCGGACACTTGTGCGGGTGCCGCCCCGCGCGGCGGCGGGGTGAAGTTGCCCCGCGCCGACGGCTCGGGACTGCGCTTGCTTCGCCTCACTCGACCAACAACCTCTCGGCGCCGGCACCTAAGTCGTGCCGCGGGTGACTCCATAGCCCTAGTACGTCTTTGACTATTGGGCAGTTCAGGCATTCCAGCACGTCAGTCCGCGCACTTCCAAACACAGGGAAGCAACGATTCCACGTGATGTAAGTCCCAGATAAAACGGTCATAAAGAGCCAGCCACGGCAAATGGCGGGGCCGAGGTGGACGCAGTGACACCGATCGACCGCGACGCGTGGCCGTACCACCCTATTTCTCTGTCGAAACGTTATGAACACCGGAGCCGACCGTGTCAAACGACACAGTCGGCGCCGGTGTATCTACGACAACTGCCGTATGGCGTTGCCGACTTGGGTGCTGTCCGCCTACGGGCCCGCGTTCCCGCTACCGCAGGCGTGCCATGAGCGCGTGCTCCACCAGCGTGATCAGCGCGCTCTTGGCGTCCGAGCGGTGGCGGGCGTCCGTCGTGATGATCGGCGCGTCCGGCCCGATCTGCAGCGCTTCGCGCACTTCCTCGGGGTTGTACGGCTGGTGCCCGTCGAATCCGTTGAGCGCGATGACGAAGGGCAGTCCGCTGTTCTCGAAGTAGTCGACCGCGGGGAAGCAGTCGGCGAGGCGGCGGGTGTCGACGAGGACGACGGCGCCGATCGCGCCGCGGACCAGGTCGTCCCACATGAACCAGAAGCGGTCCTGGCCCGGGGTGCCGAACAGGTACAGGATCAGGTCCTGGTCGAGCGTGATGCGGCCGAAGTCCATGGCCACCGTGGTGGTGGTCTTGTCCCCGGTGTGGGTCAGGTCGTCGATGCCCGCGCTCGCGGAGGTCATGACGGCCTCGGTGCGCAGCGGGTTGATCTCCGACACGGCGCCCACGAACGTGGTCTTGCCCACGCCGAACCCACCGGCCACCACGATCTTCGCCGAGGTGGTAGCCCGGCCCGCGTCAGAGCTTGCGAAGTCCACTGAGCACCCTTTCGAGCAGTGTCACGTCCGGTGCGCCGCCTGCGTTCTCGTCGCCGCCGGGCTGGTGGATCGCGACGAGTCCGGCCTCGGCGAGGTCCGCGACGAGGATCCGTGCCACACCGAGCGGCATGGACAGCAGGGCCGAGACCTCGGCCACCGACTTGACCTCACGGCAGAGGTGGCAGATCCGCTGGTGCTCGGGGAGCAGCCCCATGAGCGCCGCCGGGTCGGCCGTGGTGCTGATCAGGGCCTCGATGGCGAGCTGGTAGCGCGGCCGCGTCCGGCCGCCGGTCATCGCGTACGGCCGTACCAGCGGCTGGTCGCCCTCGTCCCCGTACGACGCTGCGTACGGATCATGAGAAGCGGTGGGCGGGGTCATGGATCCTCCGGGCGGGACAGCATGTCGGTCGGTCGTGCCGTCTGACGGGGCCGGTGGGGGGACTGTGGCGGCCGGACGGTTTGTGGTTGTGGAGCCGGGGGGTGGGGTCCTAGTGCAGCAGGCTGCCCTGCAGTTCGGCACGCAGGTCGGGCGTGAGCACGGCCCCCGCGCGGTCCACGAGCAGTGCCATCTCGTATCCGACGAGGCCGATGTCGCAGTCCGGGTGGGAGAGGACCGCCAGGGACGATCCGTCCGAGACGGACATCAGGAAGAGGAAGCCGCGTTCCATCTCCACCACCGTCTGGGCCACGTTCCCGCCCTCGAAGATCCGGGAGGCCCCGGCCGTGAGCGAGGTGAGACCCGAGGCGACGGCCGCGAGCTGGTCGGCGCGGTCACGGGGAAAGCCTTCGGACATCGCCAGAAGGAGTCCGTCGGCGGACACGACGACGGTGTGGGACACCCCGGGGGTGTTGTCCACGAAGTTGGTGATCAACCAGTTGAGATTCTGTGCCGCCTGGCTCATCTGGCTCAACTAACGCTCCTGCTGGTGAGTGGGGCTCGGGAAACTGCCGGTCTGGCCGGTGCCGGCCTGACGACCCTGCGCGATGCCCCGACGGAGATTGGTCAGCCGGCCGCGTACGTCGTCAGGCGAACGCGAGACCTGCGGACCGGTTTGGTGCTGTTGCTGCTGAGCCGTACCCGGCACGAGGTTCGCGCGCGGGACCCGGCGCGGCAGGCCGGAGGTGGTGACCCCGCCCGCCGACGGCTGACGGACGCGCTCGGCCTGGCGGACGAGCTCGTCGTTGGGGTTGGCACGCCAGGCGGAGGATGCCTGGGGGGCCGGAGGGGTCGGGCGCCGGTCGGCCGAGGGGGCCTGGGGCGGCGCGGAGCCGTTGTTCGGAGCGCCGCTGTTGCCCGGAGCGCTGCCATTGCCATTGCCATTGGCCGGCTGGGAGGCCTGACCGCCGTGGAACCAGTTGGTCTCCAGCGTGTCGTACAGCGGCGTACGGCCGTCACCGGGGCCGGACGCGGGCGGCAGAGCCTCGGGCTCCTGCGGCCTGGCGGGCCGCTGCGGAGGTACCGGCGGACGCTGCGGCATGGGCGGCCGGGGCGCGCCGAAGTCGGCACCGCCGCCCATCTGGGGACGCTCGAACTGGCCCGTGGACGAGGCGTCCTGCCGGTCCCCGTAACCGGGAGCGGCGAACTGGCCCGTGCCGGAGCCGTCGTGGCCGGACGTCGGGAACTGGCCGGTGTCCTGCGGGTTCCCACGGCCCGGCGCCGGGAAGCGGTCCGGAGCGGGTGCCGGGGACGGGGCGCTGCTGCCGAACACGTCGGAGCGGACGAACTGACCCGTGCCGTTCTGCTGCTGGTCGGGCCGCGGCGCGTCGTAGTCGGGACGCTGGAACTCGGAGGTGACGGCGGGACCCTGACGGTCGTCGATCCGGGGCATCTCCTCGGTCGAGCCCGGGCCCTGACGGTCGTCGAAGCGCGGCATGCGCGAGGTGGAGTCCGGCTCTTCGTGGCCGCGCGGCGCGTCCAGAGAGGCGCGCGGCACCGGCGGCTGCGCGTTCTCGTCGCTCCAGCTCGGCGTGCGCGACTGCGGGTTGCCACCGGGCAGCTCGGCCCGCGGACCACCGCGTCCGGGCAGCTGCGGCCGGCGCCTGCCGGAACGTTCCTTGCGCTGCTTGGGCGGTACGCCGCCGGAGGGGTTCTCGGCCGAGGGCCCACCCTCGCCGAAGCCACCCTGACGGGACGGGCTGAAGCTGTTGTCGCCGAGCGAGCCGCCCGGAGTACGCGGACCCGAGCCGCCCTGGCGGCTGGAGGAGTCCTCGAAGAAGTTCTGCGGCCCACCGGTCCCGGCGGCCTGCAGGCCCTGCGGGGCACCCGGCGCCGGAGCGCCGAACCCACCGGCACCGGCACCGGCCGGCGTCGGCCGGCCCTGCGGGGGCACCGGGGGAGCGCCCTGCGGACCGCGCGGTCCACCGGGCCCGCCCGTACGGCCGTCCTGGTCGCTGCCGGGCAGCGCGGCCCGCGGGCCCTGTCCGGCGCCCACCTGCCCACGCTGCGGAGGAGCGCCGAGCAGACCGCCACCGGGGGCACCCGCGCCGAGACCGGGTCCCGACTGGTTGCCGTTGCCCCGGCGGGCGGCGGCAGCGCCGGCCGCGGCCTGCGCGGCGGCGGGACCACCGGGGGGCATGCCCGACTGGCCGCCCTTGCCCGGAACGGGCTTCTTGCCGCCCTGGGCGACGTCGACGGGCAGCATGACCAGCGCGGTCGTACCGCCGGAGTCGGACGGGCGCAGCTGGATGCGGATGCCGTGGCGCTGCGAGAGGCGGCCGACCACGAACAGACCCATGCGGCGGGAGACGGAGACGTCCACGGTGGGCGGCGAGGCGAGCCGCTCGTTGATGGACGCGAGGTCCTCGGGGGACAGACCGATACCGGTGTCGTGGATCTCGATCAGCACCCGGCCGTCCGGGAGCGCGTGACCGGTGACCTTGACCTTGGTCTGCGGCGAGGAGAACGAGGTGGCGTTCTCCAGCAGCTCGGCGAGCAGGTGCACGAGGTCGTTGACGACCCGGCCGGCGACCTCGGTGGCGGGCACGGCCGCCAGCTCGATGCGCTCGTACTGCTCCACCTCGGACGCGGCGGCGCGGAGCACGTCGACCAGCGGGACCGGACGGGTCCAGCGGCGGCCGGGCTCTTCACCGGCGAGAACGAGGAGGTTCTCACCGTTACGGCGCATGCGGGTCGCGAGGTGGTCGAGCTTGAACAGCGAGGAGAGCTGGTCCGGGTCGGCCTCACGAGACTCCAGCTCGGAGATCAGTGACAGCTGGCGCTGGATCAGACCCTGGGAGCGGCGCGAGAGGTTGGTGAACATCGCGTTGACGTTGCCCCGCAGGAGGGCCTGCTCGGCGGCGAGGCGGACCGCCTCGCGGTGCACGTCGTCGAAGGCCGCGGCCACCTGGCCGATCTCGTCCTTGGAGTGCAGGCCGACCGTCTCCACGGACGTGTCGACGTCCTGCGGGTCGGACTCGGACAGCTGCTTGACCAGCTCGGGCAGCCGGTCCTGGGCGACCTTGGTCGCGGTGTCCTGCAGCCGGCGCAGCGAGCGGATCATGGAGCGGGCCACGACGAAGGCGCCGACGAGGGAGATACCGAGGACGAGCAGGATCAGCGCACCGGAGATGATCGCCTCGCGCTCGGACTCGCTCCGCAGCTGGCGGGCGGTCTGCTCCATCTCCTCCAGGAGCGAGCCCTCGATCTTCTTCATCTGCTCGACCTTGACCGAGTCGTCGTCGACCCAGTCCTTGTACGAGCGCTTGTCCAGCGAGCGCAGACCGTTGGGGTTGTCGAGCACGCGCTTGGCGTAGTCGTCGACCGCCTTGATGGTCGGGTTGCCGTCGCTGATCGGCTTCATCAGCTCCTCGGCACGGTCCCGGCCGTAGATGTTGCCGAAGCTGTCGGTCTCGGAGCCCTCACTGGTCAGCGCGGAGAGGCCGTACTGCCGGTCGCTCTCGGAGAGCTCGCCGGATTTGTCGGGGTTCGCCGGCAGCGCGGCCGCGATGATCGCGCGCTGCACGGAGGCGTACTCCTTGGCGGTGGAGAACGCGGCGAGGGCGCGGGTGCGGCTGATCATCTCCGGGTTGCTGGTGGCCTCCGCCATGTCCTGGGAGAGGTTGAGCAGCTGGTTGATCAGCCGGTGGTACGCCTCGACGGTGAGCGTGGCGTTCTTGGGGTCCTCGTACGCGTCGCGGCGGACCGTGCTGAGGTTCGTCAGCTCGGTGGCGATACCCACGAGGCTGTCGCGGACACCCGGGAGCCGGCCCTCCTCGCTGGCGTCGCCGATCTCCTGGGTGGCCTTCAGGAACTGCCGCTGGGCCGTGTCGGTCTTGTCGCGGACACCCTTGATCGTGGGGTCGTTGGCGCCGGCGCCTTCCGAGAGCGGGCCGGCCGAGATGTCGCGCTCCCGCTGGAGGGCGTCGGCGAGCTCGGTGGCCTGCTTGGTCATGTCGGTCAGCAGCCGCATGTTGTCGAGCTGCTGGATGTCGTCCACGTTGTCGCTGATGCGCAGCGCGCCGAGCGAGGTGGCGGCCACCACGGGGAGCGCGAGCAGCGAGACCAGACGGGTCGAGATGCGCCAGTTGCGCAGCGCTATTCGCGAACCGGGGCCGCCCGGACCGTTCTTCGGCTTGGCCGGGGGCGGCGGGGGTGCGGACGCACCGGTGCGCCCTGTGCGCCCCGAGCGCTCACCGCTGTCGCCAGTCTCCGCCGGGCCCGGGTTCTGGGCGTGCTGGGGCGCGGAGCTGCCTTTCATGGGGCCAGTCCCGCCGTGCGGCTCCGGCTCCGCCGAAGCGCTGCCATCCCTCTTGAAACGTCCCTGCACTAGCGTCGCAACCTCTGGACCAGGCGCCTCTCCGCGTGAACGGCGAGACGGTGTCGGCGTCTGGGGCCGCCCTGAACGCGCACCCCTATTGGTCTTGAGTGACCGGCGCTGGCTCCCCTTCCCGCCGCCACTTGGCGCTGCTTTGCGCCCCCTGTGCGCCGGGTCTCCTCCACGGCGGTCCGTGGAATTCCAGCACAGTGCAGGATCTCCAACAAGGCCAACGGGTGACCCTGTGCCCAGAGTGACATCAAGTGAAAGATCTGTCACGCGGCGTGCAAACGGATCCCGTGCATATCGGGCAAACGAGCGCGAGGTGCAGGGCACCGCAGCGTGTCCCAGTCGCCATGATCAGGAGCGGAATGCGCGCTTCAGGTGAACAATGCCCGTTTTGTCGAGGCGGGGGAGGGGTCTCGATTGTCCGAAATATCTACTAGTCAGTGAGGAAACTCACACGGTGATCATGCCGTCTTCACGAGTTACCCCGGGAATCGGATGTTTAGCCTGACGCTTTACAGGGATGGCGAATCCGACAACCCGCGCTTCCGGGGCGGCCCTTGAGGTCGCCCGGCGCCCGCAACCACGAGGTCACGTACAACAGTGAAGACGACGATGATGTTCCAGACGATAGCCAACCCGCGACGCACCACTCTCGTGCATCTCGCCGACGCCGACGAACTGGCGACGCCGCAGCAGGAGCACTCCGTCGACCTCCCGTCCCAGACCGCCAACCCCAGGCGGACCATCCTCGAGGAGGCCCCGGTCCAGGCCTCCGTCGCGTAGTAGTACGCGCGCCGGCCGCGAGTCGCTCAATGCGGGCGGGTCCGGACACGTACGAAGTTCTTCGGCCTCGTCCGTTCATTCGGTGATCCGGCGGTCGCGCGGAGTGTGCGGATGACGGTGGAAAGCCGTGAAGGGCCGTGAAGGCCTGTGAAGGGCGCCCCCGGATGTCCCCGAGACGTCCAGGGGCGCCCTTTGACATGGGCGGGGCGGCGACCGTAAAGGGCCGGGGCGCGGCCCCCTGCCGCGTTAGCCTGGAGCGTCAGACTCCAGCCGGCTCAAGTGAGGGGCGCAGGGATCCCGTGCGCATTGCCAGATTCTCCATCGACGGGAACGTCGCGTTCGGCGCGGTCGAGGGCGACAAGCCGGACGAGCTCGTCCTCGACATCATCAAGGGCATCCCGTTCGCGGAATTCGAGCTCTCCGGCACGAAGGTCCCGCTGAGCAAGGTCAGGCTGCTGCCGCCCGTGCTGCCCAACAAGGTCGTGGCCTTCGGCCGCAACTACGCGGAGCACGCCAAGGAGCTGGGCAACGAGGTGCCCGACGCCCCGTTCGCCTTCTTCAAGCCGTCGACCTCGGTGGCCGGCCCCGGCGACGAGATCCAGTACCCGCCGTTCACCAGCGACCTGCACCACGAGGCCGAACTGGCCGTGGTCATAGGACGCATGTGCCGCGAGGTCCCGCGCGAGCGCGTGGCGGACGTGATCTTCGGCTACACCTGCGCCAACGACGTCACCGCCCGCGACGTCCAGAAGCGGGAGAAGCAGTGGGCCAGGGCCAAGGGTTTCGACACCTCCTGCCCCCTCGGCCCCTGGGTGGAGACGGACCTGGACCTCGCCGCCGCCTCGGACCTGACCATCCAGTGCACGGTCAACGGCCTGCAGCGCCAGCTCGGCCGCACGAGCGAGATGATCCACTCCATCGAGGACCTGATCGTCAACATCACCGAGGCCATGACGCTGCTCCCCGGCGACGTGATCCTCACGGGCACCCCCGCGGGGGTCGGCCCCCTCAGTGTCGGCGACGAGGTCGCCGTCACCATCGAAGGCATCGGCACTCTCACCAACAAGGTAGTCAAGCGTGGCTAGCGCACCCGTCCGCGTACGTTTCTGTCCGTCGCCCACCGGCAACCCCCACGTGGGGCTGGTCCGCACGGCCCTGTTCAACTGGGCGTTCGCCCGCCACCACCAGGGCACCCTGGTGTTCCGCATCGAGGACACCGACGCCGCCCGTGACTCCGAGGAGTCCTACGAGCAGCTCCTGGACTCCATGCGCTGGCTGGGCTTCGACTGGGACGAGGGCCCGGAGATCGGTGGGCCCCACGCCCCGTACCGCCAGTCGCAGCGCATGGACCTCTACAAGGAGATCGCCCAGAAGCTCCTGGACGCCGGCCACGCGTACCGCTGCTACTGCACCACTACCGAGCTGGAGGAGCGCCGCGAGGCCGCCCGCGCCGCCGGCAAGCCCTCCGGCTACGACGGCCACTGCCGCGAGCTGACCGCCGAGCAGGTCGAGGCGTACGAGGCGGAGGGCCGCGCGCCCATCGTCCGCTTCCGCATGCCCGACGAGACGATCACCTTCACCGACCTGGTCCGCGGCGAGCTGACGTTCACCCCGGAGAACGTGCCGGACTACGGCATCGTCCGCGCGAACGGCGCCCCGCTGTACACGCTGGTCAACCCGGTCGACGACGCCCTGATGGAGATCACCCACGTCCTGCGCGGCGAGGACCTGCTCTCCTCCACCCCGCGCCAGATCGCCCTCTACAAGGCACTGACCGAGCTGGGCATCGCCAAGCAGACCCCCGCCTTCGGCCACCTGCCGTACGTGATGGGCGAGGGCAACAAGAAGCTCTCCAAGCGCGACCCGCAGGCCTCGCTGAACCTCTACCGCGAGCGCGGCTTCCTCCCCGAGGGCCTGCTCAACTACCTGTCCCTGCTGGGCTGGTCGCTCGCGGCGGACCGGGACGTCTTCACGACGGACGAGCTGGTCGCGGCCTTCGACGTGGCGGACGTGAACCCGAACCCGGCGCGTTTCGACCTGAAGAAGTGCGAGGCGATCAACGCCGACCACATCCGTCTGCTCGACGTGAAGGACTTCACCGAGCGCTGCGCCCCCTGGCTGAAGGCCCCGTTCGCCCCCTGGGCGCCGGAGGACTTCGACGAGGCCAAGTGGCAGGCGATCGCCCCGCACGCGCAGAGCCGTCTGAAGGTCCTGTCGGAGATCACCGACAACGTCGACTTCCTCTTCCTCCCCGAGCCGGTCTTCGACGAGGCGAGCTGGACGAAGGCGATGAAGGAGGGCTCGGACGCGTTGCTGCGCACGGCCCGCGAGAAGCTGGAGTCGGCCGACTGGTCCTCCGCCGAGTCCCTCAAGGAGGCCGTCCTGGCGGCCGGTGAGGCCCACGGCCTGAAGCTCGGCAAGGCCCAGGCCCCGGTCCGCGTGGCCGTCACCGGCCGCACGGTCGGCCTGCCCCTCTTCGAGTCCCTGGAGATCCTCGGCAAGGAGAAGACGCTGGCCCGCATCGACGCGGCGCTGGCGAGGCTTGCCGCGTAACGAACGTGGGAGAGGGGCGGCACCCGGCTCGGGGTGCCGCCCCTCCGCGTTCCCCGGGACGCGGCCCCTCCGCCCGGGTTACGGTCGGGCCATGAGCATCCGAGCCGTGGTCTGGGACGTCGACGACACCCTCTTCGATTACACCGCCGCGGACCGCGCCGGCATGCGGGCCCATCTGACGGCGGAGGGACTGCTCGACGGGTACGAGAACGTCGAGGAGGCCATCGCGCGGTGGCGGGAGATCACCGACCGGCAGTGGGCGCGTTTCTCCGCCGGCGAGGTCGACTTCCAGGGGCAGCGCCGGGACCGCGTACGGGCCTTCCTGGGCGAGGAGCTGACCGACGCCGAGGCCGACGCCTGGTTCGAGCGTTACATCGGTCACTACGAGGCCGTCTGGGCGCTCTTCCCGGACGTGCTGCCCGCCCTGGACGCCCTCGCCGCGAGCCACCGGCACGCCGTGCTGTCCAACTCCAGCATCCACGTTCAGGAGCGCAAGCTGCGCACCCTGGGCGTGTGGGACCGCTTCGAGACCGTTCTGTGTGCCGCCGAGCTCGGTGTCTCCAAGCCCGAGGCGGGGGCCTTCCTGGCGGCCTGCGAGGCCCTGGGCCTGCCACCGCACGAGGTGGCGTACGTCGGCGACCATCCGGAGATCGACGGGCGCGGGGCCGCGGAGGCGGGGCTGCGGTCCGTGTGGATCGACCGGGCAGGCGCGTGGCTCGGCGGCGACGTTCCCGCCGGCCGCCACCGGATCGTGTCCCTCGCCGAACTTCCCGCGCTCCTCGCTCCGGATAGTCGTTTTGGAGCGCCGTCCACCTTCAGGTAATGTTCTTCCTGCGCCGCCGGAGAGCGGGCCGGAAGGCCGGGAACCGGAGGCGCAAACTAGAACAAAGACCCCTCAGGGGCTTGCGTTCCAGTGGCCTATGGTGTAATTGGCAGCACGACTGATTCTGGTTCAGTTAGTCTTGGTTCGAGTCCAGGTAGGCCAGCTCGCAGAGCTCATCTGCAATCGCGGAGATCAACTCTGCAGCGCCCCCGTTGTGTAGCGGCCTAGCACGCTGCCCTCTCAAGGCAGTAGCGCCGGTTCGAATCCGGTCGGGGGTACTGATCTCGATCAACTCGGGATCGCTAGGGCCCCCGTTGTGTAGCGGCCTAGCACGCCGCCCTCTCAAGGCGGTAGCGCCGGTTCGAATCCGGTCGGGGGTACTGACTGGTCTAAACCACATTGGTCTATGGTGTAATTGGCAGCACGACTGATTCTGGTTCAGTTAGTCTTGGTTCGAGTCCAGGTAGACCAGCTCGGGCCTGCGGAAACGCAGTGTCCACGCCCCCGTTGTGTAGCGGCCTAGCACGCCGCCCTCTCAAGGCGGTAGCGCCGGTTCGAATCCGGTCGGGGGTACGCGGTCCGGTGGCCCTCCACTTCGGTGGGGGGCCACCGGCGTTTTCCGTGACCCGCGTCCACCGCGGTCACCGGAGTCCGTACCGCCGCGTCGACTCCTCCTCCTGCGCCAGCCGGTGCAGCGCCCGCAGCACGGGCTCGAAGAGCACGGCCGCCGCGACCGCCGTCTCCACCCGCTCGGACTCCGACCCGTGCGTCTCCAGGAAGTCCAGGTCCCGCCGGGCCACCTGGTGCATCAACTCCGCGTACGGTGCCATCCGTTCGGCGTCCCAGGCATAGCCGAGCCGGATCAGCGCGGCCACCGCCGTCACCAGCGAACGGTGCACGGGGGAGACGGAGGCGAGCTCGCGGGCGGTCTCCCAGCCGAGCGACGTGAGCAGCCGGTCCACCTCGCGCCGCGCCGCCACCACCGCCGGGTCCTCCTCGTCGGGCTCGGGACCCTGTGGCAGCGCCCAAAGAGCCGCGCCCAGGCGGATCGTACGGCCCAGGGACTCGTCGTCCACGTGCCCGAGGACCTCCTTGGCGGTGGCCACGGGCACGCGGCCCACCTGGATCAGCGCCCGGACCAGCCGCAGCCGGCGCAGATGGTCCTCGTCGTACTCGGCCGTCGTCGCGTTGATCTGGCGGCCCGGCGCCAACAGCCCTTCGCGCAGGTAGTACTTGATCGTCGCGGTGGACACGCCGCTGCGCTCGCTGAGCTCGGCCAGCCGCATCTCTTGCGCCTTTCCTTGGGGGGTGCCGCTATCCAAGCACGGGCTGATCGGAGAGCGGTGCCGGCCAACGAGGGGAGGCGCGGCGAGGAAACCGGCGCGTGCGTGTCGTTCCGCACACCTCTGAAGAACCCCGAAGTGCCAGCCCCGGAAAGAGCCTGCCGCGGCGTTGAGGCCGGCTCTTCGAGGGTGACGTGAGGGGGAGCGGTTGATGTGCGAGGGGCGGCGTCAGCCGGTGCGGCGCAGGGCCTCGGAGAGGCGGGCCGCGGCGTCGATGACCGCCTGGGCGTGCATGCGGCCCGGGTGGCGGGTCAGGCGCTCGATGGGTCCGGAGACCGAGACGGCGGCCACCACGCGGTTGGAGGGACCGCGGACCGGAGCGGAGACGGACGCGACGCCCGGCTCACGCTCGCCGATCGACTGGGCCCAGCCCCGGCGCCGTACGCCCGACAGGGCCGTCGCCGTGAAGCGGGCGCCCTGCAGTCCGCGGTGCAGGCGCTCCGGCTCCTCCCAGGCCATCAGGATCTGGGCCGAGGAGCCCGCCTTCATCGTGAGCGTCGAGCCGACCGGGACCGTGTCCCGAAGCCCGGACAGGCGCTCCGCCGCGGCGACGCAGATGCGCATGTCGCCCTGGCGGCGGTAGAGCTGCGCGCTCTCGCCGGTGACGTCACGGAGGTGGGTGAGCACCGGGCCCGCCGTGGCGAGGAGACGGTCCTCGCCGGCGGCCGCGGCCAGCTCGGCCAGGCGCGGGCCGAGGATGAACCGGCCCTGCATGTCACGTGCCACCATGCGGTGGTGTTCCAGAGCCACGGCCAGCCGGTGGGCCGTGGGTCGTGCCAGTCCGGTCGCCGCGACCAGGCCCGCGAGGGTGGCCGGACCGGACTCCAGAGCGCCCAGGACAAGGGCTGCCTTGTCCAGAACGCCGACGCCGCTACTGTTGTCCATGAAACGATACTCGCGTCTCACTCTGTGAAACGCAAGTTCAATTTCTGGTGGAACACGCCACTCTGGAAGTCACAGCGGCCCGCCGACCAACGGGCCCGGCGGCACACGCCCGAGCCAGGGGGACACGGGCGCCTGCCACCCCAAGATCTCTAGTTGAGCCGGCGCCGGACAGGCCGGCCGGAGGGAAAGCGATGGGTAGGACACTCGCGGAGAAGGTCTGGGACGACCATGTCGTCCGGCGCGCCGAGGGCGAGCCCGACCTCCTCTTCATCGATCTGCACCTGCTGCACGAGGTGACCAGCCCCCAGGCCTTCGACGGCCTCCGCAAGAGCGGCCGCACCGTGCGCCGTCTCGACCTCACCATCGCGACCGAGGACCACAACACCCCGACCCTCGACATCGACAAGCCCATCGCCGACCCGGTCTCCCGGATCCAGCTGGAGACGCTGCGCAAGAACTGCGCCGACTTCGGCGTCCGGCTGCACCCGCTGGGCGACGTCGAGCAGGGCGTCGTCCACGTCGTGGGACCGCAGCTGGGCCTGACCCAGCCGGGCACCACGGTCGTGTGCGGTGACTCCCACACCTCCACGCACGGCGCCTTCGGCGCGCTGGCCTTCGGCATCGGCACCTCCCAGGTGGAGCACGTGCTGGCCACCCAGACGCTGCCCCTGGCCCGCCCGAAGACCATGGCCATCACCGTCGAGGGCGAGCTGCCCGAGGGCGTCACCGCCAAGGACCTGATCCTCGCGATCATCGCGAAGATCGGCACGGGCGGCGGCCAGGGCTACATCCTGGAGTACCGCGGCTCCGCCATCGAGAAGCTCTCGATGGAGGCCCGCATGACCATCTGCAACATGTCGATCGAGGCCGGTGCCCGCGCGGGCATGATCGCCCCCGACGAGACCACCTTCGCCTACCTCGAGGGCCGCCCGCACGCCCCCGAGGGCGCCGACTGGGACGCCGCCGTCGAGTACTGGAAGACGCTGCGCACCGACGACGACGCCGAGTTCGACGCCGAGGTCGTCATCAACGCCGACGAGCTGTCGCCGTTCGTCACCTGGGGCACCAACCCCGGCCAGGGCGCGCCGCTTTCGGCGTCCGTCCCCGACCCCGCTTCGTACGAGGACGCCTCGGACGCCCTCGCCGCCGAAAAGGCCCTGGAGTACATGGGGTTGGAGGCCGGTCAGCCGCTGCGCTCCATCAAGGTGGACACCGTCTTCGTAGGTTCGTGCACCAACGGCCGTATCGAGGACCTGCGGGCCGCCGCCGCGATCGTCGAGGGCCGCAAAATCGCCGACGGTCTGCGGATGCTGGTCGTCCCCGGCTCAGCGCGCGTGGGTCTGCAGGCCGTCTCCGAGGGTCTGGACGTGGTCTTCAAGGAGGCCGGCGCCGAGTGGCGGCACGCGGGCTGCTCGATGTGTCTGGGCATGAACCCCGACCAGCTGGCCCCCGGTGAGCGCTCCGCCTCCACCTCCAACCGCAACTTCGAGGGCCGGCAGGGCAAGGGTGGCCGTACGCACCTGGTCTCGCCGCAGGTCGCCGCCGCGACGGCCGTCCTGGGCCACCTGGCGTCCCCCGCCGACCTGTCCGACGCCGACACCCGTACGCCCGCTGGAGTCTGATCACTCATGGAAGCATTCACCACGCACACCGGCCGGGCCGTCCCGCTGCGCCGCAGCAACGTCGACACCGACCAGATCATCCCCGCCCACTGGCTCAAGAAGGTGACCCGGGACGGGTTCGAGGACGGGCTGTTCGAGGCCTGGCGCAAGGACCCGTCCTTCGTCCTCAACCAGCCCGAGCGGCAGGGTGCGACCGTCCTGGTCGCCGGTCCCGACTTCGGTACGGGCTCCTCGCGCGAGCACGCCGTGTGGGCGCTGCAGAACTACGGCTTCAAGGCCGTGATCTCCTCCCGCTTCGCCGACATCTTCCGCGGCAACTCGCTCAAGAACGGTCTGCTCACCGTCGTCCTGGAGCAGAAGATCGTGGACGCGCTGTGGGAGCTCGCCGAGAAGGACGCGACTGCTGAGGTCACTGTGGACCTTGAGGCTCGTGAGGTGCGTGCCGAGGGCATCACCGCCTCCTTCGAGCTCGACGAGAACTCCCGCTGGCGGCTGCTGAACGGGCTGGACGACATCTCCATCACGCTCCAGAACGAGGCGGACATCGCCGCGTACGAGGCGAAGCGTCCCGCGTACAAGCCGCAGACGCTCAAGGTCTGAGGCCCAAGGTCCGAGGCTCCAGGTCTGGGACCGATGCCGGTGAGCCCGCAGGAGGGCTCTCGTGGCCCCATAGCAGGGTCCACGGGCTTCGGCGCAAGGCCGAATCCAGCCACCGCAACACCCCTCTGTACCCCCAATCGTGGACGGTTGGGGGTACAGCTGTGTCTGCCCCCGGAAGGGGTTCGAGCAGGCCAGGGCGGCACCGCAACTCCCCTGGTTACAAGGGGGTTTGCCGGGGTACTCGAGCGTCCAGGCCGCGACGTACCGAGGTGCCCGGAAGACCGCTGGGAGACGGCAGTTGCCCCCTGGGCAGGCGACAACTCGCCCCAGATGGCACAATCTGTGCATGGAACACGACGGCCAACTCGAGCTCTATACGGCAGTCGCGGACCAACTCAAGGAAGCGCACGCAAGGGTGCGCGCATCGCAAGTCCCGGAGGGCGTACGGATGGCGCTGACCCGGAAGCTGCTGGTCATTACGGCCGTGGCCAAGCACGACCTCGCCGACGCGGCAAGGCGTCTGGAGAGCTTCATGAAGGACCTCGACGAGGGTCGGATCCCCGAAGAGGACCACTGAGGAACTCCGTGACCGTCCTAGTCCGCTGCGGCACAAGGGTGATTAGCCCGTTTCGTGTTTGATTTGCGGTATATATCTGCCTAACGTGCGAAAAAGCTTGAACTGTTTCGTTCTGGCAATGTCTCCGAAGGGGAAGACGTGAACAAGGCGCAGCTCGTAGAAGCGATTGCGGACAAGGTCGGTGGCCGCCAGCAGGCCGCCGACGCGGTCGACGCGGTACTGGACGCCATCGTCCGCGCGACGGTCGCCGGTGAGCGGGTCTCGGTCACCGGTTTCGGTTCGTTCGAGAAGGTTGATCGTCCGGCCCGTTACGCCCGCAACCCGCAGACGGGTGAGCGGGTTCGGGTCAAGAAGACCTCCGTGCCGCGCTTCCGCGCGGGTCAGGGCTTCAAGGACCTCGTGAGCGGTACCAAGAAGCTGCCGCGCGGCGGCGAGGTCGCGGTGAAGAAGGCGCCCAAGGGCAGCCTTACCGGCGGCGTTTCGGCGACGGTCAAGAAGGCCGCGGCCAAGAAGACCGCGGCGAAGAAGGCCACCGCGAAGAAGACGACGGCCAGGAAGACCACGGCCGCCGCCAAGAAGACCACGGCGAAGAAGGCCCCCGCGAAGACGACGGCGGCCGCGAAGAAGACGACGGCCAAGAAGACCACCGCCAAGAAGGCGACGGCGAAGAAGGCCCCGGCGAAGAAGGCGACGGCCAAGAAGGCGCCGGCCAAGAAGACGACGGCGCGCAAGACCACCGCCAAGAAGGCCACCACCCGCAGGTAGGCCACAGGTAAGCCGAGACGCAGAAAACCACGCGCCGGGCCGGACTCCCCTGGGGAGCCCGGCCCGCGCGGCGGGGGGGCGGGCCGGGCCGTCTGA
>NZ_JBEYXP010000102.1:0-21069 GCF_040704615.1 Streptomyces sp. NPDC046862 | reverse complement strand
ATCCCTCCGTTGTGCGGGTCGTTGCCCGCCCGGGGCGGGCAGGTGAAAATCCCCCCGCGCCTGGCCGCCCCCCCCCACCCCCCCCGGCGCTCGTGCGTTGAACGCGGCACGGGGCCGCCGCGGTGGCCGCGGTCCGTGCCTCAGCGGCCGGTGCCTCCGTCGGCGTTCGGACCGGCGTAGTCCTCGCCGTAGGCGCCCTTGGCGGGGCGGCGGCGGCGCATGGGCGGCTCGACGCCGTCGGCGAGGCGGCGGGCGGTCAGCAGGAAGCCGGTGTGGCCGATCATGCGGTGGTCGGGGCGGACGGCCAGGCCTTCGATGTGCCAGTTGCGGATCATCGACTCCCAGGCGGTCGGCTCGTTGAAGCTGCCGATCTCGCGGATGGATTCGACGGTTCGGGCGAGCTGGGTGGTGGTCGCCACGTAGCAGCACAGGATGCCGCCGGGGACGAGCGCCTTGGAGACGGCTTCCAGGCACTCCCAGGGGGCGAGCATGTCGAGGATGACGCGGTCGACGTCGGTGTCGCTCAGGTTGTCCTGGAGGTCTCCGACGGTGAGCTGCCAGGCGGGGTGCGGGCCGCCGAAGTAGCGCTCGACGTTGGCCTGGGCGATTTCGGCGAAGTCCGCGCGGCGCTCGTAGGAGTGCAGCATGCCCTGGTCGCCGATGGCCCGCAGCAGGAAGCTGCTGAGCGATCCGGAGCCGACGCCTGCCTCCACGACGCGGGCGCCGGGGAAGATGTCGGCGAAGGCGAGGATCTGCCCCGCGTCCTTGGGGTAGACCACGGCGGCGCCGCGGGGCATGGACAGGACGTAGTCGGGGAGCAGGGGGCGCAGCGCCAGGTAGGCGACGTTCCCCGTGGTGCGGACAACACTGCCCTCGGGCGCGCCGATCAGCTCGTCGTGCGGGAAGGAACCCTTGTGGGTGTGGAAGTTCTTCCCCGCTTCGAGCGTGAACGTGTAGTGGCGGCCCTTGGGGTCGGTCAGCTGTACCTGGTCCCCGACCTTGAAGGGCCCGCGACGGCGGGCGGCACCGGTCGGTTCGGACATGTGACCAGCCTACCGGTCCTGGCGGGGGCCGGAGACCACGTGGGGCGGGCATGGCGGCCCGCACGCGTCGTGGGTGTCCGGGTTCAGTTGGGCCGGGCCATCGCCTTGACGAAGGCGCGCTCCACGTCGGCCGCCGAGAGCACGCCGTAGATCTCGCCGGACTCCTCCACCACCAGGTACTCGGTGGCGGGGGCGGCGCGCAGGGCGTCGAGGAGGTCTTCTCCGACGAGTTCCGCGGAGACGCGCATGCCGTCGGTGAGGTCCTGGGCGAGGCCGCTGACGGCGACCCAGGGGCGGCGGTGCTCGGGGACGCCGACGATGGCGGCCTCGCGGACCAGGGACAGGGGCTCGCCGTCGGCGTCGACGACGACGAGGGCGCGGGCGCCGGCGTCGTTGGCGCGGCGCAGGGCTTCGGAGAGGGGGGTGTCCGTCTCGACGGGGACCGCGCGGCGGGTGAGGTTGCGGGCGCGCAGTTCGGGCAGGTGCTCGCGCAGGCGGGCCATGCGGAGGCTGTTGCCCGCGCCGGTCCAGATGATCGCGGCGAGGATGGCGGCCAGCAGGGCGTCGGTGACGGTGTCCATGCCGCCGAGGTCCTCGGCGCCGGAGCCGAGCGCGCCGGACTGGGTGAGCAGCGGGAGCCCGATCAGTACGGAGACGGCGAGGGCGCGGCCGACCCATGCGGCGGCGATGGTGCCGGTCATGGGTTTGCCGGTGATCTTCCAGACGACGGCGCGGAGCATGCGGCCGCCGTCGAGGGGCAGTCCGGGCAGCAGGTTGAACACGGCCACGATCAGGTTGGAGATCATCAGTCCGGCCAGGAGCACGCCGGGGACGGTGCCGGGTTCGACTGCCTGGAGGGCGAGGTAGAAGACGCCGGCGAGGACCAGGGAGAGCAGCGGTCCGACGAAGGCGAGCACGAACTCGCGGCCCGGCGTCTCGGACTCCTTCTCGATTTCCGAGACGCCGCCGAAGAACTGCAGCTGGATCCGGCGCACGGGCAGTTTGAAGCGCAGTGCGGCGACGGTGTGGGCGAGTTCGTGGACGAGTACGGAGGCGTAGAAGGCCACCGCGAAGAACAGCGACACGAGGTAGCGGATGCCGCCGAGTTCGGGCAGCACACGGTCGAGCTGGCCGCCGAACACCCAGGTGATCAGCGCGGCCACGAGGAACCAGCTGGGCGCGACGTACACGGGCACGCCGAAGGGCCGTCCCATGAGGATCCCGCCGCCGGGTTCCTTGGGCCGCTTCGGCGGTTTCCGGCCACCGGCGGATGCGGGGCGGCGGCCCCCGGGGGAGGCGGCGGGGGTACGGCCGCCGAAGCCCTGGCCCGGGCGCGGCGCGGCGTCAGGCGGGGTGTCTGCCTGGGGCTCGGGGCGCGCGGGGGGCTTGTCACCGGCCGAGGGCCGGGTGCCCGCGGGCGCTGTGCGGTCGCCCGGGGACCCGGGACGTTCGTGATCCTTCCGGTCCACCGGTGGCTCGGCGGACGCGGCGGTGTCGTGGCCGGTGGACGCGCCGGGGCTTTGTGGAGAGGGCTCGGCGGGCGTGGCCGGCCCGTGGTCGCGGGGAGAGCCGGGACGTTCCGCAGACGGCTCGATGGGAGCGGCCGTTCCGAGGTCGTGTGCGGAGCCGGGGCGACCCGGAGACGGCTCGGTCGGCGCGGCGGTTTCGGGGCCGCGGGCAGAGCCGGGGCCTTCCGGAGCGGGACCTTCCACGGAAGGCTCGGCGGGCGTGGCCGTTCCGAGGCCGTGTGCGGAGCCGGGATGTTCCGGAGCCGGCTCGGCGGGTGTGGTGGTCTCGTGGTCGCGGGCAGGGCCCGAGGGCTCGGCAGACGGCTCGGCGGGCGTGGCCCTCTCGTGGTCGGCCGGGGGTTCGGGGGGTGTGGGAGTGGCGTCGGGTGCCGGCCCGGGCTCCGGTTCGGGGCGTGCGGTGTCGGCGGCCGGGGTCGGCTGCCCCGCAGGGCGCTCGGTCGCCTCGTCGCTGCCGGACCGCGGCTGCCCGCTCCCGCCGCTCTCGTCCACGGTGTCCCCTCGTTCGTTGCGTCTTCCGCGCCGGTCCTGCGGTGCGGAAGGGTCCGTGGTCGATGCTATGCGGTCGTCGCCGCTCGTTCCGCCCCGGCACCCCCTCTGTTCCCCGTTCCGTCGTCGCGGTCGTTTCCACGCGGTCGGGCGGGGCCCGCGCACCGCGACGGTGTCACTGTCAGTGGCGACCCGTATGGTCTGTGGTCATGGAAACCAGCACCGACGGCACCAGCGCAGAGGGTTCCGGTACCGAGGGCTCGGGCGCCGAGCCCCCGGCGGCGCGTGCCGTGGCCGCCGCGCCCCCGACGTCGCTCTCGCCCTCCCGCGCGAGCGACTTCATGCAGTGTCCTCTGCTCTACCGCTTCCGGGTGATCGACCGGCTTCCGGAGAAGCCGAGTGAGGCGGCCACGCGCGGGACGCTGGTGCACGCGGTGCTGGAGCGGCTCTTCGACGCCCCGGCGACGGAGCGCACGGCGCCGCGGGCCAGGGCGCTGATCCCCGGCCAGTGGGACCGGCTGCGTGAGTCGAAGCCGGAGGTCGTGGAGCTGTTCGCGGACGATCCGGAGGGCGAGCGGCTGGCCCGCTGGCTCACGGAGGCGGAGCAGCTCGTGGAGCGCTGGTTCACGCTGGAGGATCCGACGCGGCTCGAGCCCGCCGAGCGCGAGTTGTTCGTGGAGGCGGAGCTGGACTCGGGGCTGAGGCTGCGCGGGATCATCGACCGTGTCGACGTCGCGCCGACCGGCGAGGTGCGGATCGTCGACTACAAGACGGGCAAGGCCCCGAGACCCGAGTACGCCGAGGGCGCGCTGTTCCAGATGAAGTTCTACGCCCTGGTGGTGTGGCGTCTGAAGAACGTCGTCCCGCGCCGACTTCAGTTGGTCTATCTGGGCAGTGGGGACGTGCTGACGTACGACCCGGTGCTCACGGATCTGGAGCGCGTGGAGCGCAAGCTCCTCACTCTGTGGGACGCGATCAGCCTGGCCACCGAGACGGGCAACTGGCGGCCTCGCCCCACCAAGCTCTGTGGCTGGTGCGACCACCACGCCGTCTGTCCGGAATTCGGTGGTACTCCCCCGCCGTATCCGCTGCCGGTGAGGTCGCCCGCGTCGGGTGAAGGCCCTCAGGGCAGAATGGGGCCGGACTAGCGAACAGGAGACTTACGTGGCCATCCGCGTCCTACTGGTCGACGACCAGCCGCTGTTGCGCACCGGCTTCCGGATGATTCTGGAGGCGGAGCAGGACATCGCGGTCGTGGGGGAGGCCGGGGACGGCCTACAGGCACTCGACCAGGTGCGTGCCCTGCAGCCCGATGTGGTTCTGATGGACATCCGCATGCCGCGGATGGACGGGGTGGAGGCGACCCGGCAGATCACCGGTCCCGGCCGGGACGGTCCGGCGAAGGTGCTGGTCCTGACGACCTTCGACCTCGACGAGTACGTCGTGGAGGCGCTGCGGGCGGGTGCCAGTGGTTTCCTGCTGAAGGACGCGCCTGCCAACGAGTTGGTGCAGGCGATCCGTGTGGTGGCCGCGGGCGAGGCGATGCTCGCGCCGAGCATCACGCGCCGGCTCCTGGACAAGTACGCCACGCATCTGCCGTCCGGTGACGAGCCGGTCCCGGACACGCTGCACACGCTGACCGACCGCGAGGTCGAGGTGCTGAAGCTGGTGGCGCGCGGGTTGTCGAACGCGGAGATCGCGGCCGATCTCTTCGTCAGCGAGACCACGGTCAAGACGCATGTGGGCCATGTCCTGACCAAGCTGGGTCTGCGTGACCGTGTGCAGGCCGCGGTGTACGCGTACGAGAGCGGGCTGGTGCGCCCCGGCGCGCAGTAGCGGGCGGGCGGCGCGGGCAGGGCGTACGACCGTCGAGGGCGCCCCTTCACCTGGAAGGGGCGCCCTTTCGGCGTCGTACCCGCGCGGGTGTCAGTCCTTGCTTATCTCCCAGAAGCGGAACACCGTCGACGCGTCGAGGCAGTACTCCAGGCCGTAGACGTTTTCCTTGACAACCGCGTACTGCTTGGCCTGCCAGACGGGGAGGACCGGGACGTCCTTGGCGACGATGTTCTGGAGCTCGGCGTACTCCTGCTCGGTCGCGGAGCGCTCGCTCTCGGCGGCGGTCTTCGGGATGAGCGTGCCGGTGATCGTCTTGTTGGTGTAGTTGTTGCCGAGGACGTTGCCGTCGCCGAAGAAGGGGCTGGTGAAGTTGTCGGGGTCCGGGTAGTCGGGGACCCAGCCCTTGACGTACACGCCGTACTTGCCCGCGGCGATGTCCTTCTCGTACTGCTCGAAGGGCACGGACTTCACGGTGGCGTTGAACAGCCCGCTGTCGTTGAGCTGCTTGGCGATGGCCTTGAACTCCTCGTCGGTGGACGGGCCGTAGCGCGACGGCGTGGACCAGAGGGTCAGCTCGACCTTGCCGGTGATGCCGTCGGCGCGCAGCGCGGCCTCCGCCTTGGCCTTGGAGGGGCGGGCGCCGTAGGTGTCGAAGAAGGCCGTGTTGTGGCCGGTGATGCCGGCCGGGATGATCGAGTACAGAGGTGTCGCCGTGCCCTGGTAGACCTCCTCGACGAGGGCCTCGCGGTCCAGCAGGTAGGCCATGGCCTTGCGGACGCCGAGCCGGCCCGTCACGGGGTCGTTCATGTTGAAGACCAGGTGCTGTACCTCGGCTCCGGTGCCGTCGACGGTGTCGATGGGGCTCTTGTCGGAGCTGTCGGCCTCGATGTCGGCGATGTCGGTGGCGCTGAGTCCGCGGTAGGCGAGGTCGAGCTTGTCCTCGCGCAGGTCCTTCTTCAGGGCGGTCTGGTCGCCGTGGAAGAACTTCAGGGTGACACCGGAGTTCTCCACGTCGGCTTGGCCCTTGTAGTTCCCGTTGACGGAGAAGACGGCCTCCTCCTTGCCGAAGGAGTCGAGCTTGTAGGGGCCGGAGCCGACGGCGCCGCCGTCCTTGCGGAGCTTGTCGGCGTCGTAGGACCGGTGGTCGACGATCGAGCCGGCGCCGGAGGCTATCTTGCTGGGGAAGGTGGCGTCGGGGTACTTGAGGTGGAAGACGACGGTCTTGTCGTTCGGCGTCTCGACCTTGTCCAGCATGGGGAACATGATCGCCGGGCCGGCCTCATCGTTGATCTTCATCATGCGGTCGAAGGAGAACTTGACGTCCTGCGAGGTGAGGGAGTCACCGTTGCTGAACTTCAGGTCGTCCTTGAGCTCGCACTCGTACCGTGTGGCCCGGGTGTCGGTGAAGGTGCACTCCTTGGCGGCCTCCGGTTCGGGTTCCGTGGCGCCGTTGGGGAAGCTCAGCAGCGACTGGAAGACGTTGTTGAAGAGCAGCCAGGAACCCGGGTCGTAGCCGGACGCGGGGTCGGTGGCCAGCACCTCGTCGGACATCCCCATCACGACGGCGGATCCGCTGTCGGAGGAGTCGCCCGTGTCGGAGCCACAGCCGGCGAGCAGGCCGACAGCCAGCCCCGTGGTGATGGACAGGACCGGCAATTGGTTACGCATGTTCACTTACGGATGCCTTGTGTCGTCGGTTCGCGGAACCTCCGGGCCCGGCGGAGCCCGGAGTGGGGGGTGAAGTCTCCGGTCAGCCGCTCATACCGCGGCCGAGCTCCCACAGCTGAAGTGTGGAAGCGGAGTTGAGCGCGTACTCGCCGCCTGTGACGTCGTCCCTCACGGCGACGTACTGGTTGCCCTGCCACAGTGGAAGGACCGGTACGTCGTCGGCCACGATGTCCTGGATGCCGGTGAGGCTGTCCGAGGCGGTGAGGCGGTCGGCCTGACGGCGGGACTCGGGGAGCAGCGTGCTCCGGATCTCGTTGTTCGCGTACGGCGAGCGCAGGAAGTTGTCCTTGTCGAGGAACGGCGAGAGGTAGTTGTCGGCGTCGGGGAAGTCGGGGAACCAGCCCATGCCGTAGACCGCGTACTCGCCCTTCCGCTCGGCCGACTGGTACGTGGACCAGGGCGTGCCCTTGATGTCGACGTCGAACAGGCCGCTGTCGTTGAGCTGTTTCCGCAGCTGTTCGAACTCGGGCTTGGTGGCTGTGCCGTAGTGGTCGGTGGTGTAGTTCAGGGTCAGCTTCACGGGGGTGGTGATGCCGGCCCCGGTCAGGATCGCCTTCGCCTTGGCCTTGCTCGGCTCGCCGTACTTGTTGAAGAACGAGTTGGAGTGGCCGGTGATGCTGGCGGGGACCAGGGAGAAGAGCGGTTCGGCCTGGGCGCCGTAGACCTTGGAGACGAGGGCACCACGGTCGATGAGCTGGGCCATGGCCTGGCGGACGGCCTTGGCCTTGACCGGGGACGCGTCGGTGTTGAAGCCCAGGTAGCGGATCTCCAGACCGGCGGTCTCGATGAGGTCGATGTCGCTGGAGGAGGAGTTGGAGAACTTCTCGATCTGTTCCGGCGTCATGGTGCGGGTCATCAGGTCGATGTCGCCCTTGTCGAGCGCGGCGCCCATGGCGTCGGCGTCGTCGAAGGAGCGCAGGACGGCCTCGTCGTTCTTCGGCGTCAGCAGACCCTTGTAGTGCGGGTTCTTGGTGAAGACGGCCTTGACCATCTCGTCGCCCTTGACCTCGGCCTTGAGGGTGTACGGGCCGGAGCCGTCGACGTCGAAGCCGTCGCGCAGCTTCTTCTTGTCGTAGTCGTCGGGGTTGACGATGCCGGCGACGGGCGTGGACAGCTTGTACGGGAAGGTGGCGTCCGGTCCGTTGAGGTGGAAGATCACATCGCGGTCGCCCTTGGTCTCCACGAGCTGGATCGTCGACAGCAGGGCGAACACCCCGCTGTCGGCCTTGATGGAGCGCGCCCGGTCGATGGAGAACTTCACGTCCTCGGCGGTGATCGGGTCGCCGTTGGCGAACTTCAGGCCGTCGCGGAGCGTGCAGGCGTAGCGCTCGTTGCCGGTGTCGGTGAAGCGGCAGCTCTGGGCGGCCTCCGGCTTGGGTTCACCGTCGCCGCGGGGCTGCGCCATCAGGGTCTGCACGGTCTGGCGCAGGACGTTCCAGGTGTCGACGCCATACGCGTAGGCGGGGTCGAGCGGTGCGGGTGTGTCGCTGGAGGCGGTGAACCGGTCCGTGGTACCCACGACGATCGCGTCGCCGTCGCTTCCGGCGTCGGAGCCGCCGCAGGCGGCGAGCACGGGGGTGAGCAGGCCGAGGACGGCCGGCAACACCAGAGTCTTACGGTTCATGCTCGTGTGTCTCCAGAGCTGTGTTTCCGCGGACCCGGCTGCTGGGGTGTGCGGGCGGGTCGCGGGGGTACGCGGTGTTCTCGGAAAGAGATTAGTGCGCGCCCCGAGAGTGGCTTGCACACACTGGAGTTGAGCGCTCATCACGCTGTGGAACCGACCGCGGACACACTGAACAGACGGTCAGCGGAATGATTAGTGCACCTTGCACCAATCGGGACACAAAGGCATGCCGATCTGCACGGATCGGACAGATGAGGCACACATGGGCCGCCCTGTCGACCCTTTGGCGGGTGGTGAAGCTCACACCATCGAATGCGTTGACGGCAATCTGAATTCAGCCAGGGGTTGCGCGGAACCGAATTTCCCGCCGCGAAGGCCGTGAAGATCCTTCGACTTATCGCGGATTCAATTAGACACCCTGGGTGAACGGCCGCCGCATTTCCGTGGTCAAACCGTCAACAGGCCACGGAGAAAAGGGAGATCGACTTCCTCGAGCGAGGTGACGATCGTGCGCCGGAGGGCGGGGGCGATGGGCGCCACGGAGGGGACCGCGACGACGTGGCAGCCGGCGGCCTCCGCGGCCGCGACACCGGTCGCCGTGTCCTCGATGACGGCGCATCTGGCCGGGTCGGCGTCCAGCCCGGCCGCCGCCAGCAGATACGGGTCGGGGTGCGGCTTGGTCCGCTCCACCTCGTCGCCCGCGACGGTCAGCGCGAAGTACTGAGGGCCGAGCGATGTCAGGACGCGGTCGATGATGCGCCGGTGGGAGGCGGAGACCAGGGCGGTGGGGATGCCGTGCGCGGCGAGCTCGGCAAGCAGCCGGGCGGCGCCCGGCATGAGCGGCAGCGTGCGCCCGATGCGGTCCTCGAACCCGTCGTTGAGCAGCACTGTGATCTCGGCGAGGGTGATGTCGGCGCCCGTGGCCTCGATGAGGAAGCCGGCGCTGCGGGTCATGGGGCCGCCGACCACGACGTGGCGCCAGGAGTCGTCGAGCACGTGACCGAGGCCCGCGAAGACCTCGACCTCGACGTCCCACCAGAATCCCTCGGTGTCCACCAGGGTTCCGTCCATGTCGAGGAGCACAGCCTGCAACGCTGAGCCTTCGGCCGTCTGGGTACCGAGCGCGGGGACCGTTGTCGTCATCCGGCGCACCTCCTTGTGGGACGAGCAGGCCGGTTCCCGGGTGGGGAACCGGCCTGCGGTGGACCGACCAGTGTACGACGCCGTTCGACGAAACGCTCGGTTTGCGCTTCCGGCACACGGGCACTCATATGACCCACACGTGCACCGGCCGCGTCATGCCGTCGGCGGGGCTCAGCGCGCGTTGAAGTACTTCGCCTCGGGGTGGTGGATCACGATCGCGTCCGTGGACTGCTCGGGGTGCAGCTGGAACTCCTCGGAGAGCTTCACGCCGATCCGCTCGGGCTCCAGAAGCTCGGCGATCTTGGCGCGGTCCTCCAGGTCCGGGCAGGCACCGTAACCGAGCGAGAAGCGGGCACCTCGGTACTTGAGGTCGAACATTTCTTCGATCACCTCCGGGTCCTCCCCCGCGAAACCGAGCTCGGCACGCACACGCGCGTGCCAGTACTCGGCGAGGGCCTCGGCCAACTGCACGGACAGGCCGTGCAGTTCGAGGTAGTCGCGGTAGGCGTTGGACTCGAAGAGCTTGGCGGTCTCCTCCCCGATGCGCGACCCCACGGTGACGACCTGCAGGCCCACGACGTCGGTCTCACCGGACTCCTCCGGGCGGAAGAAGTCGGCGAGGCACAGCCGGCGGCCCCGGCGCTGACGCGGGAAGGTGAACCGCGTCCGCTCGTTGCCCTGCTCGTCCAGGATGATCAGGTCGTCGTCCTTGGACACGCAGGGGAAGTAGCCGTAGACCACGGCGGCTTCGAGGAGGTTGTCGGTCTGCAGCCGGTCCAGCAGCCCGCGCAGCCGCGGCCGACCGTCGGTCTCGACGAGTTCCTCGTAGGAGGGCCCGTCGCCCGTACGCGCCTGCTTCAGGCCCCACTGGCCCTTGAACAGGGCGCCCTCGTCCAGCCAGGAGGCGTATTCCTTGAGCTGGATGCCCTTGATGACGCGGGTGCCGAAGAAGGGCGGGGCGGGGACGGGATTGTCGGTGGCGACGTCGGAGCGGACGGAGCCTTCCTCGGGGCGTTCCTCGACGACCGTCTGGGCGGTGGCCCTGACCCGGCGCTGCTTCAGCTCCGGCAGGACCGCTCCGGGCACGCCCCGCTTGACGCCGATGAGGGCGTCCATCAGGCGCAGGCCCTCGAAGGCGTCGCGGGCGTAGCGGACTTCGCCCTGGTAGATCTCGTGCAGGTCCTGCTCGACGTAGGCGCGGGTGAGGGCGGCGCCGCCGAGGATGACGGGGAAGTCGGCGGCCAGACCTCGCTGGTTGAGCTCCTCCAGGTTCTCCTTCATGATCACCGTGGACTTCACCAGGAGGCCGGACATGCCGATGACGTCGGCGCGGTGTTCCTCGGCGGCCTCCAGGATCGCGGAGACGGGCTGCTTGATGCCGAGGTTGACGACGTCGTAGCCGTTGTTGGAGAGGATGATGTCGACCAGGTTCTTGCCGATGTCGTGCACGTCGCCGCGGACGGTGGCGAGCACGATGGTGCCCTTGCCCTCGTCGTCGGACTTCTCCATGTGCGGTTCCAGATGGGCGACCGCCGTCTTCATGACCTCGGCGGACTGGAGGACGAACGGCAGCTGCATCTGGCCGGAGCCGAACAGTTCGCCGACGACCTTCATGCCGTCCAGGAGCGTCTCGTTGACGATGTCGAGGGCCGGGCGGGACTGGAGTGCCTCGTCGAGGTCTGCCTCCAGGCCGTTCTTCTCGCCGTCGATGATCCGGCGCTTGAGGCGCTCCCCCAGCGGCAGCGCGGCGAGTTCCTCGGCCTTGCCCGCCTTCAGGGACTTGGCGGTGGCGCCCTCGAACAGCGCCATCAGCTTCTGCAGCGGGTCGTAGCCCTCACCGCGGCGGTCGTGGATCAGATCGAGGGCCGTGGTCACCTCTTCCTCGCTGAAGCGGGCGATGGGCAGGATCTTCGAGGCGTGCACGATCGCCGAGTCGAGGCCCGCCTTGACGCATTCGTCGAGGAAGACGGAGTTGAGCAGGATGCGAGCGGCGGGGTTGAGGCCGAAGGAGATGTTCGACAGGCCGAGTGTGGTCTGGACGTCGGGGTGGCGGCGCTTGAGTTCGCGGATCGCCTCGATGGTGGCGATGCCGTCCTTGCGGGACTCCTCCTGACCGGTGCAGATGGTGAAGGTCAGGGTGTCGATGAGGATGTCCGACTCGTGGATGCCCCAGTTACCGGTCAGGTCCTCGATCAGCCGCTCGGCGATCTCCACCTTCTTCTGCGGGGTGCGGGCCTGGCCCTCCTCGTCGATGGTCAGCGCGATCAGCGCCGCCCCATGCTCCTGGGCGAGCTTCGTGACCTTCGCGAACCGGGACTCGGAGCCGTCGCCGTCCTCGTAGTTGACGGAGTTGATGACCGCGCGTCCACCGAGCTTCTCCAGCCCGGCCCTGATGACCTCGACCTCGGTGGAGTCGAGCACGATCGGGAGGGTGGAGGCGGTGGCGAAGCGGCCGGCCAGCTCCTCCATGTCGGCGACGCCGTCACGGCCCACGTAGTCGACGCACAGGTCGAGCATGTGTGCGCCCTCGCGGATCTGGTCGCGGGCCATCTCCACACAGTCGTCCCAGCGGCCGTCCAGCATGGCCTCGCGGAACTTCTTCGAGCCGTTGGCGTTCGTGCGCTCGCCGATCGCCATGTAGGCGGTGTCCTGACGGAACGGCACGGTCTGGTAGAGCGAGGCGGCGCCGGGCTCGGGGCGCGGGCTGCGCGCCTCCGGGGCCAGGCCCCGTACGCGCTCGACGACCTGGCGCAGGTGCTCGGGGGTCGAGCCGCAGCAGCCGCCGACCAGGGAGAGGCCGTAGTCGCGTACGAAGTTCTCCTGGGCGTCGGCCATCTGGGGTGCCGTCAGCGGGAAGTACGCGCCATCCTTGGTCAGCACGGGCAGGCCCGCGTTCGGCATGCACATCAGCGGCGTACGCGAGTGGCGGGCCAGGTAGCGCAGGTGCTCGCTCATCTCGGCCGGGCCCGTCGAGCAGTTCAGGCCGATCATGTCGATACCCAGCGGCTCCAGCGCGGTCAGCGCGGCACCGATCTCCGAGCCGAGCAGCATGACGCCCGTGGTCTCGAAGGCGAGCGAGCAGATCAGCGGCACATCGACGCCCAGGGCGTCCATCGCACGGTGCGCGCCGATCAGACTGGACTTGGTCTGGAGCAGATCCTGCGTGGTCTCCACGATCAGGGCGTCCGCGCCACCGGCGAGCAGCCCCTCGGCGTTCTGCTGGTAGCCGTCACGGAGTACGTCGTACGCGATGTGACCGAGCGACGGCAGCTTGGTACCCGGACCGATCGAGCCGAGGACCCAGCGCCGGCGACCGTCCTTGGCTCCGAACTCGTCGGCAACCTCGCGTGCGATCCGGGCGCCCGCCTCGGACAGCTCGAAGATCCGGTCGGCGATCTCGTACTCGTTCGCCGCTGAGTGGTTCGCCCCGAAGGTGTTCGTCTCGACACAGTCCACACCGACCGCGAAGTACTCCTCGTGCACCGAACGCACGATGTCGGGGCGGGTGAGGTTCAGGATCTCGTTGCAGCCCTCGAGGTTCTCGAAGTCCTCCAGCGTCGGGTCCTGGGCCTGGAGCATCGTGCCCATCGCGCCGTCGGCCACCACCACACGAGTGGCCAGGGCATGACGGAGTGCGTCGGATCGGGTCCGGCTGTCGGAAGCGGCGGACGTAGGGGACTGGTTCGGCAACGAGGCCATGAAGGTGCTCCCTGGAGTGCGACGGCTGTCGGCTTTGCGACTTCTTGTGGAAGGCGCACCCGGCCAGGGTAGCCCGGAGCGGGCGCGCCCGGTCAGGGCGTCCACGGGACGGACGAACGTGCGGCCCACCGGGACACGAGGGTCGGGACCGGTGCGAACTGGGGGCGCCTACCCGCGCCACACGGGCCCACGCCTGCTGCGACGTGCGGGGCCGGCACCGGCGCGACGTGCACCCACGCCCACTTCGGGATTCGGTTCCAGACCGACGTGACATGCACCGATGCCCACTGCGGCAATCGGGTCCAGGACGGCGTGACACAGTCCCGTGACCGCCGCGACACGCAGGCCCACGCCCCGCGCGACACGCAGGCCCACACCCTGCGCGACATGCGCCTCCGCGCCCCCGCCACATGCGGCCGCGGCCCCGCGACATGCGGTTTACTCCGACCGCGCGCGTGAACGCGCCGGGCTCGTCCGGGGGTGATCTGGCGAAAAGGTGGTGACCGCCATTAGCGGCGGATCGCGGGCGGCGGGTAGTGTTCGACATTGCCGAACGGTGTCAGTGGAGTCGCGCACCGACGGCGAAGGGGACGGAGGCAGGACGGCGATGGCACGGAACATCCAGTCGCTCGAACGGGCGGCCGCGATGCTGCGGCTGCTCGCGGGCGGCGAGCGACGACTCGGCCTCTCGGACATCGCCTCGTCGCTGGGCCTCGCCAAGGGCACGGCCCACGGCATACTGCGCACCCTCCAGCAGGAGGGCTTCGTCGAGCAGGACGACGCCTCCGGGCGCTACCAGCTGGGTGCGGAACTGCTGCGCCTTGGCACCACGTATCTCGATGTGCACGAGTTGCGGGCACGTGCCCTGGTGTGGACCGACGACCTGGCCCGTTCCAGCGGCGAGAGCGTGTACCTGGGTGTGCTGCACCTGCAGGGCGTGCTGATCGTGCACCACGTCTTCCGGCCGGACGACAGCCGGCAGGTCCTGGAGATCGGGGCCATGCAGCCGCTGCACTCCACGGCACTGGGCAAGGTGCTGTCGGCGTTCGACCCGGTGGCGCACAGCGAGGTCGTCGAGGGCCACCGGAAGGCCTTCACGGACCGGACCATCAGTGAACTCGGCGAGTTCGAGGGCGTCCTGGACATCACGCGCGCGCGTGGGTACGCGGCCGACATCGAGGAGACCTGGGAGGGCGTGGCGTCCATCGCCGCACCCATCCACGACCGGCGCCGCATGCCGGTGGGCGCGGTCGGCATCACCGGCGCGGTGGAGCGTGTGTGCCGGGACGGTGGCGAGGTGCGGCCGGAGCTGATCGCGGCGGTGCGGGATTGCGCCCGCGCGGTGTCTCGGGATCTGGGTGCGGCGCGGTTCTGAGCGGCCGTGTGTCGGTACCGTCCGTGGCCGACTGCGGTTCGTTGCGGCTGGTCGCGCCCACGCGGCGGAGCCGCATACCAAACACAGCCCCGCGCCCCTAAAGCATGGGCGCGCCCGGCATGACGAGGTGCCCGCCACGACCGCGCCCCGGCACTCACACCCATCCAGGCGCTGACGCGCCCTGCACCCGCCCGGACGCGCGCCGCGACCAGCGGAAGATCGACATCCGGCGGCGATGAACGCGGCGATCAATAACGATCGCGTTTTGGGTAACGGACCCCTTGACGTGCGTGTGCGGCCGGAGCAAGACTCCCGTCCATCGGTCGGCATTGTCGAACACTAACCGGCAATACGCGCTAGAGTGTGACAACGCCAAGGGCCGGCATCGCTCTCACCCCCGAGAGCGCGGACCACCGGAGGGACCCGGGGTTCGCCTTCCCCTGGACGAAGGACAAAGGAGTCGCGGGTGTCCAGCTCCGACATCTTCATCGGCGAGACCATCGGTACCGCCATACTCATCCTGCTCGGCGCCGGCGTCTGCGCCGCCGTCACGCTCAAGGCCTCCAAGGCTCGTAACGCCGGTTGGCTCGCCATCACCTTCGGGTGGGGTTTCGCCGTTCTGACGGCGGTCTACACCTCGGCGCCGCTGTCGGGTGCCCATCTGAACCCGGCCGTGACCCTCGCGATCGCGATCAAGGACGGCGACTGGAGCAATGTCCCGATCTACTGGGCGGGCCAGATGCTCGGCGCCATGATCGGTGCCGCGCTGGTCTGGGTCGCGTACTACGGACAGTTCCACGCGCACCTCACCGACAAGGAGATCGTGGGCGGTCCGGGCGCGCAGGCCACCAAGGCCAAGGCCGTCGAGGCCCAGGAGGCCGGCGCGGGTCCCGTGCTCGGCATCTTCTCCACCGGCCCCGAGATCCGGAACGCGGTGCAGAACCTGGCCACCGAGATCATCGGCACCATCGTGCTCGTCCTCGCGATCCTCACCCAGGGCCTGAACGACAGCGGCAAGGGCCTCGGCACGCTGGGCGCCCTGATCACCGCCCTCGTGGTCGTGTCCATCGGCCTCTCGCTCGGTGGCCCGACCGGGTACGCGATCAACCCGGCCCGTGACCTCGGTCCCCGGATCACGCACGCCCTGCTGCCGCTGCCCAACAAGGGCAGCTCGGACTGGAGCTACGCCTGGATCCCCGTGGTCGGCCCGCTGATCGGTGGCGCGATCGCCGCAGGCATCTACAACGTCGCCTTCGCCTAGTCGACTTGCTCCACAGCGCCACGCCTGCCGGCACCGCTGACAGCATTCCGCACATAAGCATCGCGCCGTACATGAGCATCGCGCCGTACCGACAGCCTCTTGTCCACAGAACTTTCAGGAGCACACCGTGACCGACGCCCACGCCGGCCCGTTCATCGCCGCCATCGACCAGGGCACGACCTCGTCCCGCTGCATCGTCTTCGACCGTGACGGCCGCATCGTCTCGGTCGACCAGAAGGAGCACGAGCAGATCTTCCCCAAGCCGGGGTGGGTCGAGCACGACGCGACCGAGATCTGGACCAACGTCCAGGAGGTCGTGGCCGGGGCCATAGAGAAGGCCGGCATCACCCGCGACGACATCAGGGCCATCGGCATCACCAACCAGCGCGAGACCACGCTGCTCTGGGACAAGAACACCGGTGAGCCCGTCCACAACGCCATCGTCTGGCAGGACACCCGCACCGACGCGCTCTGCAAGGACCTCGGCCGCAACGTCGGCCAGGACCGCTTCCGCCGCGAGACCGGCCTTCCCCTGGCGTCCTACTTCGCCGGCCCCAAGGCCCGCTGGCTGCTGGACAACGTCGAGGGCCTGCGCGAGCGCGCCGAGGCCGGGGACATCCTGTTCGGCACGATGGACTCCTGGGTCATCTGGAACCTGACGGGCGGTGTCAACGGCGGCCGCCACGTCACCGACGTCACCAACGCCTCCCGCACCCTGCTGATGAACCTCCACACGCTGGAGTGGGACGACAAGATCGCCGCCTCCATCGGTGTCCCGCTGGCGATGCTGCCCGAGATCCGCTCGTCGGCCGAGGTGTACGGCGAGATCACCGGCGGCAAGCTCGGTGACCTGCTCGGCGGCATCCCGGTCGCCTCCGCGCTCGGCGACCAGCAGGCGGCCCTGTTCGGCCAGACCTGTTTCGCCGAGGGCGAGGCCAAGTCCACGTACGGCACCGGCACCTTCATGCTGATGAACACCGGTGAGAAGATCATCAACTCGTACAGCGGGCTGCTGACCACCGTGGGCTACCGGATCGGCGACGACAAGCCGGTCTACGCCCTGGAGGGCTCGATCGCCGTCACCGGCTCGCTGGTGCAGTGGATGCGCGACCAGATGGGCCTGATCTCCACCGCCGCCGAGATCGAGACGCTGGCGCTCTCGGTCGAGGACAACGGCGGCGCGTACTTCGTGCCGGCCTTCTCCGGCCTGTTCGCCCCGTACTGGCGCTCCGACGCCCGCGGTGTGATCGCCGGCCTCACCCGGTACGTCACCAAGGCGCACCTCGCGCGCGCCGTCCTGGAGGCCACGGCCTGGCAGACCCGTGAGATCACCGACGCCATGACGAAGGACTCCGGCGTCGAGCTCTCCGCGCTCAAGGTCGACGGCGGCATGACCTCCAACAACCTGCTGATGCAGACGCTCTCGGACTTCCTGGACGCCCCCGTGGTGCGCCCGATGGTCGCCGAGACCACCTGCCTCGGCGCCGCCTACGCCGCCGGTCTCGCCGTCGGCTTCTGGACCAGCACCGACGACCTGCGCCGCAACTGGCGCCGGGCCGCCGAGTGGACCCCCCGCATGGACGCGGAGATCCGCGACCGTGAGTACAAGAGCTGGCTCAAGGCCGTCGAGCGGACCATGGGCTGGCTCGAGGACGAGGAGTAAGAAACCGCATGACCAGTCAGTCCACCCTGCAGACCCTGCCCGCCCTGGGCACGCGCCCGGCCCTCGGCTCGAACCCGACCCGCGCCGAGACCCGCGAGCAGCTCGCCAAGGCGTCGTACGACCTCCTCGTCATCGGCGGCGGCATCCTGGGCATCTCCACCGCCTGGCACGCCGCGCAGTCGGGGCTCAGGGTGGCGCTGGTCGACGCCGGCGACTTCGCCGGTGCCACCTCCTCCGCCTCCTCCAAGCTTCTCCACGGCGGTCTGCGCTACCTGCAGACCGGCGCGGTGAAGCTGGTGGCGGAGAACCACTTCGAGCGCCGTGCGGTCTCCCGCCAGGTGGCCCCCCACCTGGCGAACCCGCTCACGTTCTACCTCCCCGTGTACAAGGGCGGGCCGCACGGCGCGGCGAAGCTCGGGGCGGGCGTGTTCGCCTACTCCGCGCTGTCGGCGTTCGGCGACGGTGTCGGACACCTGCTGTCGCCGGCGAAGGCCGCGCAGGACGTGCCCGAGCTGCGCACCGACAACCTCAAGGCCGTGGCCGTGTACGGCGACGACCAGATGAACGACTCCCGGATGGCGCTGATGACGGTCCGCGCGGCCGTCGAGTCGGGCGCCGTCGTCCTCAACCACGCCGAGGTCACGGGCCTGCGCTTCACGCGGGGCCGGGTCACGGGCGCGGAGCTCAGGGACCGTGTGTCCGGCGACGAGTTCGGTGTGAACGCCCGCCTCGTGCTGAACGCGACCGGCCCGTGGGTCGACCACCTGCGCCGCATGGAGAACCCGGACGCGGCGCCCTCCATCCGCCTCTCCAAGGGCGCGCACCTGGTCCTCAAGCGCACCTCCCCCTGGAAGGCCGCGCTGGCGACCCCCATCGACAAGTACCGCATCACCTTCGCCCTCCCCTGGGAGGACATGCTGCTGCTCGGCACCACGGACGAGGAGTACGAGGGCGACCCGGCCGAGGTCGCGGTCACCGAGAAGGACATCACGCAGATACTCGACGAGGCCGCGTTCTCGGTCCGCGACCAGCAGCTCTCGCGCGATCTGATGACGTACGCCTTCGCCGGTCTGCGGGTGCTGCCGGGCGGTCCCGGTGACACGTCGAAGGCCAAGCGGGAGACGGTCGTGACGGAGGGCCGGGGCGGGATGCTCTCGGTCGCGGGCGGCAAGTGGACCACCTTCCGCCACATCGGCCGTACGATCATGAAGAAGCTGGAGTCCCTGCCGGGCCGGCCGCTGGGCGAGGACTTCGAACCCATCGCCTCGCTGCCGAAGAAGCTGCCGCTGCCGGGTGTCGCCAACCCGCGCGCGGTGGCCCACCGGCTCCTGGTCGACCATCCGGCGCCCGGCCCGCGCATGGCGCCCGACACGGCCCGGCACCTGGCCACGCACTACGGTTCGCTCGCCTTCGACATCGCCCGTATCGCCAACGACGACCCCGCGCTGGCCGAGCGCGTCCACCCGGACGCGCCGGAGATCTGGGCGCAGGTCGTCTACGCCCGGGACAACGAGTGGGCTCAGACCGCGGACGACGTGCTGCGCCGCCGCACGACCCTGACGATCCGCGGCCTCGACACGGACGACGTGCGGGGCAAGGTGCGGGACCTGCTGGACAAGAAGTAGGCGCGTGCGGTGTCGTGAGGGGCGGTTCCCGGGTGGGGCCGCCCCTCTCGCCTGTACCGTCAAGTCGTTCCGGCCCGCGATCAGTTGGCGCCCGAGCAACAGTGCCCACCGTGAGGAATACTCCGTTCAGCCTGCTCAACGCGCATAATGTGCTGAGACATCGGATGTCTGAGCGAGAGGGAGGCACGCCATGGCTGTCACCGATGAGGCGATCGAGAAGATCAAGGGAATGATCGTCTCCGGCGCGTTGCGCCCCGGCGACCGCCTGCCCAAGGAGAGCGAGCTCGCGTCGGAGCTCGGGCTGTCCCGCAACTCGCTGCGCGAGGCGGTGCGGGCCCTGTCGCTGATCCGCATCCTGGACGTACGGCAGGGCGACGGCACGTACGTCACCAGTCTGGACCCGCAGCTCCTGCTGGAGGCGCTGAGCTTCGTCGTCGACTTCCACCGCGACGACACGGTCCTGGAGTTCCTCGCGGTGCGGCGCATCCTGGAGCCGGCGGCCACGGCGATGGCGGCCTCCCGCATCAGCGAGCAGCAGCTGGACGCGCTCAGCGCCCAGCTGGACAAGCTGGGCGAGGCGCCGTCCGTGGAGGAGCTCGTGGCCTGCGACCTGGACTTCCACCGGGGCATCGTGCAGAGCTCCGGCAACTCGGTGCTCTGCTCCCTGCTGGACGGGCTGTCCGGTCCCACGACCCGGGCCCGCATCTGGCGCGGTCTGACCCAGGAGGACGCGGTCAGCCGCACCCTCCACGAGCACCGCATGATCCTCGCCGCCCTCCACGACCGCGACGGGGAGGCGGCCCGCTCGTGGGCCACGGTCCACATCGCATCGGTGGAGCAGTGGCTGCGCTCGACTCTGTGAACGGTTGCGTGAACCGCGGGCGACAGCTCGGCTGCCCGCCGGGTGTTTCCGGGTGGCGAACGGGGCAGTGATCCGTTCACTCCCCCGTGCAAGGGGGCTGCGGAGGCCCCCGCAGCACGCCGTAAAGTTGGGGCGTAAGCGAGGGCACGTCGGAAGGAGGCACTGGGTGATCGAGCTCGAGGGGGTTCCCGAGCTGATCGACCCGGTCATGGTGGCCGCGTTCGAGGGCTGGAACGATGCCGGCGACGCCGCCTCCACCGCGGTCGCGCATCTGGACAAGGAGTGGAAGGGCGAGGTGTTCGCGGCGCTGGACGCCGAGGACTACTACGACTTCCAGGTCAACCGCCCCACGGTGTGGCTGGACGCCGGCGTCCGAAAGATCACCTGGCCGACGACGAGGCTGTCGGTGGTCCGGGTGGGCGGCGAGAAGCCCCGGGACCTGGTGCTGGTCCGCGGTATCGAACCGTCCATGCGGTGGCGCTCGTTCTGCAACGAACTGCTGGGCTTCGCCCATGAGCTGGGCGTGGAACTGGTGGTCATCCTGGGCGCCCTGCTCGGCGACACCCCGCACACGCGTCCGGTCCCGGTCAGCGGGGTCACGTCCGACGCGGACCTGGCCCAGCGGATGGACCTGGAGGAGACCAAGTACGAGGGCCCCACGGGCATCGTCGGCATCCTCCAGGAGGCGTGCACGCACGCGGGCGTCCCCGCCGTGTCGCTGTGGGCGGCGGTCCCGCACTACGTGTCGCAGCCGCCGAACCCGAAGGCCACGCTGGCCCTCCTGAACCGTCTGGAGGACCTCATCGACGTGCGCATCCCGCTGGGCGAGCTGCCCGAGGACGCGCGCGCCTGGCAGGTGGGTGTGGACCAGCTGGCCGCCGAGGACAGCGAGGTCGCCGAGTACGTGCAGACGCTGGAGGAGGCCCGGGACACCGCCGAGCTGCCCGAGGCGTCCGGCGAGGCCATCGCCCGTGAGTTCGAGCGCTATCTGCGCAGACGGGACGTCGGCGGTCCGGGCCCGTCGCCGGGCGGGCACGCCACGGCGGACGGCAGCGACAGCACGCCGTACTTGCGGGACAACCCCGGCGGCCGGAGCCGTCCGCCGAAGCCGCAGCGGCCTGGACCCGACGACGACGAGTCGTCGGACGACTGAGATACCGAACGGGCGGGGGGCGGTGCGCACGGCGTACCGCCC
>NZ_JBEYXP010000101.1:0-22695 GCF_040704615.1 Streptomyces sp. NPDC046862 | reverse complement strand
GACATCCGCATCACCGAGGCCGCGAGCGGCACGGTCGCCCTGCGCGCCGAGAAGGGCGACATCTCCATCGGCGCCGCCCGCGGAGTCTCAGCAGCCCTGGACGCCGGCACCACCTACGGCCGGATCCACAACACGCTCAAGAACACCGACGGCGCCGACGCCGGCCTCACCATCCACGCGACCACCGCCTACGGCGACATCACCGCCCGCAGCCACTGACCACCCAATCCTCCGGAAGGACGCCGCCATGAAGTCGCCGCTCTCAAAGAAGTCCGAGGTGGCGACTTTGGCCGGCCCCGGCAGAGTCGCCTCCTTCATCCGGTTCGTGATCTTCGGTGGCGGCGTCGGTGTCCTGTGCAGCTTCGCGGTGCCGCTGTTAGCCATGGCCATGCCCTGGGTGGCCTCGAACGCGATCATCACTGTCGTCTCCACCCTGCTGTGCACCGAACTCCACGCCCGCTTCACCTTCGGCAAAGGGCGCGGCGCCGGCTGGCGAGAGCACTGGCAGTCCGCGGGCTCGGCTACCGCCGCCTACCTGGCGACCAGCCTCGCCGTATGGATCCTGCATCTGGTGCAGTCCTCCCCCGGCATGATCTCCGAGTACATCGTCTATCTCGGCGCATCCGGCCTCGCCGGCACGGGCCGCTTCCTCGTCCTGCGCCTCTACGTCTTCGCTGCCCGCCCCGACCGGCCCGCACGACCGCTGACGCGGCTGGGGACGGTGGCCGCCCCCGTCGTCGTAGCGGCACAGGAGGTCGTTCAGATGTACTCCACCGCCGCGTCGAGCAGCCAGTCCGCCAGGTTCAGCACGCCGCGCTGCGAGAACAGGATCGGGGAGTCGAGCTTCTCCGCCAGTCCCTCCCACAGTCTGAGGGCGTGCTCGTAGATGCCGGCGCTCTCGTCCCACAGGTAGTTGGAGCGGATGATAATGGTGCTGCGGGCCATTTTGCCGCCCGCGAGCCAGCCCTTCTCCAGCACGGCCACGTTGGTGATGCCGTGGTTCTTCGCCAGGTAGTGGGCGGTGGCGAGGCCTTGTCCGCCGCCCCGACGATCACGACGTCGTACGACCGCTTCGGCTCGGGAGTACGCCACAGCCAGTCGGGGGCTCGGGGAGTTCGGCGCCGGGAGTGCGGGGGCTCATCGGACGTCTCCGTCTTCTGAAAGGCGCGGATACAGCGGGGACTTGGGGACCGGCGCGTTCATACGGCGTTCGCGCTCTTCTCGGCGGCCTCGACGACGTTGGCGAGGAGCATCGCCCGCGTCATGGGTCCTACGCCCCCGGGCATCGGCGCGAGCCATCCGGCGACCTGGGCGGCGTCCGGATGCACATCGCCGACCAGCCCCTCGTCGGTGCGGGTGATGCCGACGTCCAGGACCGCCGCGCCGGGGCGCAGCATGTCCTTGGTGATCAGTCCGGGCGAGCCGGCGGCCGCGACGACGATGTCCGCCTCGCGTATGTGCCAGGCCAGGCCCTTGGTGCCGGTGTGGCACAGGGTCACGGTGGCGTTCTCGGAGCGGCGGGTCAGCAGCAGGCCGATGGGACGGCCGACCGTGATGCCCCGGCCGATCACGCACACCCGGGCTCCGGCGAGCGGCACCTCGTACCGGCGCAGGAGTTCCACGATGCCACGCGGGGTGCACGGCAGCGGGGCCTCCTCGCCGAGGACGAGCCGGCCGAGGTTGACGGGGTGCAGGCCGTCGGCGTCCTTGGCCGGGTCCATGCGTTCCAGTACGGCGCCCGCGTCCAGGTGGCGCGGGAGCGGGAGCTGGACGATGTAACCGGTGCAGGCAGGGTCGGCGTTGAGTTCGTCGATGACCTCCTCGACCTGCTGCTGGGTGGCGTCGGCGGGCAGTTCGCGGCGCAGGGACGCGATGCCCACCTGCGCGCAGTCGCGGTGCTTGCCCGCGACGTAGGCGTGGCTGCCCGGGTCTTCGCCGACCAGGACGGTGCCCAGGCCCGGCGGGCGGCCGCCTTCGGCGGTCAACTTGGCCACGCGTTCGGCGAGTTCACGGCGGATGTCGGCTGCGGTCGCCTTGCCGTCGAGCAGCTGTGCGTTCACCGGCAGTGCTCCTTTCCCTTCAAGTCGATCCTGCGCGCCGGGCACGGCGGCGGGTCATGGTCGGGTCGAACAGGGGTTCCTCGGTGACGACCGCCTCGACTCTCTGGTCGAAGTGGCGGATGGGCATGGTGACGCCGGGGGTGGCGAGTTCGGCGGGGAGTCAGGCGTGGGCGACGCGTTGCCGGTTCCTTGCTCCTGACGACGGCCTGCGGGTCGTCGGTGTCGGAAAACAGTGCCTGAGACCGGGTCGTACCTCCACGTACATCGCTACCCGGCGGTTGACATCCAACTGATATACAAGTGGCCTGTCAAGGGTCGCCGATCCTCCTGCCCTGCTCGCCGCTCGAGTGATTTCGACGGATTGACCCTTGACCATCGATCGGCTGTCACATAGCGTGCCTACAACTGGTATATCAATTGAGTGTCACCGGGAGGTCGTCATGGCAGAGGTCCCACCCCAGGCGAAATGCGTCGTGATCGGATCCGGCATCGTCGGCAACAGCCTGGTCCATCACCTGGCCCGGCTTGGCTGGCGCGACATCGTGCAGCTCGACAAGGGCCCGCTGCCCAACCCCGGTGGCTCGACCGGTCACGCCTCCAACTTCATCTTCCCCGTCGACCACTCCCGCGAGATCACCGATCTGACGCTGGACTCGGTGCGGCAGTACAAGGAGCTGGGCGTCTTCACCGAGTCCGGCGGCTTCGAGATCGCGCGCACCGAGGAGCGCATGGAGGAGCTGCGGCGCCGGATGTCCAGCGCCAAGGCCTGGGGCATCGAGTCGCAGCTGGTCTCTCCCGCCTTCGTCAAGGAGAAGGTGCCGTTCATCGAGGAAGACCAGTTCATCGGCGCCTTCTGGACCCCGAGCGTCGGCGTCGTCGACTCCCTGCGCGCCGGCACGATCATGCGCGACGGCGCCATCGCCGGCGGTGCGCTGACGAGCGTGCCCAACGTCGAGGTGCTCGGCCTGGACGTCGAGGACGGGCGGATCCGCCGAGTGCGCACGAACAAGGGCGACATCGAGGCCGAGTACGTCGTGATCGCCTGTGGCGTGTGGAGCCCGAAGATCGGCGACATGGCCGGCGTCAGCATCCCGCTGACCCCCGCCGTCCACCAGATGATCTCCGTCGGCCCCTGCCCGCAGCTGTCCGGGCTGCCCGGCGAGATCAACTTCCCGATCGTCCGGGACATGGACACCTTCTGCTACGAGCGCCAGCACGGTGCGGACATGGAGGTGGGGTCCTACGCCCACCGGGCGATCCTGCACGAGCCGGAGGACATCCCGAGCATCGAGCAGTCCAAGCTCAGCCCCACCGAGATGCCGTTCACCTCCGACGACTTCGACACGCAGCTGGAGCAGGCCTACGAGCTGATGCCCGAGCTGCTGGGTGCCGAGGGCGCGGAGATGCGGTACGCGATCAACGGCCTGCTGTCGCTGACCTGCGACGGCAACCCGATCCTCGGTGAGAGCCATGTCAAGGGCCTCTGGACGGCGTCCGCCGTGTGGATCAAGGAGGGTCCGGGCGTCGGCCGCGCGGTCGCGGAGTGGATGGTCCAGGGCCACAGCGAGATCGACATCTCGCACTGCGACATCGCCCGGTTCTACCCCCACCAGATGCGCCGCGAGCACACCCGACTGCGCACCACCGAGTCGTTCATCAAGACCTACGGGATCGTCCACCCCGCCGAGCAGTACGAGTCCGACCGCGGGCAGCGGCTCTCCCCGATGCACGAATCGGAGAAGAAGCTCGGTGCGGTCTTCTACGAGGCAGTCGGCTGGGAGCGGCCGCAGTGGTACGACTCCAACGCCGACCTCCTCGAGGTGTACGGCGACCGCGTGATGCCGCGCGCGCACGAGTGGGACGCGCGCTGGTGGAGCCCGATCGTCAACGCCGAGCACCTGCGGATGCGCGAATCCGCGGGCGTCATCGACCTGACCGCCTTCGCGATCTTCGACATCACCGGTCCCGGCGCGCTGGCCGCCGTACAGCGCACCTGTGTAGCGCAGTGCGACGTGCCGGTCGGCAAGGTGATCTACACCCCGGTGCTCGACCGCAAGGGCGGGTTCCGCTCCGACCTCACCGTGATGCGCCTGGGTGAGGACCACTACCGGGTCGTCACCGGCGGCGCGCACGGCATGGCTGACAAGAAGTGGTTCGCCGATCAGCTCGGCGACGACGCGTCCCTGGTGGACCTCACCGACCAGGTCTCCACGATCGGGCTGTGGGGCCCGAAGGCCCGCGACATCCTGTCGCAGCTGACCGACGCCGACGTGTCCCACGGGGGCTTCGGCTTCCTCAGCTGCCGCGAGATCGATGTCGACGGCATCACCGTACTGGCCTCCCGGATCTCCTACGTCGGCGAGCTCGGCTGGGAGCTGTACGTCCCCTTCGACCAGGCCGCCGCGGTGTGGGACAAGCTGCTCGCGACGGGTGCGCCCTTGGGCGCCCGCCCGGTCGGTATCGGCGTCTACGTGACCACGGGCCGGATCGAGAAGGCCTACCGGGCCTTCGGCCTCGAACTCGACGGCGAGCGCTCCATCGTCGAGGCCGGCATGCAGCGGCCGAAGGTGAAGGGTGCCGACTTCATCGGCAAGGAGGCCTACCTGGCGCAGCGCGCCGGTGAGCCCGCGACCGTGCTGTGCACGCTGGCCGTGGACGACCACACGTCGGCGTCCGGGGTGAAGCGGTACATGCTCGGTGGCGAGCCGATCCTGACCCGCTCCGGCGAGACGCTCGTCGACGGGCACGGGCACCACCCGTACGTCACCACCGCCGGCTCGGCCCCCTCGCTGGGCAAGCACCTGCTGCTGGCCTACCTGCCGGTCGAGCAGGCGCGGATCGGCAATGAGCTCGCGGTCTCCTACATGGAGGAGCTCTACCCCGTGACCGTGATCGGCAACGACGCCACGCCCCCCTTCGACCCGGACAACGAGCGGATCCGCTGATGACGATGCCGTCGGTGGCCGGCACCGTCGAGACCACGAGAGGTGAACGATGACAAACGTATTGGTCTGCATCAAGCGGGTCCCTGACTCCTCCGGTGAGGTCCTGCTCACCGACGACAAGCAGGGCGTCGACGGAAGGTACGTCGGCTTCACCGTGAGCAACCACGAGAGCTGTGCGGTCGAACTGGCGGTCCAGACCGTCGAGGCGACCGGCGGTACGGTCACGCTGCTCACGGTCGGCCCGTCCGAGGCCACCGAGCAGCTGCGGGACACGCTGGCGCTCGGCTGCCACGCCGCCGTACTGGTGGAGGCGGAGCCGACCCGGCTCGGACCGGCCGACGTGGCCCGGGAGATCGCCCACGTCGTGCGTGAGAAGGAGGCCGCGGGCACGACGTACGACCTGATCCTGCTCGGCAACGACGCTGCCGACAGCGGCGACTTCCAGGTGGGCATCCGGCTGGCCCACGCGCTGGGCCGGCCGGTGGTCAACGGCGTGTCGACGGTCGAGGTGGCCGACGGCCACCTGACCGCCCGCGGTGACGGCCCCGGCGGTGAGGAGACGTACTCGCCGCCGCTGCCCGCGGTCGTCACCGTGCTCGAGGGCGGGGTGGAGCCGCGCTATCCGACGCTGAGGGGCCGAATGGCGGCCAAGAAGGTCGAGATCGAGACCCGGACCCCGTCGGCCGAGCCCGCCGGAGCCAGTCGGGTGCAACTGCTGCTGCCCCCGCCGGCACCCTCGACGGTCGAGGTGCTGGGCGAGGGGCCGGAGGCGGCCGGCGCGGTCGCCGACCTGTTCGGAAAGCTGGGGGTGACCCGATGATTCTGGTACTGGTCGAGACCGAGAACGGCGCCGCGAGCGAGATCTCGCTGGAGACCCTCGCCTTCGCCCGGTCGCTGTCGGCCGAGGGCGGTGGCATCGCCATCCGCGCGGTCGTGGTCGGCGAGGTCGAGAACCGCGACGCGCTGGCAGCCGAGCTCGGCACCCACGGCGCGGCCGAGGTGCACCACGCGGTGGGCGAAGCCTTCACGTCGTACGCCGGGGCCGCCTGGGCGGCGGCACTGCAGGCGATCCGTGAGTCGACCCGCTCCGTCGTGGTCACCGCCGCGGGCTCGCCCCGGGGCAACGAGGTGCTGGCGCATCTGGCCGCGCGGCTCGATGTGCCCATGGCCGCCAACGCGACCGCGTTCCAAGGCCTGGCGCCGTTCGTGGTGACCCGGCAGGTGGTCGGCGGAGCGGCCCTGGAGGAGATGAAGCTCGACCAGCGGCCCGCGGTCTTCACCGTCGCCGGCCACTCGTGGGCCATGTCGCCGGTGGAGGGCGCGTCGCCCGCCGCCTGGGTGGAGGTGACCCCGGAGGTGGCCGAGTCCGACCTCCTGGCGCGGGTCGTGTCGACCGGCACCAAGGAAGTCGACCACTCCGGCTCGCTGAAGTCCGCCAAGGTCGTCGTGGGTGCCGGGCGCGGGGCGGGTGGTGTGGACGGCTTCGGCGCGGTCGCCGAGCTCGCCGAGCTGCTCGGCGGCGTGGTCGGCGTGTCCCGGGTGGTCACCTCGCTGGGCTGGCGCCCCCACCACGAGCAGGTCGGCCAGACCGGCTCCCGGATCAGCCCGGACCTGTACATCCCCTGCGGGATCTCCGGTGCCATCCAGCACTGGGCCGGCTGCGCGTCGTCGAAGACGATCCTCGCGATCAACACCGATCCCGAGGCGCCGATGATGACCAAGGCGAACTACTCCGTCGTGGGCGACATGCACGAGGTCCTCCCCGCGATCATCGAAGAGCTCAAGTCGCGCGGGGTCACCAGGTAAGGCGCGTGGCCGACGGCTGCTGAGTGACTCGCCGCAGCGGGAACCGAGGATCTCGCTGACACTACGAGGCAGCTGATCGCCCTGAGCGAGGCTGCGGCGCCTGCAAAGGAGCCGCAGCCTCCTCCGCTCTGTCACCACGGGAGGACCGGATCCGCGCCCAACGCGCAGTTGTGCCGGCCGACGCAGCTGCTCATGCGGGTCGCCGAGACCGCCGTCGGCGACACCCGGCGACACCTGGCGGCACCTGGCGTAACCTGCGCCACGAGCTGGACCGCATGTACCTGGTCACCCTGGCCGCCCCCGGTGGGCGGGTCGCGCAGCGCTCCGTCACGACCCCCAGCCAGAGACCATCCTTGAGGAGCCCCTGATGCAGACCTTCGCCCTGGTGGCGTCGCTGGCGCTCACGCTGGCCGCCCTGTTCGTCCTGGTCCCCGCTGTTCGGAGCATGCTCCGGGTGATCCGGATGGGCCAGCCCGCGAACCCGAGCCGCACCGACGATCCGGTCGCCCGTACGGTCACCATGCTCAAGGAGACCGTGCTGCACACCCGGATGCTCCAGTGGACCTGGGTCGGCATCATGCACTGGTTCGTGTTCGCCGCGTTCCTCTTCCTGAGCACCGCGGTGGCGGGCGCGTACTTCCAGCTGTTCGACCCCGAGTGGGCGTGGCCGATCGTGGGCCACTGGTACCCCTTCGAGTGGTTCAGCGAGTTCATCGGCGCGCTGAGCACGGTCGGCATCGTCTGGCTGATCGTCTACCGCCAGAAGCACCACCCCCGCAGCGAGGGCCGCACGAGCCGGTTCTTCGGCTCGACGTTCTGGCAGGCCTACTTCGTGGAGTACCTGGCCCTGCTCGAGGGTGCGGCGATCCTGTTCATCCGGGGCGCGGAATACCGCCTCGTTGACCCCGAGCACGCGACCCGCGCGCACTTCCCTCTCTCCTCCTGGATCGGCGAAGCGCTCTACCCCGTCGGCCAGAGCGCCAACGAGAACCTCGTCCACTTCATCGCGTTCTTCAAGATCGCGCTGGCGATGGTCTGGCTGATCGTCATCGCCCGCAACCTGACCATGGGCATCGCCTGGCACCGGTTCACCGCCTGGTTCAACATCTGGTTCAAGCGCGAGTCCTCGGGCCGTACGGCGCTGGGCGAGGTCAAGCCGCTCGCCGTCGGCGGCAAGGCAATCACCCTGGAAGACGTCGAGGACCTCGACGAGGACGTCGCGCTCGGCGTCGGGAAGATCGAGGACTTCTCCTGGAAGGGCCTCCTCGACTTCACCACCTGCACCGAGTGCGGTCGCTGCCAGTCGCAGTGTCCGGCCTGGAACACCCAGAAGCCGCTCTCGCCGAAGCTGCTGATGAAGGGCCTGCGCGAGCACACCTACCTCAAGGCCGCCGGTCAGGCCGGACACGCCGAGCGGGCGCTGATCGGCAAGGGCGACGCGGATGCGGAGTTCTACAACCCCGAGGGCGGCGACTTCGTCGTCGACGCGGACGTGCTCTGGTCGTGCACGACGTGTGGCGCCTGCGTCGAGCAGTGCCCGGTCGACATCGAGCATGTCGACCACATCGTCGACATGCGCCGCTACCAGGTACTGATCGAGTCGGACTTCCCCGCCGAGCTCAACCAGGTATTCAAGGGCCTTGAGAACAGGGGCAACCCCTGGAACATGGCGTCGAATGCGCGCATGGACTGGGCCAAGGGCCTGCCGTTCGAGGTCAAGGAGGTCGGCAAGGACCTGGAGTCGCTGGAGTCGGTCGACTGGCTGTTCTGGGTCGGCTGCGCCGGCGCCTACGAGGACCGGGCCAAGAAGACCACCCGCGCGGTCGCCGAGCTGCTCCACATGGCCGGTGTCTCCTTCGGCGTACTCGGAAACCGCGAGACCTGCACCGGCGACTCGGCCCGCCGCTCCGGCAACGAGTTCGTCTACCAGGCTCTGGCCCAGGAGAACGTCGAGACCTTCAAGGAGTTCAAGGTCAAGAAGGTCGTCGCGACCTGCGCCCACTGCTTCAACACACTGAAGAACGAGTACAAGGCCTTCGGCATCGAGCTCGAGGTCGTCCACCACACCCAACTGCTCAACCGGCTCGTGCGCGACGGCAAGCTGACGCCGGTCGCCTCCGAGCCCGGCACGAACACGCGGTCGATCACTTACCACGACCCGTGCTACCTCGGTCGGCACAACCAGGTCTACAGCCCGCCGCGCGAGCTGCTGTCGGCGCTGCCGGGCGCTTCGTACGTCGAGATGGAGCGCAACTCGGAGCGATCCTTCTGCTGCGGGGCCGGCGGCGCCCGGATGTGGATGGAGGAGAGCCTCGGAGAGCGGATCAACATGAACCGCAGCACGGAGGCCGTCGGCACCGGTGCCGACCAGATCGTGGTCGGCTGCCCGTTCTGCCGGGTGATGATCTCCGACGGAGTCACGGCGCTCCAGGCCAAGTCCGAGGCGCGCGAGGAGGTCGAGGTCCTCGATGTCGCACAGATGCTGCTCGCCTCGGTCAAGGCCGGTGAGACCGCGGCCCAGGCCGGGAAGACACCCGCCCAGGCTCCCGCGGCCGCTCCAGCCTCCGCGGCTGTCCAGGACGCCCCTCCCGCTTCCCCTGGCCCTGGTCCTGCCGAGCCCGCCGCCTCCGGGTCGTCGTTGTTCGCCGAGGCACCCGCGAAGCCGGTCGCCGGTGGATCGCTGTTCGATGAGCCCACAACCGAGCCCACCGCTCCAGCCACCTCCACCGGCTCACTCTTCGACCAACCCACAACCCAGCCGGCCCCGCCGAACGCCACGGGCGGCTCACTCTTCGACGAAGCACCCGCCGAACCCACACCCTCCACCGGATCACTGTTCGACGAGCCCACAACCGAGCCCACCACTCCAGCCACCTCCACCGGCTCACTCTTCGACCAACCCACAACCCAGCCGGCCCCGCCGAACGCCACGGGCGGCTCACTCTTCGACGAAGCACCCGCCGAACCCACACCCTCCACCGGATCACTGTTCGACGAGCCCACAACCGAGCCCACCACTCCAGCCACCTCCACCGGCTCACTCTTCGACCAACCCACACCCGAGCCGACTCCTGCGGCGCCGGCCGCCTCGGGAGGGTCGCTCTTCGATGTCCCGGCCGACGAGGCACCGGTGGCCGGGACAACCGGAACGCCGGAGCCGACCGCCGAAGCCACCGCGCAGCCCGCGCCGTCAGGCTCCCTCTTCGACATCGAGGAAGAGCCAGTGACACAGCCCGAGCCGCAGGCCGAGCTTGCGCCCGAGCCCGAGCCCGAGCAGCACGAGGCCTCGCAGAAGCCGAAGGGCCTCTTCGACATCTGAACGGCTCCGGCCCGACGAACGACTGCCCCCGTGCCGGATTCCTGAGTTCTAGTGGACCTTGCAAGTCCAGGGGGCGGTCGCCGTCCGCTGCCCGAGCGGGAGGCACATCTCCAGCTCACGCAGCAGGGCTACAGCAGCAGAGAGGCCTGCCCGATCGTCGGCGTCAACGTGCGGACCGGCAAGCGGTGGCGCGATGGCCGGCACTCTCCGCCGACGGGGAAGCCGAAGCCTCCCATCGTTGTGGAGGCTCCGGCTTCCGAGCCGTCGCGGTACTTGCGCGAGGCCGACCGCATCCACATCGCCGAACGGCTCCGGGAGAACGCCTCATCCGGCAGACAGCTGTCGAGCGGGCCGCAGCCCGTCCACCATCAGCCGCGAGATACGGCGCAACGCAACGGAGCGATGTGGCGGGGCAGTCGGTGGACCCATCGGCCACACGCCGCCCAACGCCGCGCCGAGCAGCGCCGCCCGCGCCCCAAGCCGGGCGGGATCGGGCAGAACCCGGAGCCGCGGAACTCATCCAGCACCACCTCTCACCACGCTGGAGCCCCGAGCAGGTCCGCCCGGCTGTTCGGACCCGTTTTCCCGGCCGGCCGGAGATGCACGTGGTCCACGAGACGATCTACCAGGCCCTCTACGTCCGGGGCCGCGGTGAACCGCGCCGCGAACCGACCCGCGCCCTGCGCACCGGACGAGCGTTGCGCCGGCCGTACCGGCAGTCCTACAAGCGCCAGGCCCGCGCGATCAGGGACATTGTGGTGACCAGCGAGCGGCCCGTCAAAGCCACCGGCCGGGCCGTCCCCGGGCGCGGGGAGGGCGACCTCATCATCGGTAAGGCGTTCACCCTCGCCACCGACATCCCGGTCTTCTTCCGCGATCCAGCCAGTCCTCGGCAGCGCGGCTCGAACGAGAACACCAGCGGCCCGCTGCGGCAATACTTCCCGAGGAGCACCGACCTGTCCCGGCACAGCTGGGAGCACCTGGACGCCGTGGCCGCCGAGCTCAACAGCCGCCCACACAGAACGCTCGGCTGGGAAACCCCAGCCGAGCGCCTCGCTGAGCTCCTGACAACAGCCAATTGGTCACCTGTGTGACAACGACCCCTTACCGGCGAGCTCGCAGGCGGTCAGAGCACGCCGCGGATCTCACGGGCAAAGCCGGCGATGTGCTCGCGGGTGAGGAGCTCGGCGCGGTCGTCGTCGCCGTCAGCGACGGCGTCGAGCAGGTCCGCGTGCTCGATGACGTGGTGTGCAAGGTCAGGGAGCCGATCGATGACCAGGCACCAGATGCGGGTGGCCAGGTTGTCGTAGCGGATCAGCACGTCCTCGAGGTGTGGATTGCCGGCCGCTTTGTAGATGAGCCGGTGCAACGACATGTCCGTGCGCATCATTGCGGTGCGATCACCGCGAGTGCTCTCGGCGCTCCTCACCTCATCGGCCTTGGCTCGCAGCGCGTCGCGCATGGCGCTACCGGCGTGGACGGCGGCCCGCCGTGCCGCGAACGGCATGAGTTGCTCGCGGATGTCGGAGATCGCGCCGAGCTCGGTCACGTCAATGGTGGTGGCGAATGTGCCCCGGCGGGGGTAGGACACCACGAGATGGTCGGTCTCGAGTCGCTTGAGCGCCTCGCGAACGGGCGTGCGTCCCACGCCGAGCTCCGAAGCGAGCTGGCTGTCGTTGATCGGCTCGCCGGGCCGGATGTCGAGCATGACCAATCGATCCTGAAGGCGCTCGTAGGCCAGGTCGGCCAATGACATCGGCGCCGAGTCAGTCACGGGGGAGAACTCGGGGATGCTCATTTTCAGCCGCCTTTTCCTTCGCACCGGATCGCCGACATCAGCGCCCTACCTACCTCTGACATACTTCAAATATATCAGAACGGTCGGCAGGCGACCCGGACGTGATCGCGCCGGAGGGCTTTCGCGCCCGCGCGTGTGCCGCACACGGCGACCCGACCGTACCGCAGTGATCCGTGACGTCGGAGAACAGTCCGGAGACACGCCCCGAACACGGCAATGCCCGGTGAGTGACGCACACAGGTGCGCACCACCCACCGGGCCTGTTCGATCGGCCTTGCGACCCCGACTACTACTTCAGCCAGGCGTCGACCTTGTCCTTGTTGGCCTCGACCCACTTCTTCGCCGCGGCGTCGTCCGACATCTTGTCCTGGGCTATGTACTTGGCGACCTCGTTCTGGTCGTCGTTCGTCCAGTTGAAGTTCTTCACCAGTTTGTACGCCGGGCTCCCCGACTTGGCGAACTTCGCGCTGACGATCTTGTTCAGGTCGTACACGGGGTAGTCGCAGGCGACCTTCGCCGCGTCCGCGTCGCAACCCGCCTTGTACTCAGGCAGGGCGACCTTCTTCAGCGGGACCTCGGACAGGAACCACTGCGGCTCGTAGAAGTAGCCGATGACCCACTTCTTGTTCTTCTCGGCGTCCCGGAAGGACTGGATGAGCGCGGTCTCACTGCCCGCGTACACCACCTTGAAGTTGAGCTTCAGGTTCTTCACCAGCGCCTCGTCATTGGTGACGTAGGACGGGTCGCCGTCCAGGAGCTGGCCCTTGCCGCCCGACTCGGAGGTCTTGAAGTTGGAGGCGTACTTGTCGAGGTTCTTCCAATCGAGGATGTCGGGGTGCGCCTTGGCCAGCCACGGCGGCACGTACCAGCCGATGACGCCCTTGTTGCCGGTCGGGCCGGCATCGACGGCGGTCTTCTGCTGGTCGATGTACTTCTTCTTGAGGTCGTCGTGGCCCCAGTTCTCCAGAACGGCGTCCACTTCGCCGGTTCCGAAGCCCTGCCAGGCGATCTCCTCCTTGAGGTTCTTCTTGGTGACCTTGCAGCCGAGGTTGTGCTGGGCCACGTACGCGACGACCGCCGCGTCGGCCTCGTATCCCACCCACGGGTTGATCGCGAGGTTGAACGTGCCGCATTTGCCGGAGTCGCCCGCGCTGTCCGAACCCGAAGAGTTGTCGCCGACCTTCGCCCCGCCGCAGGCGGTGAGAGTGAGGCCGAGGACGGCCAGGCCGGCCGCGCCGACTCGCCAGTGTCTTGCCATGGTGTTCTTACTCCTTATGCGCTTGCGCGTCGCGCCGCTGCCTGAGTGATCCGGTCGAACATGACTCCGAGAAGGACGATGGCCAGCCCCGCGGCAAGCCCCTTCCCGAACAGTTGTCCCTGCGAGAATCCGGCCACGACGTCGTAGCCGAGGGCGCCGGCGCCTACCAGGCCGCCCACAACAACCATCGACAGCACGTAGATCAGGCCCTGGTTGGTCGCGAGGGTCAGGGCACTGCGTGACATCGGCAGTTGAACCTTGGTGATGATCTGCCACGTGTTGCACCCGGCGGAGGTAGCCGCTTCCACGGTGGCCTCGGGCACCGCCCGGATCCCATCCGCGATGATCTTCATGGCGACGGGCGCCCCGTAGACGATCGCGGCGACGATGGCCGTGAAGCGGGTGGCGCCGAACAGCGCCAGGAACGGCACGAGATAGACGAACGGGGGCATGACCTGGGCCGCGTCCAGGGTTGGCCGGATCAGCCGGTCCACGAGCATGCTGCGGCCCATCCACACCCCGAAGACGATGCCGAGCATCATCACCAGCACCGTCGCGACCAGCGTCGAGGCCATCGTCGTCATGGCGTCCGACCACACGCCGGTGCCGATCAGCAGACCCACGCAGACGGCCGTGGTGATGCCGGCCCGCCAGCCGCCGAGTACCACGCCCAGCGCGATCAGCACCGCACCGACGAGCCACCACGGGGAGTCGGTGAGCAGCGTCTGGAACGGATTGAGCAGGCCGTTGGTGATGACGTCGCGGATGGCGTTGGTGAGGCCCGCCAGATTGTCCTGCGCCCAGTTGGTCGCGGTGTCCGCCGCGCTCGCGATGTGGCTGCCGACGGTGCCCTCGCCGGGGAAGTCGGCCGCCCACACGTAGGTGTGCGACATGTAGATCAGGACCGCCGTGACCACGGCGCCGGCACCCAGCAGTTGCCGCCGCCACTTCAGGAAACGGTTCTGGGAACGCCGCGCGGTCTCCTCGCGTGCCGCTGCCGCGGTGGTCACCCGGTCCAGGACGATCGCCATGATCACGATGGCGAGACCCGCGTTGAAGGCCGTGCCGACATCGAGCGACTGCAGCGCCTGGATGACGATCGCGCCGAGGCCGGGCGCGTTGATCAGGGCCGCGATGGTCACCATGGCCAGGGCGGCCATGATGGTCTGGTTGACACCCATCACCACGGTCCGCTTGGACATCGGCAGCAGAACCTTCAGCAGCGACTGGCGCCTCGTGGCGCCCAGTGAGTCGGCCGCCTCGACCGTCGTCGCCGGCACGTTCCGGATGGCGTGCGCGGTGATCCGGATCGCCGGCGGAGCGGCATAGATCACGGTGGCGATGGTGGCGGACGCACCGCCGATGAGGAAGAACAGGGTCAGCGGTGCCAGATAGACGAAGGTCGGCATCGTCTGCATGAAGTCCAGGAACGGCGTCATGATCCGGTTGAACCGGTCCGACAGCCCCGACCACACTCCGAGCGGGATCGCGAACAGCAGCGCCACCAGCACCGCGGAGAGGGTGAGGGACAGCGTGTCCATGCTCTCCTGCCACAGACCCTGCAGTCCGAAGAAGGTGAACCCGGCCACGGCCAGCAGCGCGACCCGCCAGTTGCCCACGGCCCAGGAGACGTAGCCCGCGATGCCGACTACGCCCAGCCAGCCGATCTGCGGGACCGGGCGGGCGCCGGAGGGCTGGGAGATCAGCTCCTGGATGAAGGTCACCAGGTTGTCGATGACCAGCCGGATCTCGTTGAAGAAGTACAGGAAGAGCGGGTTGGAGTTGCGGTTCGCCCCGATGGAGTCGTTGACGTCGTTGATCCACTCGTGCAGATCGGTGAGGTCGGCCGCCGCCAGGGACAGGGTCTGCTTTCCTCGCAGTACGGCGAAGAGCACCAGCCAGACGACCAGGATCGCGGCGACGACCATGCCCCGGCTGAGCTTGCGGGCGGCCGCGGCGGGCGCTGTCGGTTCCTCGGTCTCTCTCTTCTCCGGTTTCTCTATCGCAACGGTCATCGCCCGTCGCCTTCCTGCCCGGCGACCACCGCGAGGATCTCCTCGTCGCCGACGATGCCGAGCAGCTTGCCGTCCTGGACGACCTTGACCGGCTTGTCGGCCGCCAGCACCGCCCGAGTGGCTTCCCGCACCACCACGTCGGGCCCCAGCTCGGGTCCGTCCAGTGCGTCTTCCTCGGTCGCGGGGCGCATGATCCAGCGCAGGGTCAGTACGTCGCCGCGGGGCACGTCCTTCACGAATTCGCGTACGTAGTCGTCGGCCGGAGCGCCGACCAGCTCGTCGCCGGTGCCGCACTGGACCATCTTGCCGTCGCGCATGATCAGGATGCGGTCACCGAGCTTGAGCGCCTCGGAGAGGTCGTGGGTGATGAACACCATCGTCTTGCCGACCTCGTGGTGCAGGCGGATGACCTCGTTCTGCATGTCGCGGCGGATCAGCGGGTCGAGCGCTGAGAACGGCTCGTCGAAGAAGAGCACGTCCGGGTCGCCGGCCAGGGCCCGGGCAAGGCCGACGCGCTGCTGCATACCGCCGGAGAGCTGGTCGGGATAGGAGTTCTCATAGCCGGCGAGGCCGACCAGTTCGACGACCTCCATCGCGCGCTTGATGCGATCGGCCTTGCCCATGCCGCGGATCTCCAGCCCGAAGGCCACGTTGTCGACGACGCGGCGATGGGGCAGCAGTCCGAAGTGCTGGAAGACCATGGAGAACTTGCTGCGTCTGAGTTCGCGCAGTCGACGGGCGTCCGCGCCGCGGATGTCCTGGCCCTCGAAGACCACCTCACCGGAGGTGGGTTCTATCAACCGGGTCAGACATCGCACCAGCGTGGACTTGCCGGAGCCGGACAGGCCCATGACGACGAAGACCTCGCCGGGCGAGACCTCGAAGTTCACGTCGCGTACGGCGGCCGTGCAGCCGGTGCGGTCCATGAGCTCGCGGCGGGTGAGCCCGCACAGCTCCTCGGATTCCGGAACCTGCTCGGCCTTCGGCCCGAACACCTTCCACAGCCTGCGTACGGAGACGACCGGGGGGCGGTCCTGAAGTGTGTCGCGCCGCTGCGACACATCGGTCTGTGTGGTCACGATCGACCTCTTTCGGCATTCAGCCGCGGAACCAGCGCTGCGGCCGGGGATGGATGTTCTGCCAGATGTGCTTTGGCTCTCGGTACTCGTTCAGGCCGGTCGGTCCCAGCTCCCGGCCCACGCCCGAGTGTCCGAAGCCACCCCATTCCGCTTGCGGCACATAGGGGTGGTAGTCATTGATCCACACAGTGCCGTGGCGCAGCCGCTGGGCGACCCGCTGGGCCTTTCCGGCGTCCTGCGTCCAGACGGCTCCGGCGAGTCCGTACTCGGTGTCGTTGGCGATGCGTACGGCGTCGTCCTCGTCGGTGAAGCGCTCGACGGTGAGCACGGGGCCGAAGGACTCCTCGTGCACCACGCGCATGTCCTGCCGGCACTCGTCGAGGACGGTCGGGGGGTAGTAGTAGCCCTTCGCCAGAGCCGGGTCGGCGGGGCGTTCGCCGCCGCAGCGCAGTACCGCGCCCTCGGCGAGGCCGGCGGCGACGTACGCCTCGACCTTCTCCCGGTGCTGGGCGGAGATCAGCGCGCCGGTCTCGGCGTCGAGGTCGAAGGGGCCGCCGAGGCGGATCTGCCGGGCACGGCGGACGACCTCGTCGACGAAGCGGTCGTGGAGCGAGTCCTCGACGATCAACCGGGCACCGGCCGAACAGACCTGCCCGGAGTGGAGGAAGACGGCCGTGAGGGCGAAGTCCACGGCTGTCTCGAAGTCGGCGTCCGCGAAGACGACGTTGGGGTTCTTGCCGCCGAGCTCCAGTGCCACCTTCTTCACGGTCGAGGCGGCGGTCGCCATGATACGGCGGCCGGTGTCGAGACCTCCCGTGAAGGAGATCATGTCGACGGCCGGGTCCTCGGAGAGCGGGGCGCCCACCTCGGGTCCGGTCCCCAGGACGAGATTGGCGACGCCCGCCGGGAGGCCGGCCTCCTCGAGCGCCTTCATCAGCAGGATCGAGGTGGACGGGGTGAGCTCACTCGGCTTGAGGACGATCGTGTTGCCTGCGAGGAGTGCGGGCGCGACCTTCCAGGACGCCTGGAGCAGGGGGTAGTTCCAGGGGGTGATCAGCCCGCACACGCCGACCGGTTCGTGGACGACGCGGCTGACGGCGTCGTCACGGCCGGTGTCGATCACGCGTCCGGCGTCGGTTCCGCCGAGCCCTCCGTAGTATCGGAAGCAGGAGACGATGTCGGCGATGTCGTACTCGCTCTCCACCATCCGCTTGCCCGTGTCCAGCGATTCGGCGCGGGCGAACACCATGGCGTCGCGCTCGATGAGATCGGCTGTGCGCAGCAGCAGCGCACCGCGCTCCCGCTCGGGGGTGCGCGGCCAGGGCCCCTCGTCGAAGGCCCGGCGGGCCGCGGCGATCGCCGCCTCGGTGTCGGGACGTGTCCCTTCCGATACGGTCGCTACGAGGGCGCCGTCAGCGGGACAGCGGATCCCTCGAAGGCCTCCGGCCAGCGGGTCCCGCCATTCACCGTCCACGTAAAGGTCTGCCACGCGCCAAGCCCTTCAGCCGGTGTGTGTTGCGCATTGTGCATCAGATTGCTTGTGGTGGAACACCCTGGCGAATGTGCAGACACTCGTCAAGAGGTTGGCGGATGACGATTTCGCAAGGGGCTCCATAGCCCTTCTCTCTTGACCAAGGGCCACCCCTGGCCGGAGCATGTTGCGCATCGCTCACCGAGTTGTGCAATACGCACCGACGGAGGCCATCCATGTCACCCCGACCACAACCTGGCCGTGAGTACGTTCTCACCCTTTCCTGTCCCGACAGCGCGGGCCTTGTGCACGCCGTGAGCGGATTCCTGGTCAGGAACTCCGGCAACATCCTGGAGAGCCAGCAGTTCGATGATCGACTCCAGGGCCGATTCTTCATGAGGGTCCACTTCGACGTTTCTGATCCAGCCTCGGACCTGAAAAATCTGCGTTCCCGATTCGGTCCCGTCGCCGAGACCCACGGGATCTCCTGGACGCTGCGTGCCGCATCCACCCCGACCCGGACGCTCATCATGGTGTCCAAGTTCGGCCACTGCCTGAACGACCTGCTGTTCCGCTGGCGCTCCGGGGCCCTCAACATCGAGATCCCGGCGATCGTCTCCAACCACCAGGACTTCGAGGGGCTCGCGGAGTCCTACGGTGTGCCGTTCCACCACATCCCGGTCACAAAGGACGCCAAGCCCGAGGCCGAGGCACGGCTGGTGGAGCTGACACGCGAGCTGGACATCGACCTTGTCGTGCTGGCCCGCTACATGCAGGTCCTCTCCGACGACCTGTGCAAGCAGCTCGAGGGACGCGCCATCAACATCCACCACTCCTTCCTGCCCAGCTTCAAGGGCGCCCGCCCCTACGTGCAGGCCTACGACCGCGGGGTGAAGCTCGTCGGCGCGACGGCGCACTATGTGACGTCGGACCTGGACGAGGGACAGATCATCGAGCAGGACGTGGTCAGGGTGGACCACTCGCTCGACCCCGGCCAGCTGGTCACGGTCGGCCGGGACGTGGAGGCACAGGTGCTGGCGCACGCCGTGAAGTGGCACAGCGAGAGCCGGGTGATGGTGGACGGGAACCGCACGGTGGTGTTCCGCTGAGCCGCACGTGATCGAGGGGCGGGCTGGATCTTCAGCCCGCCCCTCCCCCGTATACGGCCGCTCAGCCTCCGAGCCGGTCCAGCAGCGCCCGGCGCCACCTCTCCGTCTCGGCGATCTGGTTGAAGGTGAACAGGTGCAGGCCCGCCACGCCGGCCGAAGCCGCCGTCAGGGTCTGCTCGCTCCGCTCAAGCAGTCTCTGCGGTGAGTAGCCGCCCGGCGCCGCGAAGCGCAGGAACCACGACGCGTGCTTGGTCAGGAAACGCGTCGACTCGCCCACCCCGATCTTCGCCGCCATCGAGAGCAGCTTCGCCCTCTGCACGGGACCCGCGACACCCACGTACACGGGCAGTGCGACGTCCCTCCGCCGTATCCGGGCGATCCACTCCCCCAGCACACGCGGGTCGAAGCAGAGATTGCTCACGATGTACGTGGCGTGCTCTCGCTTGTCCCACATCGCCTGGATGGTGACGTCGTCGTGGATGAGCGGATGGCTCTCGGGATAGCCGGTGACGCCGACGTGGGCGAAGGGTCTGCCCAGGTCGCTCAACCCGCGCAGCACCGGCAGCGAACCGTCGTAGGTCCCGGCCGGCGGGTCGGCGTCGCCCGCCGGCACGAAGACGTCGTCCACGCCCGCCTCGAGCAGCCGGGCCGCGACCTCCTTCAGGTGCGCGTCGTCCCGCAGCAGCCGTGCGGGCACGTGGGGGACGACGCGGTAGCCGTGGGCGGTGAGCCGGGAGGTGAGGTCGAGGGTCGGCTCCAGGCCCTTGACCGGCGACGCCGTCACGGTGACGACGACGTCGCGCGGGACATGGGCGAGGACCTTGTCCTCGGTGGCCTTCGCGGGCAGCACCTCGTAGCGGACGCTGCTCAGCAGCGCCCCGAGTCCTGCCGTGCCCAACGCCTAGTCCGCCTGCTTCTGGGCGTCACGGTGGCGGTAGTACACCGCCTTCGACGGCGCGAGCGGCTCCTTGCCGAGGATCAGGTCGGCGGCCTTCTCGGCGACCATCATCACCGGTGCGTAGATGTTGCCGTTGGTGACGTAGGGCATGACGGAGGCGTCCACCACGCGCAGGCCGTCCACACCGTGCACCCGCATGCTGGCCGGGTCGACGACGGACATCTCGTCGGTGCCCATCTTGCAGGTGCAGGAGGGGTGCAGGGCGGTCTCGCCGTCCTTGGCGACCCAGGCGAGGATCTCCTCGTCCGTCTCCACCGACGGGCCGGGCGAGATCTCGCCGTCGTTGTAGGGGGCGAGCGCGGGCTGGTTGAGGAGCTGGCGGGCGACGCGGATCGATTCGACCCACTCGCGGCGGTCCTGCTCGGTCGAGAGGTAGTTGAAGCGCAGTTCCGGGTGCTCGCGCGGATCCTTGCTCTTGATCTTGACCGAGCCGATGGCGTCGGAGTACATGGGGCCGACGTGGACCTGGTAGCCATGGCCGCCGGAGGGCACGGAGCCGTCGTAGCGGACCGCGATGGGCAGGAAGTGGAACATCAGGTTGGGATAGTCCACGTCCTCGTTGCTGCGGGCGAAGCCGCCGGCCTCGAAGTGGTTGGTCGCGGCCGGGCCCTTCCGGAACAGCCACTGGAGCCCGATGAAGGGGGCACGCCACTTCGCCAGGTACGGCTGCATGGAGACGGGCTGCTTGCAGGCGTACTGGATGTACACCTCCAGGTGGTCCTGCATGTTCTCGCCGACGCCCGGGAGGTCGTGGACGACGTCGATGCCGAGCGCGCTCAGCTCCTCGGCGTTGCCGACGCCGGAGAGCTGCAGCAGCTGTGGGGAGTTGATGGCGCCGCCGCACAGGATGACTTCCCTGGCGCGGACCTGCTGGGGCGCGCCTCGACCGCGCTGGTACTCGACGCCCACGGCCCGCTTGCCCTCGAAGAGCACGCGTGTGACGAAGGCACGGGTCGTGATCGTGAGGTTGGGCCGCTTCCTCACGGGCTTGAGGTACGCCTTCGAGGCCGACAGCCGACGTCCGCGGTGGACGTTTCGGTCGAATGCGGCAAAACCTTCCTGTCTATAGCCGTTGACGTCGTCCGTGGGCGCGTAGCCCGCCTCCTCGGTGGCCTTGAGGAAGGCACCGAACAACGGGTTGGAGGCAGGGCCGCGTTCGAGCACGAGTGGGCCGTCATGACCGCGGAACTCGTCGTCGGGGTCGGCCGCGAGGCAGTTCTCCATCCGCTGGAAGTACGGCAGACAGTGCGCGTAGTCCCAGCTCTCCATGCCGGGGTCGGCGGCCCAGCGCTCGTAGTCCATGGCGTTGCCGCGCTGGAAGATCATGCCGTTGATGCTGCTGGAACCACCCAACACCTTGCCCCGCGCGTGATAAACGCGCCTGCCGCCCATGTGGGGCTCGGGCTCCGACTCGTACTTCCAGTCGTAGAACCGGCTGCCGATCGGGTAGGTCAGCGCCGCGGGCATGTGAATGAACACGTCCCACGGGTAGTCGGACCGGCCGGCCTCCAGAACCAGTACCCGGTTCGCCGGGTCGGCGGAGAGCCTGTTCGCCAGTGCACAGCCGGCTGATCCGCCGCCGACGATGACGAAGTCGTATTGCAGGGGAGCCATGGTGCCTCGTCTCGCTCGCGCCAGAGATATGCGACGCATGCTAGTCCAGTAGCGCTATACGCACCAGGTTGCGGGAGGCGCAACTTGCGAGGTCCTCGCTCGACACCGTTACTTGCACTAGCGTTGTTTACTGCGCGTATAGTTTCGTTGTGAGCAACTACTATCCTGAGCCCCAAACGTCCAACTCCCAGGCCGGCGGAGTCCAGTCGGTCGACCGCGCCATCAGCGTCCTGGAGATACTGGCCCACCGTGGCGAGGCGGGTGTCAGCGAGGTTGCGGCCGAAATCGATGTTCACAAGTCCACGGCTTTCCGACTGCTCGGCGCCCTGGAGGCGCGCGGCCTGGTGGAGCAGGCGGGCGAGCGCGGCAAGTACCGCCTCGGCTTTGGCATCGTACGCCTGGCCGGTGCGGTGACCGGACGCATCGACATCACGCAGCAGGGCCGCCCGGTCTGCGAGAACCTGGCCGAGGAGCTCGGCGAGACCGTCAACATCGCCGTGCTGCAGGAGCACTACGCGGTCAACCTCTACCAGGTGCGCGGCCCCGGGGCCGTCACCGCGCAGAACTGGGTCGGCCAGCTGACCCCGTTGCACGCCACCTCCAGCGGCAAGATCCTGCTGGCCCATCTGCCCAGCAAGGAACGTGCCGCGCTGATCGCCGAGGTCGGCCTGAAGAAGGTCACCGCGCACACCATCACCGCGAAGACGAAGCTCGAGAAGAACCTCTCCGAGATCCGGGAAGCCGGTTACGCCTGGGCCCGGGAGGAGTTGGAGCTCGGCCTCCACGCCATGGCCGCCCCCATCCGCAACCGGGACGGAAAGGTCGTCGCGGCGCTGAGCGCCTCCGGGCCCTCGTACCGGCTCACCGAGGAGCGCCTGCACGAGCTCGCTCCGGTGCTGCTCAAGGGCGCGGAGGAGATCAGCCACCGGATGGGTTATCTGGGCTGAGCGGCCCGTGGACGGTACCGGGCCTCGCCGGGGCCGCTCAGTGCGGCTGCCGCGTGCCCAGGCGCTCGTTGACCCAGTCGTGGAAGGCACCGATGTGGTGCTCGCTGGGCACCAGCACGCCCCCCTTGCTGTACATCCGGGAGTTCATGCCTGGCTGTGTGCGTTCGCAGGCGTCGAAGTCCTGCCGGTTGACCCGGTCGAAGAGCTCGACGGACCGGCTGACGTCCTTGCCGCTGTCGACGACGTGCGGGAGGTAGAGCCAGTCGCACTCGACGACCGTGCGGTCGACGGCCATCGGGTACATGCGGTGGAAGAT